>JAGLWT010000128.1 GCA_023133295.1 bacterium | reverse complement strand
ATTGACCAAAGATAATATTCCCTTCGGGCTGAAGCTCTTTTTCCGTCTTCTGCGTTGCTCGTTGCTTACATACCGCTGTGGGTATGCGGCGTTCCTCGCGCCTTGAATACGGCACAAAATAGCTTCAGCCATTGTTACTGTATTTATGAATCAGATCACAAGTTTATGGTTCTTCAAAATCCGCTTTATTTCCTCTAAGGTCTTCATGTCTCATTGTATCACATTTTAGCAAAAGTCCAATATGTTAATGATATTTCCTCCTTTCCATATCATACGCACAAGAAGCTGACCAAGCGTCCTAGTGGAATAAGGGGACAGGTTTCATCTCTCCTCCGCACCAACCTCCACACTCGAACTTCTACTCTACAATCTCTATTTGTTATTTATCAACCCTTCAACTTTTGAACAATCTTCCACACTTCGTACCTATTTTTCAATCGAATCTGTGATTGAAAAATACTGGTATTGTGCTATAATCAACAAAGGAGTGCTTTCATTATGGAACTGCTTAAAGAAATGCTTCAGAAACCGTCGATATCGGGTTTTGAGAAAAATTTACAGGAATTCCTCGTGAAAAGGTTTATAGACGCCGGCCTGGATACAAATGTTTCACCTTTGGGCAATATCGAGGCCCGCAAGATAGGAAAATATCCCTTTACGATACTCTTGGATGCTCATTATGATCAGATTGGAATGGTTGTCAAGAAGATCGAGGACAATGGATTTATCAGGGTGCATAATATCGGAGGGATCGATCCGAATGTAATTCCCGGCGGAAGATACACCATACTTGGAAAGGAAGAGGTTCCGGCGATCGCGGCGACAAAACCGCCGCATCTGATGCTTCCGGGTGAAAAGGACAAACCCATTCCGTTGCGGGACATACTTCTGGATCCCGCGATGACCCGTAAGGAGCTATTGAAGGTTATTGATATCGGCGACCCCATATTTTTCGCCTTCGAACCCTTTACCGCGGGTGATTTTCTCGTAGGCCCCGGTATTGATAATAAGGGCGGCCTTTGGATACTTCTTGAGATCGCGGAATTTCTGAAAAATTTTGATCCAGTGCCCACCGTGATCTTCCGTTCAACCGTTCAGGAAGAGGTCGGGATAAGGGGCGCTTCCACTGATGCCAATGACATCATCGATCTGGCGATAGTTATTGATGCCACCTTCGCGAAACAAAAAGGCGCAGATGAGGACAGGACCTTCCCGTCGGATACATTGGCATTGATGTTCGGACCGAATTATTCAAGGAAATATAATCATCAATTAGAGAAATTGGCGGAGGAACATTCTATTAAATGTGTGCGCGAGATAGAAGAATCCGTAAGGGGCACAAATGCTTATCAGTATTCTATTTCAGGCAATCACGCTACAGTGGGGATCTCATTCCCGGTGTACTCAATGCATTCTCCCGGTGAAGCGGTAAGAATGGATGTTCTCAAGCGCATATCCGACCTTATCAAATACTTCATTCAGGACTTTAAAGGAGTGCAATAATGAAATTCGCGATGGAGCTCTCCGCTACCTTTGGCCCTTCGGGGAATGAAGAGCCCGTATCAGCCCTTTTAAGAGACGAACTGGAGCCGCACGGAGTTGAATTCAAACAATCATCGCTTGGCTCTCTTATCGGTATTAAGCCTGGAAAGATCAAGGGGCCCGGTATCATCCTCTCCGCTCACATGGATGAGGTCGGTTTCCTCATATCCAAGATAAATAAGGACGGGACCTTATCCTTCAGGACAGTCGGCGGCATAGACTCTCGTCTTCTCCCTTCGAAGGCAGTACAGATCGGAGAAAACCGGCTTCGTGGCGTTATCATGTCTCCGCCGGTACACCTCAAACGCGGAAAAGATGTCCTCAAGGTCAAGGACCTCAGGATATTCATCGGATGCGAAGACAAGCAAAGCGCAGCGAAGCTCGTGAGCTTGGGTGATTATGCCACATTCTACACCGTACCCGAGAAAACGGATAACGGGTGGATCAGAGGAAAGGCCTGGGACGACCGCATTGGATGCTTTATCATTTCAGAGATACTGAAAAAGGATTGGGATATCGATATAACAGGTGTATTTACTGTTCAGGAAGAGGTCGGCCTCCGCGGAATACAATCCGCTCTTCATATGATCAAGGGTGATTTTGCGTTTGCTGTTGAAGGCACCACCTCGCATTCTTCTCCGGATGAAGGCCTTGACAATTCCCCTTCGACCATATGCGGCAACGGCCCCGCGATAACCGCGATGGACAGAATGTCTATCGGTAATTCGGGATTAAAAAAATTACTTGAAGAGGTTGCTAGAATGAATAGCATCCCGTTCCAATATAAGATGACCGCTACAGGCGGGACAGAAACCTTCTATTTGCTCAGACACAGAACGGGTATCCCTTCTATCTGTGTTTCCGTTCCGGTAAGATACATACACGCCCCCGTGGGAATGATTCTTATTAAGGATGTGGAAAACACCTTAAAACTGCTTGAAGAGGGGATTTCTCTTCTTCAGCTGAAGCTCAAAAAACTCTATGGAGGAAAGTGATGGCCTTGGATATTAAATTACTGGAAAAGCTTACGAGCGCTTTTGGCCCGTCAGGCCGTGAAGTTGCCGTTGCCGATCTTGTTTCACAAGAATTAAAGACAATGAAATTGAAAACAAAAAGGGATGTACATGGATCCACTCGCGTCACCCTGGGCAATTCGGGAAAGAAGATCATTCTGGCTGCTCATCTGGATGAAATAGGATTGATCTCCACATATATAGACAAGGATGGTTTTATCAAGGCCTCTCCGGTAGGCTTTGTTTATAAGGAAGGCCTTTTTGGGAATCGTGTGCAATTTGAAAACGGAACCTGGGGGGTGATCTCATCAGAGAAGACCCATCCGAAACCGGAGATCGAAATGCATAAATTCTTCATCGATATCGGAGCAAAGGACAGGAAGGAAGCGGAAAAGCTTCTTCCCATCGGCACCTTCGGAGTTTTTGCCCGCGACCTGGTCAAGGCCGCCAACGGCAGGGTCATCTCAAAGGCATTGGATGACCGCATCGGTGTATATGTTCTGCTCAAGGTGATCAAAGAACTGGCATCGGTAGATCTGAAGGATACCGTGAATTTCGTATTCACCGTTCAAGAGGAATTTTCCGGACTCGGCGCCGCTACAAGCGCTTTCGGCATCGCCCCGCATATTGCCATTGCCGTGGATGTGACAGATTCTGATGATACCAGAGAAAATAAATATCTCAATATGCGGCTGGATTCAGGCCCCGCCATCAAGATAATGGATGCTTCTCTGATCTCTCATCCTAAATTGAAAGAGCATTTCATTTCAATCGCGAAGAAAAATAAGATACCGTATCAGCTCGAAGTACTTCCTTACGGCGGAACGGATGCCGGTACCATGTCATTGGTGAAAAAAGGCATTCCCTCTATTGGAATATCTATCCCCACAAGATATATTCATACTCCATCCGAGATGATATCGTCAACGGATGTTGAAAATACCATCAAACTCCTTGTCGCAGCGGTCAAAGGTAAAATAGGGGGTGCCCTGTGAAGCAATCCGCCACTGCGGCCGACTTTATAAGAAACTCATTTTCAGAGAAAATTGATCTTGCTATTGTTCAGGGCTCCGGCATCAATATCACCGATTCAGAATTTGAGGAGCTGTTCTCCGTCAAATTCACAGATATTCCGGGTTTCCCGCACCCCACAGTGGAAGGCCATGGAGGTGTATTTTCCATTCAGAGATATAAGGGGAAAAATATCGCATTTTTCAAAGGCCGTATCCATTATTATGAAGGGTACTCCATGTGGGAAGTCGCGTTTCCCGTAAGACTTATGCACCATTTGAAGATATCGAAAGTGATCTTTACCAATGCTGCCGGCTCGGTCAACAAAGAAATACTTCCCGGCGATCTCGTTTTCCTGAAGGATTATATCAATCTGGTGCAGGATAATCCTCTGATCGGACATCCGCCGGATACCGGCCCGAGATTTATTGATATGTCAGCTCCCTTCAATGCGGATATGCGTGAAAAGGCAAAGAACATATTGCGTGATCTTGATATTGACCTCAAAGAGGGGACCTATTGTTTTCTTACAGGGCCGACTTATGAAACTCCTTCGGAAGTGAGAATGGTGTCTCTTCTCGGCGCCGATCTTGTAGGAATGTCTACGGTCCCGGAGATCATCATGGCGCGGCAATTGGATATGGACATTCTGGGACTGTCCCTTTGCACTAATCTGGGTACGGGGCTGTCGCAAACAGAGCTTTCACATGAAGAAGTGATACAGATCGGTAAAAAGGCGGAAAACAAATTCCGGGGATTTATTAAAGGGTTCATAGATGTTCTTTGACGATATCAAGTGGAAAAAATACCCCCTTAATCAGAAGAAGGTCGAGGATTTTTCCTTCAAGAATGCCATAGAGCGCGATGTGGTATCCTTCTATATGCGCCGGAAAAAGGAGAATATTCTTCCTTTCTGGGATAAGGATTTTCCCCTGTATCTTGAATATGAAGCAGTATCACATGTTGTTCAGGCAGGTGAATTCGTGAAAGAGGTGCTGGGGGATGACAGTAAGGTCGCAGTGATATATGACCGCGATCTGGACGGCTATGGCGCTATGAAGCTGATGGCCCTGATCAACTCGGAACTCTCAAATTCTCAAAATGTATTTTACAAGGAATTTTGGGGCCCGATCCCTCTTTTCACAAAGGATGATGCGGAGAAGATCATATCCGACGGCTATGAGGCGGTCATACTTCTTGATATGGGCCAGAATTCCTCGGAAGGCCTGGAAGCCCTTATAAAGGAAGGCATATCCACTCTGGTCATTGATCATCACCTTCAGGATTATTATGAGGTACCCGGAGTGATCTATTATAATCCAAACTTTCACACCGGCGGCTATCCCTCTGCGGCCGGCATGGTATATTTATTGAAGCGACATCTGGAAAGGACGGCCAATCCCGTTTTCCAGAACACCTATATACTTCTCGATGTTGAGACCACCGGAATGGATCCGGCTACCGATCACATCATCGAGATCTCTGCGTTGAAGGTTACCGGCGGCGAGGTCGTTTCCCGTTTTAATTCCCTTGTTCACACAGATAAACAATTAAGCAAGGAGATAGTTGCCCTTACAAGAATCGATAATCGTCTGCTGAAGAATAAAGGAAAAGCCCCTAGGGCACTCTTCCCTGTCCTTCACGGTTTTATCGCCGATCACCCGGTCGTTGCGCATAATGTTAACTTCGATATTTCTTTTCTGAATAATCATTTTAAGCGTTTCGGACTTCCGGTATTGACAAATGAGTTTATTGACACGGTAAATTTGTCAAGGAAATTTTTTAAGGGGCTGAGCTCATATTCTCTGGGCAATATCGTCAAAAGCATGAATCTTTACCGAGGCCCTTTTCACCGTGCGAAAAATGATACGAAGGCATTATACCGCCTTTTCCTGGAAATATTAAAAAAAGAAAATAATTTAAGGACCTTTTCCAGGGACGAGGCCCTTCTGATCTATTATATAACCGTATGTTCCGATAGAATGATGATAGACGGCATCAATTATCTTTTCATGAAGAAGATTGACAATTATATCGATTTTTCAAAGATACTGAGAGACACCAAGTACTCGGCCTATCTCATCAATTCATTTTATGTATATGATAAATTGATCCCTGTATTGAATTCAAAGCATCGCTCCGGAGAGATGGAGGAGATCGACGGCTTCTTCCGTTCCAAAAGATTGAATATTTTCAAGAGAAAGGCCTTTACCGAAGCCACGCCCAAAAAAGCATTGGAGATCGGCAGGGAATTGAATCCGAACGGTAATGTGCGTGTTATGCTGGTAGACAAGAAATTTGAATCGAGAAAAGGGGCTATCGCGGCACAATTGGCCAAGAATCTGGATGCCCCGACGGTCATCCTTATTCAGGATACGCCGCTTTACGGTTCTTCGCGTTTCTTGAACGGAAATATTCTGAAATTCTTTGAAGAAAATCCAGAGCTCTTTTTAACCTTCGGAGGCCACGGAAAAGCTGTCGGGTTCACCATAGAAAACGTGAAGATACCTTCATTTATCGAAAGATTTGAAGAATGGTTCAATGGATTTGAAAAGCAATTTGAGGCTGAATCGCTCTTTTATGATGATTTTTTGCCCGTAGAAAAAGTATCTAAGGACCATTTGCATATTGTTAAGATGTGCGGCCCTTTCGGCAAGCAAATGCCGCCGCCTACCTATCTTGAACGCAATATTATTTTAGAGGACTTCAGAAGGTATGGAAAGGACGGGAAATCCCTTTTTATGGAGTTCGGAAAAAATTCGCAGAAGTACTTCGGAATATCTCTTTATAATGGAAGTTTCGGCCCGAGGCTTGAGAGGGGAAAGGTTTACAGCATTCTCTATACACCGATGCTCAAGAAATACGAAGATCAGCCGCTTATCTATGTGAAGGATATAGAACCCAGGGAATGACCATTGAAAAAATACTTACTTCAACAAGGTCTTTCAAGGACTTTGCCGCCATATATAACAGAAAAGGCAATATTGCGCAGAGGATCTCATCAAACTCTTCTTTGCTGAATCTTCTCTTTTCCTATCTGTCTTTCAAGAGATTCCGCTTCAACACATATTACTTTTCCTTCTCGCCATATGTCGCGGAAAAGCATCATCAGATGCTCACTTCGATATTTGATGACGACAAGATACTTCTTCTTTCAGGTGATGATCAGGGGCAAATAAGCGTTGAGTCGCTTTTCAAATTCTATTCCTCCGCCGAACCGCGTTTTATAATACTGCCCTTTGAGTTCGTATTCCGCAAGATACCTTCAAAGCGGAAAATCCTCAATAGCGTACTCCATCTTTCCAGAGGTTCTCGGCTGCAATTAGAGCAGCTTTATGAACATCTGAAAAAGAGCGGTTTTACTAAGAAATCGATCGTTTGGGAGATGGGAGAGTTCAGCATACGGGGAGACACCGTAGATATTTTTCCGTACGGGTCAGATGAACCTCTTAGGATAGAATTTCTTGATGACCGGATCGAAGCCATCTATTGCTTCAATCCGGAAACCCATGAAAAGGGAAGCGAGATATCCGATTTTTCCATGGTTCCCGAAGAAATAGAGTGCCAAAAGAAGGAGGACCTTCACCAGAGATTCAATAGAAATGATATTGCCGTTCTGGATAATGTTGAGAAAACGCGTGAAAGATTATCTTTTCTCATGGGGGAGAAACTTCTAAGAAAGATAGACGAACCCATAGAGAGGTTCGAATCGATCACATCCAAGCGAACCATATTGAAGACCTTCTCAATGATAAGCAGCCTGGACTACAATACGGAATTTCTTACCTATGGTTTGATAAATTTCGCAAATAACACACAACTCTTCGCCCGTACATTTGAGAAATGGCTTTCCGATGAACAAGTTATTTTGTTTTTTGTGAGGAACCCTAATCGTGTAGGGCCTTTGAAAGAGATCGTTTCCAAGGTCCTTTTCAATATAAAAACCAATCCGAAGATATATTTTTTCAAGGGTGATGTTTCTTCGGGCTTTGTTTACTCCAGAGAGAACATGATCTTTGTTTCCGAGAAGGACCTGCTCTCGAGCAGAAGAGAGTCCTCATCCGTACAAAGAGGCCCTACGGCTCAAGTGGATAAGGAATTAAAGAATATCAACGCAGGCGACTATATAGTGCATGAGGACTATGGCATTGGCAGGTTCAGGGGTATAGAGAATCGGCGGATCGCATCACATTGGGGTGACTTTTTCGTGATCGAGTATAAAAACAGGGAAACGCTTTATCTTCCCATCGACAAGTTGTCAAAGGTGCATAAATATATTTCCGGCGGGGGTTATCATCCCGTGCTGGATTCGCTTCGCTCCGGTGCCTGGGATAAGAAGAAAGCCCGCGCGGTGCAGGGATTGGAAAGGATGTTGCTGTCCATTGCCAAGCTATATGCCGAAAGAGAGGTCACGCAAGGGTTCTCTTTTTCGGGAGATTCGGATATGCACCGGGATTTTTACGATTCATTCGCATATGAGGATACCGAAGACCAGAAGAAGGTAGTAGAGGAGATCTCCAAGGATATGGAATCCGCGAAACCCATGGATAGGCTCCTCGTAGGTGATGTCGGCTTCGGCAAAACGGAAGTTGCTATGAGAGCCGCTTTCAAGGCGGTGTTCGACGGGAAACAGGTCGCTGTGCTTGCTCCGACCACGGTACTTTGCGAACAGCATTTGATAACTTTCCGCAATAGATTTGAGAGGTATGGGATCTCTGTCGCGATGCTCTCCAGGATGTTGACAACTGCGGAAGCGAAGCAGGTCGTCAAAAACCTCGCCCGCGGGGGCGTGGATATACTCATCGGAACTCACAGACTTCTGTCGAAGGATGTTAAGTTCAAGGACCTCGGGCTTCTGATAATTGACGAAGAGCAGCGTTTTGGAGTCAAGGCAAAGGAGAATATCAAGATCCTGAAGAAGGATATCGATGCCCTGACTATGAGCGCGACGCCTATTCCAAGAACTCTTTACATGTCACTTTCGCGCATCCGCCCCCTTTCGGTAATAGAGACAGCTCCTCCGGGACGGCGTTCCGTGAAGACCATCATCTCACTATTTGATAGAGATGTACTGAAAAGCGCTATCCTTGAAGAGGTCAAGCGGGGCGGACAGATCTTTTTTGTACACAATAATATAAAAGAACTTGAAAGAATGAAGGCCCTGATCAAGGAGATCATACCTTCTATAAGCATATTGACCCTTCACGGCAGGATGTCCACGGGCCAGATAGAGGAAAAAATGAAGAGCTTCCAAAGGGGCCTTTATGACCTTCTTCTTTCCACTACCATCATTGAGATAGGGATAGACCTGCCGAATGTGAACACTATCATTATCAATAACGGTGAAAATTTCGGCCTGTCTCAACTCTATCAATTGCGCGGTCGAGTGGGCAGGTCCCATCGTCAGGCATATGCGTATATCTTCGTTGATTCTCTGGAACGTATGACCCCGGATGCGGTCAAACGCCTCTCTGCCATTAGAGAATATCAGGATCTTGGTTCCGGCTCCCGCCTTGCGATGAAGGACCTTGAAATAAGAGGTATCGGGAATATTTTTGGAGCTCAGCAGTCCGGGAATGTCGCAAATATCGGCTTGGGGATGTATCTGAAGATACTGAACCGCCTGATAGAGAAATTGAAAAGAGGCGAAGTCCTTATGGATACCGAACTTGATATCGGAGTACTGCCTTATATCCCAAAGGAATTTATCCCTCTGCACATAGAACGGCAGCGTCTTTATCTTGAGATCGTAAATTGCCGCTCGGAAGATAAATTGGAGAGCATTCGCCGAGGCCTGTATGAGGTTTACAATAACATACCGGAGAAGGTCAATGAACTCTTTGAATATCAGTGGATCAAGATCAAGGCGCTTGAGAATCAGATCTCAGCTGTTTCATACAAGAATAATGTATTGACCATATCGTCTTCCGCCACGGCTGAGAAGGTCTTTCACAGTGTTAAATCTATGTTCAAGATAGATGTGAAGAGAGGAAAAGATCAGGTCAAAGTCAGTCTTCCTCCTGGAAATATCCTAAAAACCTTGAGAAATATATTGAAAAATTTAGCATAATTGAATATAATTATCTACTTATGTATACAAAAGAGGGAAAATGCTATTTTTTTGTTTGAAGAACAAAGGGTTTATTCGAGATTATTCGATCCCGGCCTTATTTTTCAGAACCTTTCTGTTTTCATTATTTTTCATATTATCAAGTTTTATTCTCAATGGATGTTCCGGCCGATCCGAAAATCCAAGCAATATCGTTATTGCCCGAGTGGATGATAAAGAGATCACTGAGGACCGATTTATTGAGTACTATTCCGACAAAGACATACTGACCTTACCTCCGAATGTCAAGCGGAAACTTCTGCTGAATATGATAGTGGATATTCTGGTATCTGAGGCCATGGTGGGTGAGGAGAAGGAAGAGCTTGATACTGTACTTTCAGTTCTGGGAAGTGAAGATAATCGGGATATCGACCCGGATGTCATTGACCGGATCTCAAAGATCTGTGTGATAAATCGCAAATTAAAAGAGAAGATAGACCTCAATGTAACTGATGAAGAGACAGAGAAATACTACATGTCTCATCAGGATAGTTTCTTTTCCAAGGAATCCGTTCTTGTATCTCAAATCCTTCTGAAGGAGAAGGAAGATGCCAGGAAGGTCTATGCTGAGATTAATAAAGATAAGAACAAGTTTAACGAATTTGCCGCGATATACAATACGGATGTTTATCGGGCGAAGTATGGAAGCTTAGGCTGGGTCGAGCGTGGTGACCTTCCGCCCGAGTTGGAAAATCTGATCTTTAAACAGAGAGTGAACAGGATCTCAGAACCGATACAGACCTCCTTCGGCTTTCACATCTTCTGGGTGAAAAAAAAGGTCAGTTCGAAATTCATTCCCCTTGAAGAGGCCAGGGAAGATATCAGGAAAGAAATATTAAAGACGAAGATAGATGATGAGTATGAGAGATTAATAGCCGATCTGATCAAGAAAAGAGAGATATTCATCAATGAGGAGTATATTTACAAATGAAACTTGTCGCAAAATGTCTGGTCTCCAATCTCCCTCATTCCTGTCCCTATTGCAGAGTGAGTGAGGAGCTGAAAAAGGACTATACCAGACATCTTCTTATTCCCATCTGTCTTAAAGAATATGGATATGATACGCAAGAACTGTATTTCCAGGCAGGCGAACTCTTTGGTGGAAACGGCGCGGACCTTCTTGCAGGCAAAGCTTTGTTCCTTCTTGAAAATGGAATGGATATGACGATACCGGTCATCGAGGGCTTGGAGAAGATCAAAAAACTAATGGATTCGATGGATGTTTATGAGATCATACTTCCGAAGATCAGTTCTCTTTGCGGAACGAAGTATATATACGACGGCACCTTTGGCGGGGGCTTCTTTGAAGGCAAAGGAATTCTGCCGTCTTATTTAGAAAAAATATAGGAGTTTTTTCGATGAATAAAATGTTGAGATTTTCACTTTGTTTCTTGCTTGTGCTGATCAGCGCTTTGCTGATCAATGCCGCAAGTTACAAATTCCCTGTTAATTCCAAACAAGGCCTGATCCCTTCGGTCGGTGACATGGATTACGATTCAATAAGTGAATTCGCTTTGATCTCGGATGAGGGCGAGTTGATCGTTTTGAACGCTGAGACCATGAAAAGCTTCTATGCGGCGTTGTCTTCCAATTGGGCGTCTAACGGGGAAGTGTATATTAATGAGAAAAATGACATTTTCTATGCTGTTAAGATCCCCTTTAATGAGAAGACGCACATCCCGCCATTCATTTTTGATGTGAACAAGGATGGTACCGAAGATATAATTTTGGCGTTCAGTCAAAGCGGCAAGCTGGTCGTCTTTGATTACTCTAAACTAAATAAAGATGTAATTGAAAAAAAGGAGGATATAAAGGTCAATGACTATATCATCTGGACGAACACCTTATCCGATGATGAGATCACCGGCCCAATGAGCCTTTTTCAGAAGAGAAATAAATACTATATAGCTTTCGGAACAAGAAATGAAAATCTGGTTTTAGTGGACCTTCATACGGGAAATTTTGAGAAGAAGATCGATCTGCATGAATATTCAATGGTGGCTGATCGCCGCCCGGTTAAGGATTCACCGCTGGTCCATGATATCAACCGCGATTATGTCAAGGATATTATTATCGGTACCGATTCAGGCTCGGTCACGGCTTTGAACGGAGCTAATTTTAAACATCTTTGGACATATTCTAAGAAGAACTCTCCCATTCTCTTTTCTCCAACTGTACTGAGGTCCTCCTCCAAGACCATTCTCATCATCCCCTTTAAGGAATATCGGGTCGTCGGTGTGGATGCTTCAAATGGAAAGGAGTTGTGGTATTTTAATACAGAAGACCCGATCTTGGGAGCGGTTTCTGTTGATGATATCAATAAGGACGGTATAGAGGAAGTGATCTTCGCAACCCACAAAGGGGTCGTGACCTGTTTGAACGGGGAGACCGGTAAAAAATTATGGTCGCTGACCACCAGTAAAGTATCTTCGACACCCACTATTTATGATTTCAACCAAGACCTTTACGGAGATATCGTCATTGCTAATGATAACGGGATCATTGAGGTTTATAATTCAAAAACAAAAGCCCTTCTTCAGGGGTATAAATTCATAACCAAAGGAACTCAGCAGATAAAAGCCCAGCCGTTTGTTGGGGATTTTGATGCTGACGGTATAGTAGATATTGCCGTGAATTCAACGGACGGCAATTTCTATATGTTCACTGACCCGAATAAGATCGAATCAAAGATCGGCGAGCTCTTTTGTTTCAATGAGAAAGGCGACCCCTTTCGCACGGGAAGTGTCGTGGAGAACAATAAGAACAATGCCAAGATAATGTACTCTCTTAATGAGACAAGAAAAACAAATTTCTACAAAATCGCCACAGCTTTTCTTCAGCAGAATAATATTAATCTTGCCGCGGTGTATTTTAAGAAGGTGCTTAATATTGATCCTGATTACAAGGATTCAGCGGAGCAATTCTCAAAGATAGTGGATAACTTCCTTTCCATTTCTTATGATTCATTTCAGAAGGCCTTGGAAAACGATGAGGTGAAAGAAGCGAAAAAGATCCTTTTAGAAATTGAATCAACATCCTCTGAATATGAAAAACTCTCTGAAATGCGCAGCTATTTGAAAAAGAAGATCGCTGATTATAAAGAATCCAAGGCATTGTTTGAAGAGGGAGAAAGGGATTTTGCCGGCGGCCGTATTGTTGTGGGTTACGAAAAATTAGAGAAGGCATTTGAATTGAACAGCACCAATAAGGCAATTGAAACGGCGATGAAGAATTATTCTTATTCGATGGATCTCTATCGCGAAATGGATGATGCCGTGAAGGCCAAGAAATGGGGTGTCGCAAAAGAAGCCTGGAACAAACTGCATGCCAAGACCCCCAATTTCCCGGGCCTTACCGGAATGAAAAGCAATATCTTCATCAATGCGAATATGTATCTTATCATCGCCGCAGCCGGTGGACTGGTCGGGGTTATTGTATTTTTAGTATTTTTCTTCAAGAGACAGAAGAAGAAAAAAGAAGAGCTGATGAAGCAACAAATAATTGAAGATAAGGATGAGTTCTCTTCGGAAAACATACATTTTCAAGAAGATGTGGATGATGAGTTCGCGGAATCTGATACTGCCTTAAGTGTTGATCAAATGCAGGATTCCGGTATCGGCCTTGATATGGGGACACCCTCGCCGGAAGCTCCGGCTGCCGAATATGAAGATGCCGCGCTTGCTGAAAGCGAAGAAGGAAGTATTGAACTCGGTGGTATAGATCTGGGCGTTGAACCCTCCTCCGAAACTGAGGTCCCCGTTTCCCCGGAAAATGAGAATGCAGGCCTTGACTTGCCGGAAGATACGGATTATAGCGAGCAATTGCGCAGCGAGGACACAGAAGATGAATACGATGCCGGTTATCACGAGCCTGCGGACGGAGCATGGGGGATAGATTCGTCTGTCAGTGATACTGATGACGAACCTGATATGGCGGGTGAGAACCGTGAAGTGAGAATGACGATGGCGGTACAATTCTACGAAGAAGAGAGATATGACGAGGCCCTTGAGGAGTTCTCTCACATCTTATCTGCAGAATCACCATTCCGCTACAAAGCGATGGCCTATGCGGGATTCTGTCACTATTCCCTTGGCAATACGGATGAATCGATGAAAGTCATCAAGGGGATACCATATCAGAGTGAAGAGATACCTGTTGATGAGAGAAGCGAGATACTTCAGATCCTGGGCGAGGGCTTTGTGAAGATCGGTTTGATGAAACCCGCATTGCAATCATATAAGAAACTGATCGATCTAACAGATGGACTGGAAAAGAAGATCATCCTTTATAAATTAGGTGACCTGGAATTGGAAGTGGGAAATAAAGATCAGGCGATCAAGCATTTCAAAGAACTCTTTTTAATGGACCCGAATTATAAGGATGTCGGCGATAAACTTGATGAACTCGGTTTTTCCTGATAATTTTATTCTCACGATTGAATATGACGGCAGCGCTTATTATGGCTGGGGCATTCAAAACGATGTCCCAACAGTTCAGGGCGAATTTGCCAGGATCTTTAACAAACTCTTTACTGAATACAAGTGGTCAGCAGCGGGGAGAACCGATAGGGGAGTTCATGCCAGAGGCCAGAAGGTCTCGGTGAGCACAGATTTGCGTATCCCTGAGAAGAAGCTTGTCTCTGTGTTGAACGATCACCTTCCCGATGCGGTTCGAATTCGGCGAGTGGATTTTCCTGGAAGTTATATTGACATCAGAAGGTCGGCAACTTTCAGAACCTATCGCTTTTTCATGGATGATGCTGCCGGTTTTTCTCCGTTCAAACGCCTTTACAGAACTTATGTGGACTTTAACAAAGTGGATTGGAATTTATTCGAATCGTTAAGCCGCTATTTTCTGGGAGAACATGATTTTACAAATTATTCATCTAATAATCCGGCTGTATCAAATCATGTAAGAAAGATCTCGGCATTTGATCTTCAAGTACGCCGGCGCACTTGCGTCGCGGAGATCACGGCGAATGGATTCCTGTATAATATGGTGCGCCGGATCATGGGAACGCTTCTTTCGGCTGCATCAGGGGCGATGTCGCCTCTCTTTCTCGAGGAACTTTTAGACAGTAAAGAGGAAATGCGGAATAAGACCATAGTGGCGGACCCCTATGGGCTTTACTTATGGGAGGTAGGATATTAAAAACCTGTATAGCAAATTAATCGAATTTTTTAAAGGCAAAGAGTTACTGGGCTTCTATCTTATAGGCATAGGTACCGTCTTGTCTATCTTTCCCCTTATTTGGGTGCGGATAGTCGGGGTTTTCTTTTTTATTTGTTCAATATTCTGGGTCTTTGTACATTTGAAGGCCCGAAAAGATCTTGCGGCGAAACTGGAACAAGTGAATGAGGAGATAACCGTTCTTCTTACATCTCTTTCCGGCGAGACCGACCCTGAAGATTTTATCTACCTTAAAGACCTCGCTCACGGAATTCTTCAGCGCCGTGATGAAATGAAGAGTATTGAAGAGAGGTATAACGATGCGATAAAGGGGTTCAATGAAGGCTTTGATGAATTTGAGCGGGATCTCTTGAAGAAGATCAGGCTTCTTGAGCCGAAAGGCCTGGATTTTGAATTTCCTGTTCTTGAATTTGATCCCGAAGTCTCTGATGTCGGTCTTTTCGGTGAAGTGGACTTGATGTCTCTGGAGGAAAAACTCTTTGAAGCATTGGATAAATTCAACTCAGCGTACAGCGCATATTCAGGGATGTTTGATTTTATTTCTGAAATATTCAATTATCTCATCAAATTGGACCAGATCAAGAAAGAGTACAGCACCATCTTTGACAATATAAAACTTGTGTATCTCAATATTCAGCTTGAGGCGATCAAAAAGGGCGATGTCGCGGATGAATTCATAGTTATCGGAGAGGAATTGAGGCAGATATATCAGGAGAGTGATGAGGGGAAAAAGCGAATGGGCGAGGTTATAGGGTTCTTTAAAAGGAATGAGGAAATAATGAAACTTTCCGGCGAGATAAAGATAACTTTTGAAAATCTTTATCAATTACTGAACTCCTTGACCGCCGATCTGGGGGATCTCAAAGAGAAGATCGCCGAATCGAATCAAACCGGCGGCAAGTTAATAGATCATTCCGTCATTTTGAATGATAAGTGCGTTGAATTTACAAAAAAATGGAAGGATTCAGGAGAATTATTAAATAAGTATTTAAGGGATGTTGAGGCCCACAATAATAGACTGAATGTTACCATCCTGGACTTAAGAGCCGTGGTTGAATGGTTCCGCTCCATGAAGAGGATCATATGAGCTCTTTCATGAAGAAGTATCTTACGGTATTTCTGATGATCGGCATTTTCATCATACCGGCGGCCGCCACCGAATTGTACTTCTGGCATGTATTTGAGGGCCCCCTTCAGGCGAAATTAGAAGATGTCATCAATGATTTTAATTTATCTCATTCTGATATAGAAGTAAGAGCCGTTTTTATGGGCAATTATTCCGCCCTTCTGAAAAAATTGGAGGATCTGGATTCCAAAAATTCTGATTATCCCGATATCTTTCTGGGGTATTCATCCTGGTTGAGCCAGATATCACATGAAGGCATCGGTATGGCCGGCGATATTCTCTCAGATGAACTTCTGACCACCCTGCACCCCAAATTATTAGAAGACGCTTCCTTTTCCGGCAAACAATTCGGCCTGCCGTTTAATAAGAGCATAATGATGCTTTACATAAATGAAGATCTGCTGCAGCCGAAGCAGATCGCCTCATTGAATGATATTGAATATTTTGATACCTTTCTGTCATCATTTTCTAATGGGAAGCGTCCTGCTATGGCATATAATCTCGGTGTTTGGTTCTTTGAGAATCTCCTTTTAAATCTTGGGGGTGACCTTAATGACCTTTCTTCTCCGGCCGCTGTTGAGGCATTGGACATGATCCGCGATAATTTTAAGAACAAGCATATACTGATAAAAAGCGGCTATACCTTTCAGGATCTTTGGACATCACGGAAGGTCCCAATAATATTCTCTTCCATCGTCTCAATAAGATTCATGGAGAAGAAGATCGATTTTAATTGGCGGCGGATCAATTACCCCGCCGGAAAAGGCGGAAAACCTTATTCCGTTGTTTCGGGGGGAAATCTCTATGTGAATTCCAGTCGAAAGAAGAGGCCTTCACTGAAGATATTTCTTGACTGGTTCTATTCGGGCGACCGTCTTGGACAATGGTGTCTGGAATCCGGGTACCTTCCCATCTCCGAAAGTCATGCAGGCGGAGAGGTACTTCGGGGCGTTGAATTGGTATTGGAGCCCCCCGATGAAAATTGGTTCAGCATAAGAAAGAAATTATCGAATGTTTTGAAGAACTCAATAATAAATAATGAACCCTCCCTTGAATTTCTTAAGAAGATCAAATAGTAAGCCTTATATCTCCGCGGTCATTCTCTCTCTTTTCTTTTATCTCTTCTCCTTTCCTAACCTTTTAATTAAATACCCCTTGATCGTTCAAGCTGCCTTCCCATTCCTTTTCATATACTTCGCTGTTAGATCCGCAGATAAGATCAGGCCTGTTTATTTCTTTCTTGGAAGCATTGTGGTGAACATATTCTTATACAGTTGGTTGTCTCACACAATACATTATTTCGGAGGATTGAATATAGTCCTTTCCCTGCTTGCCGTGATCCTTCTTTCCGCATATCTTGCCCTTTACAATCTGCTCTTTATTGTCCTGCTCAGAAGATTTTCCAAATTAAAATATATTCTTGCGCCTTTGTTCTGGCTTGTCCTTGAACTCATAAGAGGTAGTTTTATTTCTGGCTTTCCCTTCAATCATTTGGGCTACGCGCTTTTCCGTGTACCGTTTCTTATTCTGCCGGCGCGTTTCTTCACCGTATACGGGGTGGGATTTTTTATCGTCGCACTTGCCTCAGCCGCGGCAATGAAGCATAAGAGGAAGTGGGTCATTATGGGATGCCTGCTTCTCATATATTTTTCACCGTTGGGATTTTTCAATTGGAAAGCTCCCTCTCCAGGACTCCGTATCGCTGCTTTACAAACCTCATTTGAACCTGAAGACAAAAGAACAGATGACCTGACCGTTTTTCTCGGCTATCATCTTTCTCCCACCGAAGCGTTTTTATCTGAGCAAGAGGTGGACGCGGTGGTGTGGTCAGAGACCTCATTCCCTTTTGTCCTGAATGAATATTCTTATGAATTCAGAAAGGTCAGCTTGTTATCATCTGTGAATTCAACAGCGGTTATATTCGGCGCTCTTACCCGTTCGCAGGAGAATTATTACAATTCAGCAGTTCACATTAACATCTCCGGCGATGTGGCAGGGATCTACTCGAAGAATCATCTGGTTCCTTTCGGAGAATACTTCCCCATGAAGAAATGGCCGGTATTTAATTCATTATACGGCCAATATATGAACTTTGCGCCATCAGAGCAGATCAACTCTTTTATCATAAACGGCGTATTAGTTTACACACCCATATGCTATGAAATAGGATTTGGCGGCCTTGTCCGTTCCGCGTCAATGAAGGGCAGCAAGGTGATCGCGAATATATCAAATGACGGATGGTACGGATACAGCGCCGGCCCGGTATCAGGGATTTCCACATCGGTCTTCCGCGCTGTGGAATCAAATGTCTGGGTGATCAGGGCCATAAATCGCGGTTGGGCGGTGATAGTGGATCCTTTCGGCAGGATATTGGAGATCTCCCGTCCGGATAAGTGGGGATTCTTAGTGTTAGATCATGATGGGAGTACGGATTTTATAGAAATAGAGCCGCCTAAAGTAACTGGTAAGCCGATATTTCGCTCAAACCATTAATTCTTTTGTTACGATCATTTTACTCCGTACCCAAACAAGATATGGGACAAGTGCAAATGAAAGTGTGAAGTGTGAGGTGCAAAGTGGGAACGAGACGGGATGAAATACAACTGGGTCCCACGGTCGCCAACTCCCTCTGGATGACACTTTCCACTTCTTGATTTCCTTCCCGCATCCGCTCACCG
>JAGLWT010000127.1 GCA_023133295.1 bacterium | reverse complement strand
GTTGGTCGCCCGGCGCTGCCGGGCTCCCGGCGAGCGGATGCAGGAAGGAGAATAGAAACAAAGTTTCTCTCTATTTATCTTACATCCTTATATATTCGCCTCAAATCACCAATATTCAACTTTTCAACCACCGGCACCAGATATCGGCCCTAAATAATTGCAAATCCCCGGAAATAAGGTAAAATAAAGCAATGGAGAAGATATGAACGAGGAAACAGAAAGAAGAGAAGGGCAAAATTTCATTGAAGCGATAATCGAAAAGCACAATAAAACCAATAAATACGATGGAAAGGTGCAGACTAGATTTCCACCCGAGCCGAACGGTTATCTACATATCGGCCACGCGAAATCGATCAATATCAATTTCGGCTTTGCCAAGCAATATGGCGGGAAGTGTAATCTGAGATTTGACGACACCAATCCGAGTAAAGAAGAAGTCGAATATGTGAAGTCGATCAAAGAAGATGTGAAATGGCTGGGCTTCGATTGGGAAGACCGCCTGTATTTCGCCTCGGATTATTTTGAACAATTCCATCAATACGCTATCGACCTCATAAAAAAGGGGCTCGCATATGTTGACGACCTTACTCCCGAACAGATAAGGGAATTCCGAGGCACATTAACAACTCCCGGAAAGGAAAGTCCGAACAGGGGCAGAAGCATTGAAGATAATCTTGAGCTCTTTGAAAAAATGAAAGGCGGAGAGTTCGCCAATGGAGAAAAAACCCTGAGAGCGAAGATAGATATGACCTCTCCGAATATGAATATGCGTGATCCTGTGCTTTACCGGATCCTGCACGAATCGCATCATCGCACCGGCGATAAGTGGTGCATATACCCAATGTACGACTGGGCACATGGTTTGGAGGATTCGATCGAGGGGATCACTCATTCCATCTGCACACTTGAATTTGAGGACCACAGGCCTCTTTACGACTGGTTTCTGGATAATTTGGGTATACATCACCCGCAACAGATAGAATTCGCAAGACTGAATATGACATATACCATCATGAGTAAAAGAAAGCTTCTGAAGCTTGTTGAAGGAAAGCATGTGTCCGGATGGGACGACCCGCGGATGCCGACAATCTCAGGGATGAGAAGAAGGGGTTTTCCACCGGAGGCCATAAGAGAATTCTCTTCACATATCGGCGTAAGCAAAAGCAATAGCACCGTTGATATTGAATACCTTGAGTTCTTTGTGAGAGAGCAATTGAATCGGCAAGCTCCAAGGATCATGGCAGTACTAAACCCATTGAAGATCATAATCACAAATTATCCTGAAGATAAGGAAGAGATCCTGGAATCACAGATCAATCCGGAAAAACCGGAGTTGGGCCTTCGGAAGATCCCGTTTTCCAGAGAGCTCTATATTGAACAGGAAGATTTTATGGAAGAGCCGATGAAGAAGTTCTACCGTATGGCGCCGGGAAGGGAGCTGCGCTTCAGAAATGCCTATTTTATTACCTGCAATGAAGTAATAAAGGATGATAATGGCGGGATCAAAGAGCTTCACTGTACCTATGATCCCGAAACAAAGGGCGGGAACGCCCCCGACGGCAGAAAATCAAAGGCGACACTGCACTGGGTTTCCGCTAAGCATGCGGTCAGATCCACGGTAAGGCTTTACAAAAATCTTTTCACTACGCTGAACCCTGATGATACTGAAGAAGGACAGGACTTCACGATAAATCTGAACCCTGATTCACTGAAAGTGCTGGAAGATACTTATGCGGAGTCCGGCGCAAAGGAGATTGACCCCGGAACAGTGTGCCAATTCGAACGGCTGGGATATTTCTGCGTTGATATCAAAGATTCTTCAGCTGACAATCTCGTATTCAACAGAGTGGTAACACTCAGAGATACCTGGGCGAAGATCAAGAAAAAGATGAGATGAGATTTGAGGTTAGAGGCTAGAGGTTGGAGGTTAGTTGGGAAATGAAGAATGACGCTTCGCAGAGCACAAGCAACACGCTGCGCAGTGGACCCAGGTACAAGTGGACCCAGTGGAACAGGGGGGAAGGGACAAGGCACAAGTGCAGAGGGGAATAAAAGAAATTAACAATGGACAATTGACAGTTGACAATTATTAATAAGTGACCCCGTAACCTAGGAATCCTCCTTCTTCTATTTTCTTTTCTCTGCTTCTCCCCCACAC
>JAGLWT010000126.1 GCA_023133295.1 bacterium | reverse complement strand
ACGGTTATGCAATAGATACTACAAGCTACCTTGGTTCGCATACGATGAATTGCGGCGCAGGATGCGATACCGGCGATGTAACTGCTCCTGTATGGGCCTCCGGTTCAAATATCGCCGTGGCCGACGCTCAAAGCGGCGGGACACTGGATATATCCTGGGATGCTGCCACCGATCCGGAGAATGGCGATTATATCAAGTATGCATTGTATAGAAGCACCGAGACCGGATTTACGGTCGATGCGGCTACACTGATAGATACAAATATTTCGACATTGGCATATAATGATACGGGCTTGACGAACGGTAGTACTTATTATTATATCGTTCAAGCCTATAATTGCGCCGCTCTTCAAACTTCAAATTCAGATGAGGATTTCGGCATTCCTACCGATCCCGCCCAGGCGCCCACATTACTTACCGCAAATGGCGGCGATACCTTAGTTGGCTTGACCTGGTCTTCGGTTACCGGATCTGATGAGTACAGGGTTTACTATTCTACATTTGACGGCGGCCCTTATACACTTATCCATTCCACGACCGCTAATTCATATGAGCAGACAGGATTGACCAATGGCACCACATACTATTATGTCGTTGTCAATTATGACGCGGAGAAATATCCCGCGGTCAGTGCCAATTCCAATCAGCTTTCCGCAGTTCCTGATGTCCCGTCACAAAATGATATAGATGTTTCGGGATGGAAGATCGTTCAGTACAGTTCTACTAATACATACACTATTCCCAATGGTATTATCATACCGGAAGGCGGATACCTTGTTGTCGGCAGAAATGCGGACAAGACAGCATTTGAGACCTTCTGGGGAGTTACGCTTGCTTCAGATGTGATCTATGTGAATTCGTCGAATTCAATGCCCTTGATCAACGGAGATGAATATTTCGAACTTCTGAATGATAGTGATGTTTCCCAGGACGGACCCTCTGCAAAAACATTGAGCGTGAACAATACTGTGGAAAGGACAAATCCGGGAGATCCCGCTGGTGACACCACAAGCTGGACGATGACCGCATCTACTTCCGCGACACCGGGAAGCGGGGTCGGCGCTTCTTCCAATGCCGGCGTTATAGTAAATGAATATTCCGACGCTTCCTCATACGAATATGAGTTTGTGGAGCTTTACAATGATACCACCGGGCCACCGGACCTTACTCCTCCTGTTTTCGCTGGGATACAGAGCGTGACCGATACGCAATTGGGCGGCGAACTTGAGCTGGCATGGAATACGGCGACCGATACTTCGACGCCGATCATGTACAATGTATATATGTCCACCGCGTCAGCCGGTCAGAACTTTGCTTCTGTTTCATATTCAACTTATTCTCTGAGTTATCTAATTACCGGCCTTGAGAACGGCACTCAGTATTATTTCGTTGTGAGGGCTGAAGATTCCAGAGGCAATGAAGATACAAATACAATTGAGATATCCGGTACGCCTACCTCTAAATTTTCTGATCCCGGGTTTGGCGATATACTCATCAATGAGTTCTCAGCCAAAGGCACAGAACGCATTGAGATCTACAATACATCGGGTATTGACACATTCAATCTCTGTTCCGTGGATATTGAATCATATACAGGCGTGGATGAGGTCGATGTAGTTACCGGAAGATCATACATAGAACCAGGTGAATACCTGACCTTCTTCCCTGATAATATAGGCTTGTCAAATCTCGGCAATACTATTGTGATGACGATAGGCGTGACCACGATCGATCAGGTCGCATACGGTGTTGAGGGAGGCGCTCCCATCGCTTATACCGGTTATTCAACAGCAAGAGTTGCTACAACAGGCAATGATGCGGATGATTGGAACAGGGATACCACCCCTACCTTCGGCAGCGTCAATGACGCTCCGGCGGTTTCACTGGGAACTTCCGTTGTTATCAACGAGTATATGAAGGATGCGGGATCCGATACAAATGTTCTGGAACTCTATAATCCCACCGGCGGTGACATTGATGTTACCGGATGGCTCTTTACCGACGCTGATGATTCGGTCGGAGACATAGGCACCCTTTCCGGAACGGTTACTGCGGACAGTTATCTTGTATTTACACGGGATGCCGGAACTCCCATGGCTGATGTCGTTATTTCGGGGGATAATGTTTATCTTTATGACGCCTCTGGGATAAGGGTCGATCAGGCCTCTGATTTCGGCCATACATTCACTGCAGGAAACACCGCGCAGCGGGTTCCCAACGGCACCGGCGGTACTAATAACGGCTATGATTGGGCTTCCGCCGGATTTACCGAACAGGAACCTACTTGGAATGAAAGCAATGATCTTTGTAATTACAGTGATGTAACAGCTCCCGATTGGGCGGTATCCGGGATCTCAAATGTTGCCGGAATCGAGAATGGGGACCATATCTCGGTTAGCTGGGACGCTGCCATCGATGCGGAGAATCCTGACCGGATCTTCTATTCGGTGTACCGTTCAACGGAAACGCCTTTCACAATAAATGCTTCAACGCTGATCGAAACGGATCTTCAGACACTTGCATACGATGATTACTCAGTTATCAAAGGCGAGACCAATTATTATATGATCGCTACCTATAATTGTAATGTTCTGGAAACAGAAGGCACGGACGAGGTCGCGGTTTACATGCCGAATCCTCCCATTACACCGCTTCTTATTACTTGTGTGGGCGGGAATAACTATGTCTTTATCGACTGGTCTGATGTTGCCGGTGTAGATCATTATGTTATCTACAGTTCTACTGAATCGGGCGGCCCGTATTCAGAGGTGAATACTACAGTGGTCTCGCAATATTCTGATAGCGGCCTTATCAACGGAGTTACCTATTATTATGTGGTGACCAGTTATGATACGGATAAGGACCCGTTTGAGAGTCCATATTCGAATGAGAAGTTCGCGATCCCGGAAGAATGTCTGCCCATAGGCGACACCGTAATGATCAGTGAGATCATGATATATCCGCGCGCGGAGATCACCAATGAAGAGGGTGAGTGGATAGAGCTTTACAATCCTACCGCCAGTCCCATCTCTATTGTGGGATGGAGCCTATCTGACACCGGCATTGATACTTATACGATCCCCGCGGGGTGTCCGTCGGTTCCCGCCTATGACTATCTGGTCCTGGGCGCTACTGATAATCTGATCTTGAATGATTATGTAGCAGTGGATTTTGTTTATAATAGAGCCACAGGCGGCCCGGGCGCATTTGCTTTGGGAAATTCCGGCGACGAGGTGATCCTGAAGGACGCGGCCGGTGATACGATCGACATGCTGATCTACACTTCGGCATGGTTCGATCAGGGATATTCGATCACAAAGGAAGATATCATGGCTTGTTCCGATGAGCAGAGTTCATGGGGCAATGAGACCACACAGTGGAATCCGCCGGATTCATCCTATGGTACGCCGGGAACTTCAAACTTCCCATTCGGTTTCTACTATGCCATGGCCCCGTCATTGATACGGATCGAATTCTCCTTTACTCATGAGGTTGATATGGCGACCGCCGATGATGTCGCGAAATACCTCCTTTATGAAACCGCCACTCCCGCCAATGAGGTGAGTTTGACGGTCTTGACATTCAGCGGTGATATCACTACCGGTTATTTTAGTTGTGTAGCACTCACACCGGGCGTTGAGTATACCATTGAGATCATCGGAGCAATGCAGGACGCATATTTCCATCCTGTTACCGATTCTCATAAATTAACGACCTTTATAGCGCCTACTCCTCTTCTTGAGGGTGATAATCCTATTTTGTTCCCTGAATGGTCAAAGGATGGAACCAAGGTCGCTTATATCGTTTATAATAAGTTGACGGGTAAATCCAATATTTGGAAACAGAACCGTGATGGAACGGACGCAATGCAGGTTACTGTAGATGCGGACAATGTTTCTCATGCCGGCCAGTTCTCATTCTCTCCCAACGGAGCATACTTTATCTTTACTGCTGATGGCGGCGGATATACTCAGATCAGGAGGATCTCAAAAACAGGAGGCGAAGCATCGGTTCTTATGGAGCCTGTTTCTGAATTTACCAGCAACTGGGGCAGATGGTGTGATCCGCATTGGGGAAGTTCTGCCAATCAATTCGGCGGCACAGAGAGAGTTATATGTTCCATTTCGGGTGAATTGTGGGCATATGATCCTGTAACTATCAGAAATACTGATGTCAGTCTGATCAAACTCACAGAATTGACCTCGGGAACTTATACCGACACCTATGCCGTCTCAGATAAATTATTGCAGCCGAAATGGGCTCCGGACAATACCGCGATCACCTTTGTAAGAAGGCATGCGGGTGAAGGTGTTACGAACAGTGATATCTATGTGATCAGTAATATTCAATCCTATATTGCGGCGGTCAATACCGTATCTTCATGGGTCAATTCAGATGTTGAGCTCATATCGGGGTATTCCGAGCCATGCTGGTCTCCGAGTATTTCGGTTGACGGTACTCAGGTCTCATATGTGATCGATCAGAACAATGCATTCTCAAATGTTGATTTCTGGACAGATCCGGATGCTGAATTCGCTTCCGCCAACTTTGATGCCTATTACGAAGCTGTGGACGGCTCGCAATCCGATGGATCTGTTCTTGAAGCGAATCCTTATAATGAAGGCTTCATGAAATGGGCTCCCGCTGGCGGTGATCAGTTTATCTATACCAGCCGTGATTCTGGAGGCATATACTCTTTGAATGTGATCAATCATCAGATCACTCAGGGATTCACAAAATCCGGACTCAGGGTACAGGATTATTCGCTCTCATCGATGGATATTACTGAGGGTGGATATCTGAGCTCGCTTACCATCGAATCACCGATACATATTCCCGAGATCATGGGAAATTATGAATATATTGGAGAATCCAGGAAATTCTCATCAGCCGGCAATGATGATGCCATGATAAATGCTGTGGTTTCGATCCACTTTATGAATGAAGAGCTGAAAGACCGCTTGACTTCCTCATTGAAACTCCTTTATTACAATGAAGTGATGGGCGATTGGGAAGAGCTCGCATCAAAGGTGGAGTTGGATAGCATAGGCGGTTGTGTCAGCGCCGAGGTATATTCACTGGGCATTTACGCAATTGCCTCAAAGGCATCGGTTGTTTCTGATGATCTCGGCGATGTCGTGGTCTATCCTAATCCTTATTATGCCGTTGATCTTACAGCACCGCTTTCCTTTGAAACAAAGTGGGCGGTTGAAGAGATCTTGATATACTCCGTTTCCGGCGAATTGCTTGATATTTCACTTGTTGACTTTGATGATACACAGAGTCCGCAATTGGGCAGCGGGGGTTACACTAACCGCTACGATCTTTCAAAATCCAAACTGGAAGATTATGCATCAGGCGTATATCTTATCGTCTTCAAGGGCGCTGAAGAAACGGTGACCTGTAAATTCGCATTGATCAAATGATCCCTTCGGGGGCGGCTCAGAACGGCCGCCCCCGGATTTCGCTTGGAATTTTCGGTTCTTCTCCCAAAAAGTTGGTAAATCTTTGAAATCTAAGAGGTTTTAACAATCATGCATTGGATATATTCTGGAGCTGTCATCCTGAGGCATCGCCGAAGGATCCATCCCTTATCTGGATTCTTCAGTCGTCTTAAACTCCTTCAGAATGACAAAAGGCAACTTGTATGATGATGTTTTCGTAAAGGCTTTATCAAGCCTTAATATAATTGCGATTACCTTCTCTGATAACGCCGAATTACAGCAAATTGTATCAACTCAAACGGAGAAGAACTGAATTTTCCAATTCATGGCTTGAAGTAAGAAGCAGTCACCGTATCTTCCCTATTTTGTTGTGATTTCCTAAGGATGCTGCACCATTTCAGTCGGGCTTCTTATCAAATTAGAGTCTAATGTCAGAATTATTTCAGAAAATATCGGAGGTTATTGATTTTCGCTTGATTTTTATTGCTTATTTTATTATAATATTACCCTTAAAAAGTATGAAATACGAAACAAGTCAAAATTCAGAAACTATAGGATGTTTATATCAAAGCAAAGTGACGGCGCTGTATTGCGGACCGTATCATTTAGAAAAAATAATGTTTTAAAAATAATAATGGAGGTTATATGAAAACGAATTTATTTAGAGGTCGAGACTGGATCGATGCAGAGCTCGACTACACAAAAGAAGAATGGGAAACAATGATCGATGTAGCTCTCTATCTCAAGAGAAAATACCTGATGGGAGAGGATACGAGTTATATACTTAAGGGAAAGACGCTCTTTTCAATGTTCTTTAATCAATCATTGAGAACAAGAAGCACATTTGCAGCCGGCATTCAGCAGCTTGGAGGCTACTATGTTGAGCTGGACCCAGGCAAGACTTATATGCCCGCAAGAAAGGGATACGATATTCCTTATAAGACCGAAAGAATAAAAGATGTTGCCGAGATGCTTGACAGGGTTGGAGATGCCCTCTCTATCAGGATGTATGGTCCTCCCGCACAATGGATCTACGGCTTTGCCAATGCTACGATCAAGGAATTTGCTGAATATTCGAATAATCCCATTATTAACATGGAATGTGATAAATACCATCCTACGCAGGCTCTTGCCGATATGATCACCATCAAGGAGAAATTCGGCGGATTCAAGGGACTGAACATCACTATGTCCTGGGCCTATTCCGGTTCTATTGAAAAACCCAGAGCAGTGCCTCAGAGTGTCATCATGGCTGCTGCAAAAATGGGTGCCAATGTAACTCTTGCGCATCCGGCAGGCTTTGAGTTGGACCCTGATGTGATCGCCGCTACAAAGAAATTCTCCAAGCAGTATAAGGGCTCATTCAAGATCACCAATGATTTTGAAGAGGGATTCAAAGGCGCTGATGTAGTCTATCCGAAATCATGGGGCTCTGTTCCGTGCTTCACCTATACCGATGAATCAGGAAAGACCATTAAGCAAAAAAATCACGATGAAGCGGAAAAACTCAATAATGCTGCAACGAATTGGATGACAACTCAAAAGCAGATGGACCTTACAGATCAGAATGCTGTCTATATGCATTGCCTACCAGCGGATCGCGGTCAGGAAGTTTCAGATGAAGTTATTGACGGCTCGAAATCTGTTGTTATTGATGAGGCCGAGAACCGGCTTCACGCCCACAAGGCCATAATGGCTCTTCTCATGGGCGGAAGGCTTTAAGGAGAATAGATATGGCAAGATCAAACCTTTACGGCAAGCATTTGATAACTACACAGGAATGGACAAAAGAAGAGCTCATCCAGACACTTGAGCTGGCTGAGGATATGAAGAAAGAAAGATTTTCTGATAAATATGCAGTTGTTCTGAAAAACAGAAGCTTTCTGATGTTCTTTTACAATCCTTCAGTAAGGACAAGGCAGTCATTTGAGATCGCTGCTACGGAACTTGGGGGGCATGCCCTCTTTCTGGAGCCGAAATCCATGAGGCTTAAAACCGCTACATCAGCCGGCGAGACAATTGAAGACGCCGCCAATGTCATGTCAAGATACGGTGTCGGACTCGGTATCAGAATACTTGAAGCCAAGATAGGCGCTTACGGAGAAGGCGATGACCTTATCCGCGAGTATGCTGAATATTCTGACATTCCTATTATAAGTATGGCACATGACAAATATCATCCCTGCCAGGGAATTGCGGATGTTCAAGGATACAGAGCCCATCTCGGTAAAGAGCTGAAGGGAAAAACCATAGTTCATGTCTGGGGCCATGGTGCTCTGGCAAGATCTCATTGCAGTGTTCAGGAATCCATGCTCATCTGTTCAAGGATGGGAATGAATGTCCGAGTTGCCTACCCGAAAGGGTATGACCTTGACCCTCAGGTCTGTGAGTGGACAAAAAAGAACTGCGCTGAGAACGGAATGGATTTCTCTATCAGCCACGATCCCGCTGAAGCATATGAAGATGCTCATGTGGTATATTCCAGAAACTGGATGAGTGCTGATGCATATCATGATGGTGAATTTCACAAAGAGGACGAGGTTAAAAAAGCACTTCCGTACACTGACTGGATCTGTGATGAAGAAAAGATGAAACTTACCGATAATGGGCTGTTCTCGCATCCTATGCCTATTGACAGAGGCCATGAGGTTAGCGATGAGGTAGCTTCGGGAAAAAGGTCTATATGTGTTGACATAGCCGAGAATCGACTCCATGCTCAGAAGGCCATTATGGCGCTTACAATGGGTGAGTAGGAGTAAATGATGAGTAGGATAGTAATAGCTATAGGCGGGAACTCTCTGATCAAAGATAAACAGCATCAGACCGTTGCGGACCAGTTCGATTGTATTATGGAGACAGCAGATCATATTACCGAGCTTATAAAGGCAGGCCATGATGTGGTCATTACCCATGGGAACGGCCCACAGGTCGGCTTTATCCTTCTGAGAGCTGAGATAGCATCAAAACAGCTTCACTCAGTTCCTCTGGATGCCTGTGGTGCGGATACCCAAGGCGCGATCGGTTACGCCCTTCAGCGTGCCGTTGGGAATATTCTTCGTAAAAAAGGCATAACAGACCGACAAGCAGTAACTCTGGTTACTCAGGTGCTGGTGGATAAAGATGACGATGCTTTCAAGAATCCAAGCAAACCCATCGGTCCCTTCTATACAAAAGAAGAGATCGAAGAGAAGAAAAATCTTGGATGGGCAGTAGTTGAGGATGCCGGAAGGGGATACCGAAGGATTGTGGCTTCTCCTCTGCCGGTGGAGATCATTGAGATAAACGCAATAAAGAAACTGCTTGATGAAAATTTTATCGTAGTCTGTGTTGGCGGCGGTGGTATTCCGGTGATAAAAGATGAAAAGGGTGATATCACCGGTGTCGCAGCGGTTATTGACAAGGACAATGCAAGCGCACTTCTGGCGGGCAATATTCAGGCTGATGTTTTTATTGTCGCAACCGCGGTGGAGAAGGTTGCCCTCAATTTCGGAAAACCTGATCAGAAGGAACTGGATCATATCACAGTGGAGCAGGCCAAGGAATATATGGCGGCCGGGCATTTCGCTCCGGGTTCGATGCTTCCCAAGATCAAGGCAGTTATCGATTATCTCGAAGCGGGCGGAAAGAGGGCGATAATTACAAATCCTGAGAACCTTAGCCGCGCAGTACAAGGCAAGGCGGGAACCACGATAACAAGAAATAATTAGGAACGAGGTTTGAGGCTATTGTTACATTTGGATTCAATATTATGTGTTGATTTGCACATGTAGTTTTAACGAGGCGTAGAGTCTGGTGGTCTGATTCATAAATACGGTGACAATGGAATGTTTAGATTTGAGTCAATTCCAACGAACAATGAGTGCGATGTACCCTTTTGTGGTACATAAGCGAAGAGAAAGGAATAAATTGACCAAAGATGACATTCCCTTTGGGCTGAAGCTCTTTTTCCGTCTTCTGTGTTGGCTCGTTGCTTACATACCGCAGTGGGGGTATGCGGCGTTCCTCGCGCCTTGAATACGGAACGAAATAGCATCTGCCATTGTTACTGTATTTATGAATCAGATCACTCGTATTGCTCCGCAATTTTCAACTCTACGCTTGGAACTTTTACATCGGGACAGACGGTCGTTCGGCACGAACGAAGTGTGAGGTGTGATGTGTCACGTGTGAAGTGGGTAGAGGCTAAAAGGTTGTTGCAGAGGGATGATGCCTGGATCCCCGATCGGGTCGGGGATGACGGAACGTGTCAATTATTCTTATTCCCTTCTCTACTTGTTCCACTTGTGACTTGTGCTCTTGTGCACTGCGAAGCTTGGCGTACGACATGTCCCATATCTTACTTCGTTCCGGCGTTATACTATTTTAACGGACAATTTAAATGCTGTAAACGAAATAACGATTTTCCGGTTACGGATGTGCTTCTCTTTTCCTTACCCACTTTTTCCTTGTCCCTTCCCCCCTGTTCCACTGGGTCCACTTGTCCCTGGGTCCACTGCGAAGCTTAACTTTTGAACGATATTCTCCACTTCACGCGTACATTGTTTCAGCCAGCAGAAGAAAAATATTATCGTGATTTTCTTTGCCTCTCGGCAAAAATGTGATAGAATACAATATGGAAAATTTGGAAAAACCGCAGGTAAATATCTCAGAAAGGATCGAGGAAGAAAGGCGGATTCTCAATCGCCGATCTCTTGAGAGCTTTGCGCTTCCAATATTTCTAATATTCTCTATACTTCTTATTATCGATATTATTGTCAGGGACATAATAGTTTTCCCGGGTAATGTCATTGCGATCGGCCATCTTATTATTGCCGTCATTTACGGCGGCTTCTATTTTTTGAAAAAGTATATAAAAAATGTCAGAAATACATTGCGTGTTATCATAACAGCAACCTTCATTGCCATTATTTTAATACAGCTGCAAGAATTTCACACATCCGGAGATGTTACGGTATTTATCGTAGCGGTCCTGCTTCTCCACATTTCCTTGATCTTTGTTCCTCAGGACGCTATATTTATGGGAGTCTCCATGATACTGATCTTTACTGCGATGGTGTTCTTATTCCAACCCGCGCCGGATCACATACTTGGAAATATTATTAACGGCACCGTGAGCATATCCCTTGGCGTGCTCTTTACTTCGATGCGCTTCCGAAATTTGGGCAAACGCGTGATCGCGCAGGAAGAGGTTAAAGATCTTAATCGCAAGCTTCTTATTAAGAACAAGGTGCTTGATGAATCTATTGAGAAGATCGAGGAGATGAATGCGCAGAGAACGGACTATATTTCAAATATTTCTCATGAGCTCAAAACGCCGATCACTATTTTAATGGGAAATCTGGAACTGCTCAAGAATGATGAAGAGATCCGTTCCGATCCGGCTTCGCGCCGCCTGGATACCATGGACCGCAATGTGAAGCGTCTTTATGATACCGTGACCGATCTTTTTAATTTTTCACGCGTCGATAACATTGATAAGGCAACTTCCATGGAGCCTTTTTCCCTGGATATATTATTTTCTCAGATCAGAGATGATTATCGTGATTTCTTCCTTGAGAATAAAAGAGAATTGAATTTACTTGTTTCCGATGACAGATATGTGATGGGTAATTGCGGAGATATTTCGGTGCTTATAGAGAATTTATTGATCAATGCGGTGAAATATTCGCATGAAGGTTCTGAAATTCTCATTAAGGCTGAGTCCAATGGCAAAAAAGTGCGCATCTCGGTGATCGATCAGGGTATCGGCATTTCCGAGAAAGACAAAGGCCGCATCTTTGATAAATTCTATCAGGCGGAAGGCGGCCTTTCCAGAAAATACGGAGGAACCGGCCTCGGCCTGTATATCGCAAGACAGATCGCGGAGAAGCATAAGTCCAGCCTCTGCCTGATAAGTCAGGAAAAGAAGGGAAGTACTTTCTATTTTGACCTGAGAGCTGCCGAGGAAGGATTAAGTTGAATACCGATTCGGAGAAGATCCTGATCCGTAAGTTGATACACAAAGAACGCTGTAAGAGAAATGAAATCTCGATCAGAAAAACTACTCTTCTTATCTTGTTTTTTTCCGTGATCTTATTTGTTCAATGGTCAATAAATATGTCCTTCCAAGGTCCCGGTCCGTCCCGGATATTTCTTCTCATTTCCAGTTTGATCCTTTTTTTTCTGTATCTACCGATCTATATCTTTAGAAATAAGATAAATTACAATAGAAACTTCTTTTTTATTGTGATCTTTGTATCAATGCTTGGTATTACATTCCTTCAAATAAATGAACTGCTCTATTTCGGTTATGTTTGTTATGCCTATGTTCTGACTCTAATGGTTATCCTGGCGTTATTGATCATTCCTCCGGTCGACATCATCATTTTCCTTATTGCATCTATTGTGTCAATTGGTATTGTCCTGTCAAATTTTACACCCGATAAGGATCAACTCTTATTTTCCCTGCCGAGGGTCGGTGTTACAATTGTAATTATTTATCTTCTTGCGATATTGAGAAATCTGGAATTTGAGAAAAGTGTTCGGCAGATGTATAAACTTGAAGAGTTCAAACGAGATATCGAGATAAAAAATAAAATGCTGGACAGCTCTGTGAAAAAATTAAAGGATGCCGATCTTTTAAAAACAGAATATGTTTCAAATATCTCACATGAGCTGAAGACACCGATCACGATTTTAAGCGGATATGTGGACCTTCTCAAAAATGATGACCGCCTTCAGGACTCCAGAAGCCAGAAGCGCCTCAGTACTATGGAAAAGAATGTAAGAAGGCTTTTTAATACCGTAAGCGACCTTTTTAATATGGGTGAACTTGATAAAGAACATGAAACGGTAACCATGGAGAATTTCTCGGCCATAGAAATATTCAACCCGCTTGCTGAAGAATTCAGTGAAGTATGTGAAAAGGAAGGCCGCATCTTCAAGGCGACTCTTGCGGACATTGAGATCAAGGGGAATCCCTCTCAGATATCGATAGTTCTTGAAAACCTCCTTTTGAATGCCTTGAAGTTTACTGAAACCGGAAACGCCATATCAGTGAATATCATTGATGAAAAGGGCGGCCGGGTGCGTCTCTCGGTGGAAGACGATGCTATTGCGATCCCCAAGGAAGAGCAGAAGAAGATCTTTGAAAAATTCTACCAGTCCGGCGGCGGCCTCGATAGGAAATTTCCGGGAACCGGTTTAGGACTGTATATTTCCCAAAAGATCTTAAGAGAACATGGATCAAAACTATTTATTAAAAGCGAAGGAGATTTCGGCGTTGAATTCTTCTTCTATCTTGAGCTAGCCTAGTATTCGATGATAAGTTGATAGGGTGATAAGGTTGTAGGTGGAGAAGGGAAAATAACAAATGGCTAATTGTGAGACCGATAAGTATCATATTTGTCATTCTGAAAGAGCGGTAGCGACTGAAGAATCCATCCCTTGCACGTGTCATGTGTGATGTCTCACGTGTGACGTGGAAAAATCAGATGGCAATTTCTCTTATTCTACTCTCCATTTGTGCCTTGCGCACTTGTCGCTTGTGCTCCGCGAAGCATAACCTTGAACCTTTGAACTTTTGAACAATCTTTACCCTTCCCGTACTTCTTTCATTTGAAATTATATGCTATAATTTCGCATGAAAGAGATATTAGAATTGGTTCTACGTGCCCTTACTTTGAAAGACCTTCCCCGAAGAGGCTGGAAGCTACTGGGGGTTCCCGACAGTGAGGATGTCGCAAGCCATACCTTCGGCGTGGCCCTGCTTGCCATGCTTGTCGCCAAAGAGAGGGGACTTGATCAGGAGAAGGCGATGAAGATCGCCCTCATTCACGAATTGGGAGAAACCGTATTGGGGGATATCACTCCCCGTGATGAATTTCCGCATGAATCTAAAAGCGCGATAGAGGAAGAGGAAGTGGAAAAGATACTGTCAAAACTTCAGAATGGGTCCGAACTATTTGAATTATGGAAGGACTTTGAATACAGAAGGACTCCTGAAGGAGCTTTAGTCAAGGATCTGGACCGATTTGAGATGGGCCTCCAGGCATCGCTCTATATGGAAAGTACCGGTATTGATCTTCGAGAATTTCTTCAAACTGCGGATAGAGACATAGAAGATAAGGAATTAAGGTCTATTCTTAAGGAGCTTTGATTTATGATTCAGAGCACTTCAGTGTTCTGATCCATAAATAGAGGATGGAGGCTAGAGGTTCGAGGTTAGTGCAGAGTAGAGTAAATACCATCTCCAAATATTCATTGTTCACTATTCACTATTTTTCGTCATTCCCGCGGAAGCAGGGAATCCATCTTTTCATTATTAACATATGTTTTTCTCACATCATTTCATGATGTTCAAAAAGAAAATAATATATTATTTAATGGAGTTTTGATCCATCTTTGCTAGAGTGCTCTGATCCATAAATAAATGAACAATGGCTGAAACTATTTTGTGTCGTATTCAAGGAGCGAGGAATGCCGCATACCCACTGCGGTATGTAAGTGACTATAGTGATCTGATTCAAAATACGGTAACAATGGCTAAAGCTATTTTGTTACGGATTCAAGGTGCGAGGAACGCCGCATACCTACAGAGGTATGTAAGCGACGAGCAACGCAGAAGACAGGAAAAGAGCTTTAGCCCGAAGGGAATATCATCTTTGTTCAATTCCTTCCTCACCCTTCACTTATGTACCACCAAGGGTACACAACACTCATTATTCGTTGGAATTGCCTCAAATCTAAACATTCCATTGTCAGCGTATTTTAAATCAGAGCACTTGTAACGCAGAAGACAGAAAAAGAGC
>JAGLWT010000125.1 GCA_023133295.1 bacterium | reverse complement strand
CGTCAGGCTTTCGCCCATTGCGCAAAATTCCCCACTGCTGCCTCCCGTAGGAGTCAGGCCCGTGTCTCAGTGCCCATGTGACCGAACACCCTCTCAGGCCGGCTACCCGTTATAGTCTTGGTGGGCCGTTACCCCGCCAACAAACTGATAGGCCGCGAGTCCATCTTAAAGTGGTAGCTTACAAGTAGAGGCCACCTTTAATCCAGAAACATGCGAATCTGGATTTTATCCGGAATTACCCTTCGTTTCCGAAGTTTATGCCGATCTTTAAGGCAGGTTGCTCACGTGTTACTCACCCGTTCGCCAAGCTAATTGCCCGAAGGCTTTCACTTTGACTTGCATGTATTATGCATACCGCCAGCGTTAGTTCTGAGCCAGGATCAAACTCTCAGTGTTTAAAGTAAATTGATGTTTTGTGTTTTTTTCAAGGATCCGAGTTTCACAACCCTCACCTTCCACATTGAGTAAAAGAGCAAAGTTTTTCACAAAAAATGATTTTAGCAAAAAACTAATGTATTGTCAAGTATTTTCAACAAAATATTTGAAGTAGTGAGATGCCCGCGGGGATCTGCCTTCTGCGACTAAAACTCATCGCGGGGATCTCTTATAAATTTCAAAGAACAATTAAACATTATACCGATTATTCACACAAAATCAAGGGGTTTTGGGAAGTTTTTGAAAATAAATAATTTATGCCCAATATTCATGTACTTATAGAGAAATATTTTTTCACGTTCTCAAAGAACAATTTTTTGGCAATAGACTCCGAAAAGCCTTTAACAACCGCGTCATAGAGCCCTTTGAAGCCCGAAGGCTCGGATATCACCCCGTCATCCATTCCATCAAGATCGGACCCCAGCGCGATACAGTTTTCTCCAGCAACGGCTATTATATGTTCTATATGCCTCAAGAGGTCGGAAAGCGTGCCGTTCTCAGCAATGAATTTTCTATAAAAATTTACGCCTATTAACCCTCCGGAAAGCGCGGTATGCCTGATAAGTCCGTCCCTGAGATTCCTTTCGTGGGGCATGATATGATGGGCATTGGAATGCGTGGCGATCACTCGTGAATAATCCCTCAGTATATCGTCCGCAAGCTTGGGAGAAGCATGGGATATATCGACAACGGTATTTCTCTTCGCGAGCTCATTCAGAAGCGCATCTCCCATGGATGTCAGCCCGCCTGCTTCGGCCCCGAAACAGCCGCCTCCGAAAAGAGAATCCTTATTCCAGCTCAGAGATACCACACTCATATCATACTCGTCAATTAAGTACAGCACATCCTCAACATTATCAAATTCCCCGAGTCCTTCTATCGAATATATGGGAAACAGATGCGGATGCATGCCGGGGACAGATTTTTGAAAAACGGAGATCGTTTTACTCATCGACGCGAGCGATATGGGCTTAAGAAAACAGAAGGCGAAATTGATTATCAGGGATTCGAACTCAGCTAAAGAAGCGGCGTTTATTACCGGAGCATCATTTAAAGGAGTGTCAACATGAAGATCAGCTAATTCCACGGAAGGCCGTTCCTAAGTTGCGGATGAACTCGGAGAGAAGTAATTCGAAGTTAACATATCTGAAGCTCGCGGACCGTGCGATTTCGATCGCCTTGGCTACTTTTCCTGAAACATCGAGACGGAACATCGGGTCTTCGCCCATCTTTCGCTTTGAAGAAACATTTATTGCTGAAACAGCATCGTAGAATCTGTTGAATTCCTTTGTCTCCAGATCACCTTTGACCAAAGTAAATTCACAGAGACGCTTAAGGAAATCCAGATAATGGCGGAATTCATCATAGTATTGCCTGGTTTTTGTCTTGAACTCTTTCTTAATGATCTCGGCGGCTACCTTATTGATGTCCCACACATGCCTTGCGCTTTTCACTGTAGTTAAGATCTGAGTCGTTATTCTGAAGAACTTTTCAAATTGCTCCTGCGAAAGGTCATAATACCGGCCGAGACTGCCGTTGCACATCTTCAGCGAGCCCTCGTCGGCTTCTTCTTTACCGCTACCTATGAATTCCTTAATACTACTGGCGGACAATCTTTTAAACCTCAGCTGCTGCGTTCTTGATCTTATGGTGGGAAGCACATTCCTCTCTGATGTTGAGATAAGTATCATTACCATATATTCCGGCGGCTCCTCAAGTATCTTCAGGAGATTGTTCATCGCCGGGACCGACAGGTCGCCGGCATCATCTATGATCACTACTTTCTTCGCGCCAAGTGAAGGGCGGAAGATCGAGTCACTAATGATCTTATCGATAAGATCCCTGAACTTCACGGTATCAGAGCTCTTTTTTGATGCTTCTAACTTCAGATTTGCTTTCGGGTCGATTGTAACGATATCGGGATGTTCGCCGGCCTCCAATACCTTGCAATTGGAGCAGCTCCCGCATGGCGGCTCATTCCCCGTGCAATTCAGTATTTTGGCCAATTCATCAGCAAAAAGGTGTTTACCCACGCCCTGAGGGCCGGTAAAAAGGAAGCCGTTCGGTATGCGGTCCTCTTTCAATTCTTTCATGACGAAGTTCTTGATATGATCATGTGAGATGATCGTATCAAACATTATATTTCTCCGAAAAGATCCACTTTATCTCAGCATGGACCTCCTCAATACTTCTCTCCCCGTCAATAAGCACAATGTCCTTTCGAAATTCCGGAAGCTGTTTAAAGCCTTGATATATGGCATTGTGGAAATCCCGTTTTTCCTGCTCTAAACGGTCGCCCTTCTCATAGCCGTCGGTACGGCTGGTCTCCTTTGCTCTCTTCAAACCGATCTCAGGGCGGACCATGATCACAAAACAGAGGCCGGGTATTACCTTCGCGACCGCCTCTTCATTGATCTTCATCACCCTTTCCATTCCTATACCCCTGCCTACGCCTTGATATATTAAAGAGGAGTCAAGGTATCTGTCAGAGATCACATTTATTCCCTTTTCTAAGAGAGGTAGTATTTTTTCATTCACATGCTGAGCGCGTGAAGCGGCGTAAAGATACGCCTCGGCTATCGGATTCATCGCCTTATTGCCGGGGTCCAGAAGGATCTTTCTGATACTTTCGCCTATGGAGGTCCCGCCGGGTTCTCTGGTAAGTTCGAATCCTATATCAAGCGTCTTAAGGTATGATGTAAATAGTGATATCTGTGTCGATTTGCCGCATCCTTCCGGGCCTTCAAATGTGATGAAAAAACCGGTGAGATGCTGGAATGAATTTCCCATTATTTAAAAATAAGCTTAAAATTCTTCTTTAATGTCTCGCCGTTCTTTACAACGATCTCTTCCGTGTACGGCTCACATTTGGGGTTTCTCAATTCGAGTGTATATTTTCCCGCCATGATCTTCTTCTTGCTAACGGGTGTTGTTCCGATCTTCTTTCCGTCGAGATAGATATTACCCCATGGCTTGGAATTAATACTGAGGTATCCATATGCTGATTTCATTTGGATAACAAAACGGTTCTCGCCCTCTTTCACGGTTACCCATTTATCAATATCCTGAAAACTAGCGGCCTTTACCTGAATACGGTGCTTGCCGACGGGAAGCGACTGAGGACGAATGGGTGTGTATCCGATCTTCTTTCCATCGATGTAAACATCCCCGTATCCACCTTTCACTTTAAAATATGCCTTTCCGTATTTGATCACCTTCTTCGTCATTTCAAAGGAGAAATCTGTCCTTTTCTCATTAAAGTCGATCTTATCATTGATAGTATTGAATGTCTTCAGAGAAAGGGCTATACTGAATTTTCCGAATTTCCGTTTCATGCTGTACGGGGTCTTTCCGACACGCTTGCCGTTGAGCGTCAAATATGCGCCTGAGGGCTCCGATTTTATTGTCAGCATATCCGATACCTTTCTCAAGGAAATGGTGTAATCCTTGATCCCGCCTTCAAAGATATTGATCTTTTGCTGATAGGTTCTGTGATCCGGCTTGGATACCTTAATGGAATGCGTGCCTATATTCAATTTGATGTTTTTATAATTGGACAGGACCTCGCCGTCTAAAAGGACGGTTGCACCCTTGGGAGAGATCTTGAAAGTGGACCTTTGATACTGCCATCTGTCAAGGACATACTGCATTGTCTTCTTATCACCCTTGACAAGAGTAATGGTTGCGGCTTCTGTCTCATGCATCTCCTTGAAAAGAAGAAGCTCATGATCGCCGGGCTTGACATGTATAGAAAGCGGCGTAACATCATCCAGTTTTTTGCCGTCGAGGGTAATTACCGCGCCTGCCGGGTCCGATTGTATCATCAATATGGTTTTTACGCGGAATACGGTGAAGTAAAGAACTGCTGCCACCGCCAGAAGAACAACAGCGATCAATGGAATGACAGGGACCTTTCCTCCAGAAGTTGCCTTATTGATCTTCTCGACATAGCCCTTTGCCTCTGCATTGCCAGGGTCCCATACCAAGGCTCTTTTGAAATGGTTAATGGCGGTAGAATATCCTTCTTTACCCTGTTTAAAATCAGTGGTCCCCATTTTCAACGCTTTGTCTATCATCGTTTGACGGAATTTCGGCCAGTACTTTGAGGGGGATTTGAGGTAATTCATTATCAGATCTTCGGACGGCGTAGTACCGAACTTCGCGAAATATTCCTCTATATCGGTAAGGGCTTCGCCGCAGCTTTGATATCTTTCCTCTTTCTCTTTGGCGACCATTTTCTTATATATTGAAGCCAGCTGACCGTCGACATCAGGGCTCAGTTTAGGAACTGGCAGTGGTTCCGGTGAAAGTATCTTGGCGATAACGGACATATAATTTTTCGTATCGGGATATGGCTTCTCTCCCGCCAGTAATTCATATAAAATAATACCGGTGGAAAAAATATCACTCTGATCATCTGCGGGTTCGCCTTTTGCCTGCTCGGGCGACATATAAGCGGGAGTACCCATCAGGGTTCCTGTCATGGTCAGGTTCTGCGCGTCTTCTGTATGCGCAAGGCCGAAATCCACCAATTTGACATCGCCGGCCTTGGAAACCAGTATATTCGCGGGCTTGATATCACGGTGGACCACGCTTCTATTGTGAGCGAATGACAGTCCTTTAAGAATGAAATATACGAACATCAAAGCCAATTGAGGAGACATTTTTCCGCCGACAGATTTGATAACGGCCTTAAGGTCAACGCCCTCCACGAATTCCATAATGATGAAGAAAGAAGAGTGCATTTCAATGAATTCATATATACGAACGATATTCTGATGCTCAAGTTTGGAAAGAACCAGCGCCTCTCTTTTGAAACGATCTATGAAGGTCGTATCTTCATATAAAAATGAATGCAATTCCTTTATAGCTACAGGTCTGTTCAGAGAATCCTGAGTACCTCTGAAGAGGGTGGCCATTCCACCCTTGCCGACCTGCTTATCAATAGTATATCCGCCTATTTTTTTATTTTTCTTATCCATAAGCGCATTTTATCACACTTTGACATTTTTTTCAATTCATACGGAAGCGGTTGAAGTACGGGGAGAATAAGATTGTTCAAAGGTTGAAATGTTCAAAAGTTCAAGGTTATGCTTCGCAGAGCACAAGGGACACGCTACGCAGTGGACCCAGGTACAAGTGGACCCAGTGGAACAGGGGGGAAGAGACAAGGTACAAGTGTGGTGGGGAAGGATTTTGTCATGCAGAGCGAAAGCGTGGCATCCAGTCTATCTTTCGTATATTGTCTTTTCTCGATTCTTTACTTTACACTTCACACTTCCTAATGCTTCACACTTCGTTCTTAGCGAGAACGATCAGCCTGCGGAACGGGGATAACCGGATATCTTCAGCGCATTTTCAAAGTGATTCGCGAAATTGCGGCGCGTGATCCTTGACATATTCAAAATGAAATGTGAATCGCCCGCATGCAGTACATCCCGGCATTTTCGGTCATAGGCGATATTTATCGAGGGTTTTTCCAATAATTGCGCGATCATATTAAAGTGCAGCCGCATTCCTATCGTCAGGTCACATGTCGAGATAAGGTCAAAGGCGTTCTCCGGATTGATATCGATCATATAGGTATTGGTATTGAGATACGGCAGAAGTCTTCTCAATACCTTCTCATCAGCGTGGGAGAAAGGTATCAGAAAGAATGCCACCTTACGGTCTGACTTCAACTCTGACAATACAAGGACTATCTCTTTGATCAGCCGTTTTACATTGTGCCAGGGACGAAGATTGATCCCGATGGTAAAGGTATCTGCCGAGGAGCCGGGGTTATTCAATAAGAACGAATTGCTGAACTTCATAAGTGTGTCAGGCCCAAGATGCGCGCGGCTTTTTCTCATGCCCTTCAGAAATGTCATTGATTTCTCGTCCCTCACTTGAAGATGATCTACCATTTTCAAAATATTCACCGTAAGGATACGATTCAGATAATTCACGAAAGGTCCCAGCCCCATGCCATACATTTCCACTCTAACGCCGAATAGTTTTGCCAGAAGAACGACCACCAGATAATAATACAATGATCGGGATGATGTCATATCCTGAAAGATGCCGCCGCCGGGAAAGATGAGGCGGTTAGCGTAGAACATATAATAGATCAGCGCGAAAATATTGTATTTATGTATAGAGCGTACATTATATTTATCCTTGGTGAACCACGGGTCTGAAGAGATCACGCAAACGGTTTTCGAATGGTCGGCGTAGGAAAGGCCCATCTTCAAAATGAGTTCATCTCCAACATTGCCACCACCGAAATATCCCGCAAATATGTCAAAGTGTTTTCTATTTCTCATAATCTCTTTAAGCCTCTGCTTACCGCATCAATAATATAATATAGGATCGTTCCAATTACTATTCCGAATAGAAGTGACCATAGTGAGGAGAGAATGATCACATGAAGTGGGTGTGTGAAGTGCATATATGAATTAATAAGAGATATCTGTCCCACCATTCCAAATGGCAGCAGCAGGACATATCTCTTGTCTTTTTTAAACATCCGTATACCCAGAAATAAAAGAGGGTGGCCGAAAAGAAATTCCTTGAATCTGGGGCGCGCATAAAGACCTGTTTCAAAGACCGCACGCAATTTATTCTCAAAAGCTGACGGGAGTATTTTCCAATTACCGCTCTTGGAAAGGATCACAAAAAGGCCGATTAGAAAAAGTATCGAGAATAGCGGAAGGAGTCTCTTCACCTCGATCTTCTCAGATACGATATACAATACAACCTGGAAAAAGACAATGATCAGAGGAATGAAAAACACCGCCTTTACACCTCTGAATCTCAGGAGATAACAAGCGAATTTCGGCTGGGAATGGAGGACATATATTGCCAATCCTATCAGCAGCGAAGCGGCGCTTATTCTGAAAAAATCCATATTGCCTTGTAAGATGGCGTTGAATCCGTAAAGGACAAAGATGATCACCAATGCGATCGAAAGCATATTCGTGAACACCCGCAGCCCTCCGGCATAGGACGCGATAAGAGATATACCGACCAGAAAAAGAACGAACATTTCCAGACGCTTCATGGACAGAAGATAGCTCAATATCAAAGAGAAGGCGATAATGGCAAAGAGGAGAAATAATCTCTCCAGTATACGGGCAAAATTAAAAGAGCGTATAAGAGATAATTGCGGAGGCATTCGAAAGCCCTTCAAGTACGGGAATAATTTTGTCCGTATATAAGCGGAATTCTCAGGAAGAAAGATCACATGCACCGACCGCTCGATCACAGCCCTGCGAAATCTGAGTACCCTCTTATTATCAGAAAGCTTCGGCCACTCATCCGAAGGGATCATATGCCCCCGTATAAGCGGAAGGGAAGCGAAGTATTTCGGCAATTCACCCGGGTCCGGCTGGCTGATCTTTTCAAGAAGTATTATCGGCAATCGGCTTTTTTCAAGAATATCAAAGATCTTTTCCGGGTTGACCTGGATCTCATCCGGAGATATATATACACCGGCGACACCCCGGAAATCCCTTGTATTTAGAAGCCTTGAAAAAGAAATAATTATTTCGCCCTTCTCGGACAATATTTTATATTCTCCATTTGAGATCTCTTCCGTCACCCAGATCCGTCTTGCTGACATCTCATTGACTATTTTCATCACGGCGAAAACCGTGAGCAAAAGCGCAAAGGCGAAAATAAATAATCGAAGGAGATTTCTATTCATCTTCCACCTGCATTTCCATCCATCTCTTGAACCGCTTTCTTCGCAGCATATAAACAAAAGGCAGGAGAAGGGCGCAAAGGATAAAGAGAAATTGAGGGGTAAAGAAAAATGTAGGCGAGATCTGCTTTTTTAATTGCTTGCGGAAATCTTCGTATATCTCCCCGATGCTCACTCCCAGAACAGTTTCAAAAGCTTCCTCATTGCCGTCTCTTATCTTTAAATGCCTTAAAACCATCCAGAGTTTCTCTTCACCGAATCTTCGGTCCAGATACGAAACGAGATCATACGAGAAGGGGTAATTGACCTTCGGAAAGGAGTAGAATTCCATTCCCGAAATCTCCTGAAGTTCAGGTAGGCGCATAAAAAATACATATGTCCAGTAGAGGATATTCTCAGGGTATTGATCGGAGTAGAATTGCGCCATTCCCTCATTAAGCCAGAGAGGCACATTCTCCCCGCCGACTCCGTACACCGCTAAATGAAGAAGCTCGTGTTTGATGAGCTCGTCCATGCCGTTTATCGGGAAGCCCGGATTTTTAAAAGGCAGTAAAATGATGATCTCGGAACGAGCGGGTGTAGCAAAGCCGGAAACGAATTCCTTTTGTATACCGTTTACTTCTCCCTTAAAATCACTTCTGTCAATAAATCTGATCAGCGGACGGGACAATGAAGACGGATCGGTTATCCCGCTGATCTTGAATGCCCAGAAATTATCCCATTTCAACATCTGCTCATTGCTGATCTTCAAGGCAGTATGGGGTTCAACGGATATATTAAAAAGGTCTATCCGTGCGCAATAAGCCCTCTGCATAAGCATTGTCAGGGCAAAGATAAGGAAGAGCCAAATTCCCCTCTGCATATTTTTATTCTGAGAGCATATCCTTCATTTCATAAAAACCGGCGGGCTTGTCAAAAAGAAATCTCAGGCATTTGATCGCACCGACGGCAAAATTATCACGGTCGGATACACGGTGTGTAAGCTCTAATCTTTCACCCTTGCCCATAAGAAAGAGCGTATGCTCGCCGGCGACATCGCCGCCTCTTATGGACATTATTCCAAATTCATTTTTATCTCTGGGTCCGACGGCGCCAGAGCGTCCGTCCACCTTTTTCATTTCTCTTCCACAGGATGCCGAGTCCCACAATTTCAAGGCGGTCCCGCTCGGAGAGTCGGCCTTTCTGGAATGATGCATCTCCATGATCTCAAGATCAAAATCCTTCAGCCGCTCTGCCAGAAAACGGGCGGCGGAGAACATAACATTCACTCCCACGCTCATATTCGGGGAATGCAGTATGGGAATATTCTTTGAGTATGATAGTAATTGCTCATATTGTTCTTTTGTAAATCCGGTGGTCCCGGATACGAACGGTATCGAAAGATCAACGGCGCGCTTTGCCGACTGCAGCGCGAGGACGGGAGAGGAAAAATCAATAATGCCGTCAATATCTTTCATTTCGGCAGCATTGGAAACAATATTCTCTCCGGAGACGCTGTCCAATCCCACCTTGTAAAAGAGACGCGAGTCCAGATCCAGAAGCCGCGCTACGCGAATACCCATGTCTCCGCCGGCGCCTGCAACCCCAACGCCTTTTTTCATAATACATCCTTGTCGATCAGTATATCGCGGAAATGGTCCATTTCATCCTTGGGCATGGGTGTAAGCGGTAATCTGAAATTATTCTTCACCATATTAAGAAGGTATAGAGCGGTTTTTACCGGAACAGGATTTGTTCTTACGAACATTGCCTTGTGAAGTGGATAAAGTTCATTATGGAATTTCTGCGCTTGCGCAGCCTTACCCGCATTCCACAGGTCTATGACCTTCTGTACCTTCTTGGGAATAAGGTTAGCAGAAACAGATACAACGCCATGTCCGCCCACAGAAAGAAACGGCAGAAGAGTAAGGTCATCGCCGGAAAGCATCAGGAATGTGTCCTTGACCCTGTTCTTGATCTCTATTGCCTGATTCATGCAGCCGGATGCCTCTTTGATGCCGATTATATTTTTCATTTTTGATAATTTGGCAACGGTATCAGGAGAGATATTCACGCCGGTACGGCCGGGAACATTATAGAGGATGATCGGCCATCGGCTTTTCTTGGCGATGAACTCATAATGCTGATACAGTGAATCCTGAGGCGGTTTATTGTAATAGGGCGCCACGATGAGCGCGGCGTCCATGCCCGTTTCCTTTGCCATCATCGTCTTCTTCAGGGAGGCCTTCGTATTATTCGTGCCGGTGCCCGCGAGAAGAGGGATGCGGTTCTTTAATTTTGCGACAGCGAGACGAAACAATTTTTCCAGCTCCTCATCATTTATACTGGGGGATTCCCCTGTGGTACCGCCAATAAGCAGCGCCGTGGTATGAGATGACAGGTGAAATTCCAATAGCCCTTTATATGCTTCATAATCAATTTTTCCATCGTCTGTAAATGGTGTCACAAGTGCAACTGTCGTTCCCTTAAACATGAATTTCCTCCTTTTTTCTTCCCAACCTTATAGAGACCGCGATGATCAGAAGCCCTTCTATTATATATATGATCTCCCTCGGTACAGAGGAGATGATATCGACATAAGAGCTTCCCGCGTCAAAGATCCCGAAAAGAGCCGCGGTCAGCATAATTAACAACGGCTTGTTCGCGGCCATCAAAGCGACCGCTATACCCAGATATCCGTACCCTTCCGGAAAGGGGGATACGAAATGCTTGTAAACCCCGCACACCTGTTCGAAACCGGCGAGGCCGGCGATGGCGCCGGATAAAAGCATGGTAAATATTATGTATTTCTTCACCGGAAATCCGGCGAAGATCGAAGCTTTCTTATTTTCCCCTATCGCGTCAACGGTAAAGCCGAAGACCGTCTTCCTGAAAATAAATGCCAAAGCAATAGCAAGCACAACGGCGATAATGAACCCCGAGTTAAGAGAGGTATCACTGGAAAGAAATTCCAGACGCGGCAGCAAGGCAGTGCCCAGTACATTATGAGAATACGGCAGCGAGCGATCCACTCTGATCGGTGTTTCCATGATGAGATAATTAGTGAGATTCAAAGCGATATAATTCATCATTATTGTTACAATAACTTCATTGATATTCAGATAGACCTTCAGCAAAGCCGGGATCAGCGCCCAGAGCGCGCCGCCTCCGGCAGCACATAGCATCACAATGAAAAGATGCGCGGGCCGCCAGGGAATATTTATATAATAACCCGCCATAGCGGCGCAAAGAGCGCCGATAATAAGTTGGCCCTCGACACCGATATTAAACAGCCCGGCGCGAAACGCGACAGCGCATGCAAGGCCGGTAAACAAGAGCGGTGTCATGAATTGGAGTGAATAGGATATCGCGGAGGCGCTGCCGAGCGCCCCTTTTAAGAGATTCCAGAAAAAAGAAAAGGGGTTCTCTCCTCCCATCAGAATAAAAATAAAAACAAGAAATACAACGGATAAAACCGAGGTAAATAGAATCAGATGCCTTCTATTCACCCGATCACTTTTTCTTTACTTCAAAGCGCTTCACCATTCTTTTCAATTGTTCACCGGTGAGCACTTCCTTGATTATCAATGTTTCCGCAATATGCTCCGCAAGGTCTTTATTTCCCCTCAAGACTTTTTTGGCGCATTCGAATTGCTCTTCGATCATTCTTCTGATCTCATTATCTATTTTCTCTATTGTTTTTTCGCTTATTGTCCTCTGAACGGCTATGCTTCGGCCCAAGAAGATCTCATCACTATCATTAGAAGAATAGAACATCGGCCCCAGCTCTTCGCTCATCCCCCACTTGGTGATCATTTTTCTTACGATATCCGTAGCTCTCTGCAGATCGTTCTCAGCACCAGTGGTTTTCGTATTCAGAAAAACTTCTTCGGCGGCGCGTCCTCCCAATAGTGTTGTGATGCTGTCTATTAAATACTCTTTTGAATAATTATGCAATTCCTTTTTAGGAAGATGTACCGTTGCGCCCAGCGACATTCCTCTGGGGATTATGGTAACCTTGTGAAGGTCCTCACCGTGTACCATCATAAGCCCCACAAGCGCATGTCCCATTTCATGATAAGCGGTGAGTTTTTTCTCTTCGGGTAAAAGTATCATGGATTTTCTCTCAAGGCCCATCAATACCTTATCCTTTGCCTCTTCAAAATCCTCCATCTTCACACTGTCTCTGTTCTTTTTTGCCGCCAGCAGAGCCGCTTCATTGACCAGATTGGCAAGGTCTGCGCCCGACATACCCGGGGTACCCTTTGCCAGGGTTACGAAATTAACTTTCTTGTGAAGAGGGATCTCCTTGGTGTGGACCTTCAGAATTCCCTTTCTCCCCACAACATCAGGTATCGGCACAACGATCCTTCTGTCGAATCTTCCGGGGCGCAAGAGTGCCGGATCAAGAATATCGGGCCTGTTTGTTGCGGAAATAATGATCACGCCCTCATTGGATTCAAAGCCGTCCATTTCCACAAGAAGCTGGTTCAATGTCTGCTCCCTTTCATCATGGCCACCGCCCAGTCCGGCACCTCTGTGCCTGCCTACGGCATCTATCTCATCTATGAATATGATCGAAGGAGCGAGCTGCTTCGCTTTATTAAAGAGGTCACGGACCCTTGAGGCTCCGACACCCACAAAGAGTTCAACGAATTCCGAGCCGGAAACCGTTAAAAACGGTACATTCGCCTCACCCGCGACGGCCTTCGCCAGCAGGGTTTTACCCGTTCCGGGAGCTCCTATAAGAAGAACGCCCTTGGGTATCTTTCCCCCGAGCTTTGTGAATTTCTTGGGATTTTTTAGAAATTCTATTATCTCCTCCAATTCATTTTTGGCCTCAACACAGCCGGCGACATCGGTGAATTTGATCTTCACATCCTTCTGTATATTGGTTTTCACCTTTCCAAAAGATGTCGCATTGGAATTAGCTGAGTTCAATTGCTTGAATATCATGAAGATTATGACCATTGTCAAACCCAGAAAGCCGACAGTAGAAAGTATCTCAAAGAATGAGGGGCCCTTTTCCTTCACACCGATCTTCACATTCTTTTTTACGAGCTCATCTACTATCTCTTTGATCTCCATATCCGGAAGCTGTGTTCGGAATTCCCAGAATTTCTTTTGGTCGATCTCTATCTCTGTGTTAAATTTCCCATTGATGGTCTTGTTTATGAAAATGACTTCCTTGATATTGCCTTTTGCCAACTCGTGATCAAATCGTGAAAGATCGATCGGCGCGATAGAAATATTCATTCCCACTTTGACAAGTACATATGCCAAGGTCATTATAGCCACAATTATCAATATGTCTCTGAGAAAATTCTTCTTCATCGTTCCTCCGGTAAAATATTTATGTTCGTCGCATCATTAAAAAGTCCCGGAACGGCGACAACAATGCCGTCCTCTTTGATAACGGGATAAACTCCCCTTAAAAAACCATCGATCCGTTTCTTTTTAAAGATATCAGAAATCTTCGTACCGCTCTTTTTATGGTCGCCTTCGTGGAATACTTCAATATTCATAGTATCTTCAATTCCGCTGATGACCCAACCCGCGAATGGAATACGCAAAATAACGGATCCATCATTTATCGTCATCTTCGAAAAAGAGAATTTTTCCGCAAATACTGAAGGCAGAACACATAAATGAGCATAACCTTTAAATATATAATAATTTTCAGATATTTTCAAATAACTTCCGCCGGGAGTTGCATTATGTTTTCTCAATTCCTCGAAAAGAGAGCGGTTGAACCGCTTATGCGGAATTCCCAGAATATCGGTGCCGAGCATTTTCAAGGCCTCGAAATATTCACCGGTGATCTCCTTCGGCAGGGGTGCGCGGTAAACTCCGAGAGAATGCGAAAAAAGGGCTTTGTAAAAGGGTGTCATCTGCTCCCTTTCACGACTGATAAGGTCTTTAGCGCTGCTGTAGAAATTGAGAAAGTTCTCATCACAGCCGGAGAAGCGTTCTCTTAGCAGCGGGATCACACGATTCCTCAAGTAATTTCTGGTGAATGCGTCATCATCATTTGAGTGGTCGATTCTGTACGGGACCGAGCTCTCTTTCAAGGAGAAAATTATTGATTCCTTTGAGAGCTTCCACAATGGCCGAAGAATTGTCAGACCGTCCACAGTGGCACGCGGGCCCAGAGAAAATACCGAATCAGCTCCTTTGCCGGATAATATCTTCATCAAAAAGGTTTCCAGAATGTCATCGGCATTATGCCCCAGAAAGATCGTTGCGCTGCCTGATACCGCCATCTGCTCTTTGAAGAACGCATATCTCTCGCCCCTCGCCCAGGCCTCGATACTGCCCGAAGGCTTGGTTTTGGGTTTGCCTGAAATAAATTTTACACCGAGATCCTTTGCAAGCGATTCAACAAATTTACGGTCATCTACTGAGCCGTTTTTTCTTAATCCGTGATCAAAGTGCAGGACAGTAATGACTTTTGCGCTTTTCTCATTGGATTTTACCATTGAATGAAGTAAAAATACGGAGTCGGGACCACCGGAAACACCGATAAAAATGTGATTTAAATCTGCCGAAATCCCCTGAAGTGCAGGGATGATCTTATACATATTCCTCTAAAAGTAGCGGGACGGGGGATCGAACCCCGGACCTTACGGGTATGAGCCGTACGCTCTAACCAAAGCTGAGCTATCCCGCCCAAAAAAATTGGTGGCGGGGGGCGGATTTGAACCGCCGGCCTTTGGGTTATGAGCCCAACGAGCTACCAGACTGCTCCACCCCGCGTCAAGTGAACATTATAATGTTTCGGATGTTCTTTGTCAAGTGCATTCAGAAAGGGGAGCTTTCTGAACAGGCACTAGGGACAAGGTACAAGGCACAAGTAAAACAGCAAGCTGACGAATACACTTACTACTCATTATTCATTTCATAATTATTCATTGTATCTATCTATATTGAAAGTATATTATCAAATCTCGAATTTACAATGTAAGATATAAAGACCGGTACCATGTCGTATTTTATTTAATGACTGCTATCTTGAATAATCTTGTCTCATTCGCATCATTTGAAATATGGCATATATATATGCCGGACGCGATACTTTTGCCATTCTCATTTGTCAGATCCCATTCCCATTCTGGCTCACCATCAACGCTCCTTTCCAACAATAGATTCCCGGTAATTGTGTATATCTTCATTTCAATTTTCTTTGTTAAATTTGTAAATATAATCCCCGTGTTACTATTTTTCGTCCATGGATTTGGAAATATCTTTATATCATTTATTGTATTTCCATAATTAATTATCCTTGTAGAGCCTGAGTAAAACGGAAAATTTTTATTCGAAACTGTATCCGGTTGTTGAACATAAAGTGAATCTTTAAAAAACGATACTCCAATAATATTGCCAATATTCGCATTTTCAGAAATATCAAGACATATGAAATAGGTCTTTGGAATTGGTGCAATAATTTCATTCACTTGTTCTCCAAGAAAGAAGGGAAAGGTTTCAACTATTGTATCATCTTCTACAGAAAATTTGTCATCTCCACTATCTAAATATATTTTAAGTGACACAACATCGTTACCATAGCAAAATACTACTGGATGTATATATGATAATGTTGCCGTTTCATTTGAATTGCAAGTATATATACTAATTTTTTGCATGAGCACATTTTTCGTACCCGCTTTAACCGTGGGTGGTGCCACATTAAATGGAATAACTTCTATCATATCCGGCCCATCTTCAATCTTAACGGAATCTGAAGTAAATTCTGTAAATTCTTCCATTTTATATGGCGAAATAATTGTGAAATCGGAAGTATTGCTTATGCTTATACTAAATGTCTCTCCGATATTTGCATTTGAATTAATACCAGCAACAATAAAATAGGTGGATGTGGTAGTAGTAATGTTTTGATTTATGATATCAATATTTGAATTATAATTAGAAAATACTTCTCTTCCAATTAATGGGTCAGCAGTTGATGAAAATATACCATCTCCATTATCTGCGTAAATCTCAATAAAACCTATATTTGAATTAATGTTCGGATTATTTCCTTCAACTTTTAGATTTGAAAAAATAGCATTATAATCATCTGTTTTTAATTCAAAATCTGCCATTAATACGGAATTCCCTTGAAGAGCTGAATCTGGTGCTAAATTATTCATTGCGACTGTAATTGTTGCAGTGTTGTGTGTTGTTGTTATATAATTTCGACTAAATTCGGAGGTATTTCCATATTTATCTATAGACAAAGTGCTTAAAACACTTCCAGCGGGAAATATTTGATCAGTAAAAATAAAATTGCCAGAAAAATTCGTATTAATCGAATTTAGGAATTTATATCCTTCACCATTCCCGGATGGATCTGCAAATATTTCATTATCAGGTTCATTAGTGATATAGAGTTCAACTCTGGTATGAGGTGCAGCAATTCCAGATACTGTATATTGATTAATATCAATTTGTATAATATTTGTTATTACAGAGGAATTAATAAGATCATTCGGTCCTATATCCGAGTCGTCTATATCATTTAATGTAATTCCATCATTATTAAGGTCAATACCCAACTTACCGTTTTCAAATATTGAATTTCCAGATATCAGATTATGTTCTGAATCAGTTCCATTAATTGATACACCATTTTTACCATTATATGCAATAATATTAGCCATTTCATATTCAGTTCCACCAATTTTATTAAATTTAGAATTGCTAGCAAGCCATATTCCGTCATCTTTATTTCCCAAAGCAAAGGTTCCTGTGAAATCAGTGCCAATATAATTACCTATTATTTCATTAGAAGCATTTCCCATACTCATGCCATTACCTCCATTACCAGAAATAATATTCCCTGCATCTAATTTTCCTCCAATAATTGAGTCTGATCCGTTTAGTACAATTCCATCTTCATAATTTCCCAAAGAAATAGTACCTGTTATATCTGTTCCAATATAATTTCCAATAACTTTGCTATTTGAACCTATGCAAATTCCATGATAATTATTTCCTGAAATTATATTTCTCGCTCCAGGGTTTTGTCCTCCAATAACATTGTTAGCTCCCGAAGAATATGTACATATACCGGTGCTTCTATTCCCCAATGCTTTAGTGCCCGTTACATCTGCCCCTATAAAATTACCCCGTATAGTATTATTATATGCTCCATCATAAAGGCTGATGCCATTAAAACCATTACCGGAAATAATATTTCTTGCACCCTTTTCTGTCCCTCCTATTGTATTGTCATGTGCTTCAATAATACATATACCACTAAATGTATTTCCTAATGGTTTAGCACCAGTTAAATCTGTCCCTATATAATTTCCTTTTATAATATTATTGCAGGTTTCTTTTCCTCTAATTCTTATTCCACCCCAATAATTACGAGAAATAATATTTCTTTTACTATCAATTATTCCGCCAATAATATTTGAATGTGCTCCATTTATAATTACGATTCCATTTTGTGATTTAGATAGATATGTATGTGTAGTTCCACTGGTATCAGTTCCAAGATAATTATTTATAATAATATTTTCTGAAGCATTCTTTCCATTTATTTCTATTCCCCCTATATCAAAACCACTAAATGAATTTATTACCAGCCCTGAAATAATATTGTTTGATGAAGTAATTGTTATTCCAGAAGTGTTACTTGTATTTAATCCATCAATTTCGACATCATGATTTAAACCGGCATAAATAGTCGTTCCACCAGTCACATCACTTAGTGCCGGTAACGCACTTGTCGGCTGAATTGTTCCGGTTATTGAAAATATGATCGTATCTGCCCCTACATTTGAATTCGCATCCAAGAGCGCTTGTCTTAATGACCCCGCACCGGAATCATCTATATTGGCAACCGTATAGGTCGCAGCAATAATTGTTACAGAAAAAATCAATAACATGGGCAGGAACGAAATTATTGTCAATTTCTTCATCTAATCCTCCGCGTCATTCTCTTGGCATAATGTCAAGATATTTACTTCGGAGATAATACGCGAGGGCACCGCCTTCTATATCTCCATGTATCGTATGTACGGCAACTTCTTCGCCGCAGAATGAATACGCCTCAATAATGCCGTCTTTGTCAACATATATTTCAATATATGCGTATGCGCCTAAATCTATTTCTCTACTATAGGTTATCGCTTTTCCACCAATGCTGTCTTTTATCTCCTGGAGTCCTCCTTCAGATGCGTGAACCCCTGCAAAGTAATAAATTTTTGTACCATCGGTAAAATTGACGACAAGCTCCGGCTCGCCCCATTCTTCCGGCAATGACTTAAATGCTTTTCCTGCCTCGAGTTCCTTATAAAGCCCGGATCGAGATCTTTGGAGTTTCGTTCCACTAATATAAGCAATATTTATGTATGCTATAAAAATCATGTACAAAAAAACAATTGACACGATGCCAGATATCACCTTCTCGAAAGGTGTTATTATTTTCCTTCTGATCGCGAATCTTTCTTTCATTGCTTTTCCCCAACAGTATTTTACTACATTGCAAATATATTATCAAATTCCCGATTAAAAAAGGTAAAAAGTAAAGATACGATACCTTGGTCAATTTGCAGCAAATGCAACGACCGTTCCCGAAAATTCAAGTTAATCTAAAATTATCGGTTCAAAATATTTAAGTGCCTTTTTGTAAGGACTTCTATCCGGGATCGTTGCTTTCTCAATGTCAATTCCCAATTTTATCTTCCCGGCCTTTTGAATCTCATAAACAATCGGGGCGCCGGACATATTATCCAGAAGGATCTCAGGATCAAGCCCCAGTATATTTAGATCCCGGGGATACTCCCCTTTCTCATCCTTATATTTTTTCAGTTGTGCAGCGATATCGACAAGTTTCATTCTCTGGTCAGTAGCAAGGAACTTGAGGTATACATAACCAATTCCAGGGTAAATGATTTGCCATATTTTTGATTTGAGAATCTCTTTTTCATACTTGCTTTGTTCTGTGTAAATATCATTCCACTTGGCATTTATGATCTTTTCATACAATTCTGTTATCGGTTCATAACCATTCGCCAAGCTCATAAACGGTGAAAAACCGGTCTTTATAAAGAGGATCCGGGAGTAAAAATATTCATACATCAGTCTTAAGAATTTTTTAGTTCCCCGATCCTCACGCTCCCTCATGCTCATTGCACCTATGAGCTCCATGTATGAAGTATTTCCGACTACATACAACATCTGTAATTGCTCAAAATATACTGTTTCGGCGATATTATTTTCATGCTCTGAGCGCAGCATCTTCGAGACCTCCTGAAGTTCAGCACCTCTAAAATAATCCTTACTTATACCGTACTCTACCGCAGATAGCAATATTGAGTCACAAGCGGTCTTGATCATCTCGGAAATTAATGTGGGAAAACCCTTCGGGATATCCGCGGATAAAATAAATCCCGCTTTCAGGACTTCCAATGCCTTCTCATTCTTGCCATTGTTTAGATAATATTTCGCAAGAACACTCATATATTTCGTAGCCTTTTTCAATGCCACCAAATTGGGAAATATTGTATTTTCCTGGTCTTTGAAATTATAGGGGATATGACAATACTTACATTTTGCTCCTTTTAATATCGACTCCTCCAGCCCGGAGTATTTTTTAATTTCACTAATTACATCCTCAGAAAGCTCCGTTTTGTTATAATCAGCCAGGATAATGCTTTTGCTGGATGCAAATTCCACGAAACTCACGCTTGAGTAATGATCCCAGGCATTTTCATCCGACTCATCCTCATATTGACCAATGCTGTTATTTTTCACAGTCTCCTGATATTTCTCAAGATAGGCATCAAAACTCTCCTTATATGGGCGAAGTGAAGTTTTCCCTATCCTGTCGGAGATCTCCCCTATCATCGCAATCAATATCAGCAAGCCGACAAATATCCCCAAAATCCAAAGAATACCCTTCACGACTATTTTATCCGTTTTCCTGGAAGTTATCTGCATCCTTTTTCTAATATTACCCTTTTTATCCATGATGTCTCCTCACAAGTGTTCTGATTTATTGTACCATTTCAAGAATGAAACGCAAGAAAAGAGTGCCTGATTGACATTTTGACACTTTCAGAAAGGTGCGGGATATGCATTTTGAGTTTTTTATACCGTCAATAATCCCAATGGTGAATGGTATTTTCGTATGTTCGTAATTACGAAAATACGAAAATAGGTACGGAACATTAAAAACAAGATTTAAGAAGAGAGATCTTACTGGATTCCCGGTCAAGCAGGGATGACGGGTGTGGATATTGCTTTCCTTTTCCCATGTTCTACCGGGCTACTGGTTCACTGGGTCCGCTGAGGCCTTTATTATGGCAGAAACCAATATGAATTAAAACCGTAGAGTTGAGTATAAGATCCTTTCGGCATTTGTCTTGCGGCATTAAAGACATTCAGATAATCTCCAACACCAAATAGTAAACCAAAAAAGGCAAAACTTAATAACACTCCTGATGATTTTTTGAACTCCATTGGGATAAATATCCAAACGATAAGAGGTATCAAACCAAAGATGATGCTCGGCAGAAGGCTTAATATAATAAATCTGGATTTAGAAATGGGACATGTAAAATGCACAAAAGCCATCCCGCCTTTAGGATAGAACCAGATATTAGCCTCCGCATCTTTTGGAAGAACAAGGGCATGGAGAATTTCATGAGGTACGATCATTAACATTGCCAATAATATTCCCCAAATATCAAAGGCATCAAGATAAATCTTATTCAATCCATACGCCGGTTTGATAAGGGCTGCAATGCATACGAGAATAATTACCGGAATAATATATATGCACACTGCCGAACTTAGCTCTGAAGGCGTATTCGGCTCTTTAAACTTCACCGCATTTTCCGGAAGCTCGCCGGTCAATATTTGCTCTTCGTTTTTATATATTCCCTTCCATTTCAATTTCATCGACTACAATCTCTCAAGCTCTAAATAGGGGGACGGTGTTTCACTTCTTTCACTTACTATCCCTGAAATACTATTTTTTGCTTTGCTTATCCAGAAACTCCAATACGGGTATATTTTTTAAGTATAATTCTTCAAGAACAGCAGCACCATACTTAACTTTGACACTGATATAAGCAGAAGAGCTCTCTCTGGATCGTTTATATGCCTTCTCCGCTTCAATGGCCTTGGAATCCTCAATATAATACCTATCGTATGGAAGAGCTAACCTCCCATCATTCCCCTTTACAAATGTTTTGAAATATAGCTGGGAATGAGGCTTTTTGGGCGCAACACCCTTGATACTGGCAAAGCCCTCATTATCAACCTCAAGCAAGGCATATACTTTCTGGCCTCTGTGGTATTCATTTTTCTCCGACTTAGAAATTCTATATGATACATCAAGTGCAATATAACGCCCGCGGAACGCGTCGTATGGATCAACCGGCTGCACCTTGATCTTTATCCGAGTACCTGTTCTGAGAATGTTCTCTTTTCTAACAATAATAGAAAGAAGAAGCAGTACCTGCAGCATCGCGACAATGATAAATATTAGTAAAATAGTTTTAGTCTTCATTTAATCTCTCCTTTTGCCTTCCTGCTTATATAGATATTTGCAAGAAAAAACAGAGAACCGATCAAGATAAAAATAACACCTCGACTTAAAAAAGTAAGGTCTTCATCGAAAAATCTTGTAAGGGTTATAATGGAAATAGTCAGTATTCCCACATTGGCATAATAAAAGTTCCTTCGCATTATTCCATTGATCGTGATCCCTATGCCTACGCTGAGTAAATACAGATTAACTAAGATGACCGCAAGAATCTCCAGATGAACAATGTATAGGATAGGAAGCAGCATAAGCACTATCAAGAAAGTACCTATACGCCAATTCTTTTTGATGAATTCCCAGAGATAATAGATCGCGGCTGAGGCAATGGTAATAATAAGTAAGATATCTTTAAAAAAGAAATGCGCCTTATCCATAATTTCCTCAATAACTTCGGCAAACGAGATCATATATAGAAAAAGCAGACCGCCAAAGAGGCAAATAAATCTAAGCACGCCGTATGGGGCACGCTCCGGACGATCTATGAACAATCCGCTTCTGATCACGAAGATAACAAAGAAGAATATCAAAAGGATAACTCCTAAAGATTCGGTTTTATAGGCAAACAGTTTATCCATAGAAAAAACAAAGAGAAATAATAGACCAAACCAGGAAATGTCCCGCGCTTGTTTTCTCAAGACAGGAGATATCAAAGAGAAACACAATAAGATCAGATAAACTCCGAAAACCACATTTGCGTTTTCAGGAATAAAATATCCAATAATCGCAAATAGCAGAAGCAAAGGGAAGAAGTCATAATTTCTCTTATACAGCTGCTTCATGCACTTTATGAAAAGCCATAAAGCAATAAGGACAAACGCTATGACAAGCACATAGTCAATTATTGCGGGAATTTCATGGAATCTGAGTTCGGATCGGATATTTTCCAGGCCGATGTTCCTCCACGGCCAATCTTGAGAAAGCAGTAAGGCAACTACCCCAATTCCCCCGGTGGCTACAGTAGTAAAGGGCCGTCTCCAAATAATGCCTTCATCTTTTTCCAATATGAACCCGATAAAATACAGTATGACCAGAAAAGAGCTGTAAACAACGATCCAAAGACCGGGAACAACTTTCTCCAGAACGCAGCCCAGGGAAATGCAGAATGACAGCAGGAGAAACCATTGGAGAAATTTATTTTCCGCACTATGTAGATTTTGTTTGTGTGACCTGAAATAATACGGCATCAACGCAAATATAAATAACCAGTAAAAAGATGCGTAACCGCCCTGGTTCTGTATTACTCCGGCCCATCCTGTAATAATCGCCAAATAGATGAGTACTGAAGAATTTGACCGCAAAAGATATATTATCGGGAGCGAAGATATTGCCCACAGAAACAGAAGATTTTCCAGATTACCGCCGACATGATATATCTGCTGAATAGTTGCAATAGCGGTCCCCAGAATAAGCATCAATATTATGGATGATGATTCACGCCATATCTTACGCTCGAATCTCTTACGGATCACATATCCGGAAAATATCTGAGCACAGATAAGACACAATAAAGTACCGGCAGCTTTGAGGTGAGCGCTGACATTCCAATTGTGCGCGAACAGGAGAACAATTCCGGCACCAATAAGAATTGATCCGAGAATCCAGAACAGTATCATGACCATTTTCTTGGCATTCACAGGCTTCATTTTTTGTGAATAATACTTTCTTATCGACTCCTCGGTTTCACTGTCTATAACTTGCTCTCTTTTAAGTACGAACAGCTCTTTCAGTAACCACTTGATTTTACTGATTTTCATAATTTACCTCCCAAGGTACCTGGTCTTTATTTATTATTTTTTTTCTCCATTTCTAAACAGCCCTCAAACAACGTATTATGTGTGACGCGTAGCGTGTAATGTATAATACGCCCCATAATAGGATACCTCATTCTCCATTTCTAAGCAACCTTTCCCTATAATTCCTCTCTTCCCTTCGCGCAGATCTCTCAATTTCTGCTCTGTATCCCTCTCCACATTTCCTTCTTTGTATCTTTCTTCGTATTTCTCCTTCTCCTCCCCTCTCTATCACTTGCCCCGTTGGGGAAGTCAACCAAGGTACGGTGGTTGACATTGTTGACATCCGAACAGTGCCTGCTTGACATTTTGACACTCTCAGAAGGTGGCGAGATATGCATTTTGAGTATATTTTTCGTATAAATTGCAAATCATCGTGTCGCAATTGCGACATGACGACATACCAAATAAGAATACGGCGGAATAATTTCGCTAATTCTGCAGTATTCTGTATAATGAATTCAAGGTGTTATGGAATATTATATATCCATACATCGTATAAATATTTACAGGAGGCTTCATGAAAGGATATTATAGATTTCCTACTGTTTCCGGAAAAACCGTAGTATTTGTGTGTGAGGATGAGCTGTGGAAGCTCGATATTTCAAAAAAAGACGCACGCCGGCTCACATCGATCAAGGGGTATATCACTAATCCGGTGATATCACCTGACGGTAAAAATATTGCATTCACAAGTTCTCAGGAAGGCGCTAATGAGATATTCCTCATGCCGATCGAGGGCGGAGTCATTAAAAGACTGACCTATTTCAGCTCGATCAGCAATCCTGTGGCATGGAAGAATTCAGACGAACTGATCATTTCTTCGAATTACAGGGAATCCCTTTCCAGAGTAAGATCTCTGTTTTCATTGAACATCAACAGCGGTAAAATAAACCCGCTGCGCCTTGGTCCCGCAAATCATATCTCCTACGCACAGAAGGGCAAAGGGATGGTTATCGGGCGAAATACCGGAGATCCCGCCAGATGGAAAAGATACAGAGGCGGAACAGCGGGAGAGCTTTGGATAGACCTTGACGGAAAAATGAAATTCAATAAACTGACCGCCATGAAGACCAATGTGACTTCTCCGATGTGGATAGGCGAGCGGATATATTTCATCTCCGACCATGAAGGCATCGGCAATATTTACTCTGTAAATAAGGCCGGCAAAAATATCAATAGACACTCCGATATGAACGAGTACTATGCCAGAAACGCATCAACCGACGGCAAATCGATCGTTTTCCACGCGGGAAGCGACTTGTTTATCCTTGATATCGCAAAGAACAAAGTGAATAAATTGGACTTTGAGCTTCACTCCACCAAGGACGGCGTTGCGCGAAAATTCGTTTCGGCAAAAAGCTATCTGGAGGATTTCTCACCAGCACCCAATAGCAAGGCGATCACCTATTCCACCAGAGGGTCTGTTTTTTCAATGAATAACTTCGAAGGGCCGGTATTCCCCTTACAAAAACCTTCAGCAGCAAGACAGCGCTTACCCAAGTTTTTCCATGACGGCAAAAAGATCGCAGTCATCTCTGATGAAAGCGGTGAGGATGCGGTCAAGATATTCAAGGCAGGCGCCGGGGACCATGCCGTTATCATTAAAGAGGATATCGGAAGAGTTGTCTTCTCCGCCACCTCCCCGACAAAAGACATGATCGCGCTGACGAATCACCGCAACGAAGTGATCCTGATCGATATCAAAACTAAAGAAAAAGTCATCATGCACAAGAATAAGTTTTCGGGGATCCAAACCCTCAACTGGTCCCCTGACGGCAAGTTTATTACCTATGCCGCTCAGATATCCACCACGAGAACAGCGATATTCGTTTATGACATCACCAAGAAGAAAGAAGCGCCGGTCACAGAGCCCATACTCTGGGATCACTCCCCGGCATTCTCATCCGACGGCAAGTACATCTACTTTATTTCTGTTCGTGAATTTGACCCTGTCTATGACCAGACACAATTCGAGCTCAGTTTTCCAAGAGCGGAAAAGATCTATGTGATCCCTCTTTCGAAGGATACGAAAGCTCCATTTGAATATTCTCCTGAAGATAAGGAAAAAGACGATGAGGACGATAAGACCCCGAAGGGTAAAGCCAAGAAAGCGGCAAAAAAGAAAGTACATGTAAAGATCCACTTCAGCGGCATCAAGGAAAGAATAGCTGAAATGCCGTTCCCTCTTGGAATTTACGGTCAAGTTGGAGCGACAGACACTTTGGTATTTGCATTGGATTTTCCGATCCAGGGTTCGCTTTCCGATGATATTTTCGATACCGAAGCGCCTGCCGGAAAGATCAAGATCTATGATTATGACAAGAAAAAAGTAAAGAGCTTCTTTTCAGGAGCCAATTATTTCTATCTGACCGATGACCATATCTTTATAAGAAGTCATGATGATATCCGCGTATTTTCTAATAAATCCGCGGTATCCGGCGAAACAGCTGGTAAATCAGGAAAAGAAGGCGGTCATATCAATGTGGCACGGGCAAAGATCGCGATCGAGCCCATTGAAGAATGGCGACAGATGTTTTCCGAGGCCTGGAGACTGCAAAGAGATAATTTCTGGAATGAGAAGATGTCCAATATTGATTGGGTGCGAATCTTCAAGAGATATTCAAAATTGATACCGCGTCTGGGATCAAGAAGTGAATTTTCAGACCTCGTGTGGGAAATGCAGGGAGAGTTGGGCACGAGCCATTGTTATGAATTCGGCGGTGACTACTCACGCAGGACACCTCCCAGATATCCGTTGGGAAAACTCGGAGGTGAATTTGTCTGGAATCAGGAAAAGAAAGGTTATGAGATCACGCGCATTTTAAGAGGAGATACCTGGAATAAGAAATACCGCTCGCCGCTGCAGACCCCCGGAACGGCAATTACGCAGGGAGATGTGATAAAGGCGATAGACGGGATACATGTAAAGAAAGACCTGCCATTGGAAGAAATGCTTCTGAACAAAGCGGCAACTTATATTTGTCTGAAGATCACCAATACTGCCGGAAAAACAAAAGATGAATTTATCAAGACCACCGGGTCGGAAGTAGGACTGCGTTATAGAGAGTGGGTGGAAGGCAATCGAAAGGCGGTACATGAAAAGACCTCCGGGAAGATCGGCTATGTACATATTCCCGATATGGGGGCGTTCGGATTTTCTGAATTCCACCGGTATTTCCTGGCAGAACTCGAATATGAAGGATTGATCGTAGATGTCCGCTTCAATGGAGGCGGTCATGTATCTCAATTGCTTCTGGAAAAACTGGCGCGAAAGAGATTGGGTTATGATATTCAAAGATGGGGTGTTCCCGAATCATATCCCGCCCATACTGTAGCCGGGCCAATCGTGATATTGACCAATGAACATGCCGGAAGCGACGGAGATATTTTCAGCCACTCCTCAAAACTCCTGAATCTCGGGACCTTGATCGGAAAAAGGACCTGGGGCGGAGTCATCGGAATATGGCCGAGGCACTTCCTGTCGGATGGAACCATCACTACACAGCCGGAATTCTCTTTCTGGTTCAAAGATGTCGGATGGGGTGTTGAAAATTACGGCACCGATCCCGATATAGAAGTAGAGATCACTCCCGCGCAATACCGCAAAGGATTCGATTCACAATTAGAAAGAGGAATAAAAGAAGTCATGGCGAAGTATAAAAAAGCACCTCCTAAAATGCCGGATTTCAGCAATAAGCCCAATCTTAAATTACCGAAGTTGCCAAAAAAATGAAATTAGCGGCAATCACAGCGGCGGTCATGCTTATGGCCGCCGCCATATCCCCAACTATGCTGCCTGAGAAGATGAAGCAAAAGATCGAAGACGCTGAGAAATATTTCTCGGTCAACGCGCCATTTGACTTCAATAAAGAACTGGGAGCCGGCAAAGCGGCCTTTCCCATTATCAAAGATATGCTCAATGAACCCATTGAAAATTTTGACGAATTGAATTCCCTGGTGGACAAGATACTTGAATTCAAATACAACCCATTTCCAAAAGGAAAGCCGATCAAAAAGGCAAAAGCGATAAGAAGGATCAAGGGGAAGGCAGGCAAGGTCCTGAAGACCGCAGCGGCTTTGGATCAATATTTTGCGCAAAATTATTCCGCTCTATCGGATGAGAATAAAGCTGCTTTGGACAGCGACGAAGATATTCCCACAGAAGAGATCTTCTCAATATATGAAGAAGCGGGTTTTAAAGACGCGTTCTATCGCTTCAATAAGATGATCCGACTCCTGAATGAGATCGATTGGGATGCGGTTGAAGAAATTGATATCCCGGGATATTTCTTTGTGGGAGTGCCGGACGCCAATACGCTTTCCGATTATCTCATTGTAGTAGACAGAAGCGACAAGCCGGTGGAATTTGAGAAGGCCGTCGGAATGGTACGCATCTATATAAAAACAGGACGATGCGAAAAAGTAACAGCAGAGCCCGCCTGCGCAATGATGGGCGCATCGGTATTTTTGGAACTTTCAGGATCAGATACTTTCTATAAGGGAAATGCGCAGGGAAATGCCGTACTGGGATTTTCATATCTTCTTGACAGCGGAGGTGACGACATCTACCGCGGAGGGGAATTTTCCCAGGCAGCCGCGCAATTCGGAGCGGCATATTTGATCGATCTTGAGGGCAATGACATTTATAGCGCCACTCGATATTCACAGGCCGCCGCTTCTACGGCCGGGCTTGCGGTATTGGATGACCGCAAAGGCAATGACTCATATATCATTGAAAAGCGATTCCTTCATGAGCCGCTGTACAATGACAGATATCAATCACTTTCACAGGGCTTTTCCATCGGCGACCGCGGTAAGGGCTTCGCCGGAGGAATAGCGCTCCTGTCCGACAGAGAAGGCAATGACCACTACTCCGCTGAAGTTTACGCTCAGGGAGCCGGATATTGGTTTTCACTGGGCATGCTTTGGGACAGAGCCGGAAATGATAATTATACCGCACATATTTACGGACAGGGCTCGGGCATTCATCTTGCCACCGGCATCCTTTCAGATGGCGGCGGGGCAGATACATATACGCTGCTGGATGGTGTAGGCATGGGCGGAGGACACGATCTCGCAGTCGGGATATTATGCGACTCTGGAGATGGCAATGACGCCTTTCAGGGTTCAGGCATAACAATGGGCGCGGGCCACGCGAACGGTGTCGGCATCTTCTTCAATGAGGCTGGCAATGATTCCTATGCGGGCGTGAAAAAATTGATAATCGGAGACGGGTCTCTCAGCAGAGATACCGCATCATTCGGGCTTTTCATAGATGGCAAGGGTGACGATACATACACCGACAGTCAAGCGAAAAACGAAGACATCTGGATAAGGGGATTTCTGGGAGTAGGCATCGATGAATAAAGTCATTATACTTCTTTTAATACTACTTCTCTTTGTCCCTGCGCTGCAGGGTGAAAGCATTGAAGGACTTTTCAAGACCGCATCTTTGTGGCAGGTCGGTGACAATAAGGCAAAGGTGGATGACGCAAGAAATACCCTCGCCGCCATGGGCAGTGAGCCTTTGCAGTGGATATGGGAGAATATCGCCCACGGGAAGATCTCTTCCCTTCAATGGAGAGCAGTTGTTTCTATCTTTCAGGGCAATGATGACGCGCCCTCATTCATCAAAGATAGATTTGCTTTGGATCACGACAATGATGGTTATCTGAAGATCCTGATCTCATTATCCGTAAAACTAAAATTAAAAGATAATATCTGCCTTATCAAGGGACTGCTAAAGAATAAAGATCTGGCTTTTACCGCATTTTCCGCCCTTGTAGGGTTGGGATATACGCCCACGGAAAGGGAGATCATTGAAGTCCTTGCATTGGACACGGAACACAAAAAGGGGATCTCAATGCTCAGCAGCTGCGGCAAGACACCGAAGTTGAAATTGCTGATGATCTGTATTAATGAATACGAGGTCGAAGATTCTCCATTACTCTACTGGGCGGCTGTTAATTCACTAAAGAATTTCTCTTTGAAAATGCTGATCAATGAGAAAGTGTCGCAAAAGATGATCGTTGATACATTCTTTCTTTCCGAAGAAAGATCACCTCAGCTCATCGAATTTTTTGAAGAATTGAAAAATTCGAAAAATAGTAATATACGCATTAAGACCGGAATCTATACTACTTCTCTACTCCTCTATTGAAAATAATACACTCTGTTTCGGAGAATAAAAACATCTGCCCAGATAGTAGTCTTTATCATTAATTCTGACCGCAAATACGGGACCCAAAAATGTGTCTTCCCACTTAGTAAGAAATTTCCTTTTGCTCGGATCATAAATGTATAGGTATCTGCAATGTGATGACGGCATCTGAGTGATAAATATATGCTCGTTCTGAACAAATATCATTGGTGAGTCATTGCATTTCATTTGAAAAGAGATCCACTGAGACCTTACTTTCATATACAAATTATTGTCCGAAAAACCGACAAGAAGATCATTAGTGAGTTCAGGGAATGAGGATATTGAGTTGAACGGTACCATTTTCATTTCATGGGGTAATTTTTCCGAATATTGTGCGACCCCGGACATATCATAAACGGTTATCGTGTTCTCATCTTCATCATGAGAGAGCCAGAATCTGCCGGCCTTTGTTATCATCCGCATTAAATCCTTATGCTTCACAACTTGAGTCAAGTCTGCCTGATAAAACACATATTCTCTTTCTTCAGTAACATATACAAAGTGATCGCCACTTTCCGATGTTACTATATATTCTCTCTTTCTCTTGTTGAATTGGGCTTCATTCGACTTTCCCTTATCAATTATTATATGATCCTTGTAGTAGTGATAGGTATGATTCGCGCGTTCCCTTACATAAGGGAAATCCCATCGTCCCCTCTCTTTGCCGAGATAGCTTAGCTCCCCACTTTCAATGTCAATTTCGTATTTAAAAGGACGGGAATAAATATTGATTTTCCCTACCTTATACTCCGACGAAACAACCCCATTAAAAGAAGTAATGTAAGAAAAAGACAAATCATCCTGAATTTCATAGAAATCCGTTCGCTCACAACTTGGCGGGCTGTCATCAGAGAATACGGAAAGGCTCACTATCCCGCCCTCCATAGTCCAACCGAAATCATAGCTAACTTTAGTATTCATTCTGGACTCTATCACTACCTTGTCCTTCATTAAAACAGAACCGGCAATAAATACTACCAATACCAACGGCACCAATAGATATTTTTGTTTGGATTTCAAGAAAAACATCAGAACTAGGCTGAAACCCACATATAAAATAATCAAGGAAGTAAACAGGTCAACGGGGGGAAGAAATATTTTATTGACAAGGTATTTATAGATCAGAACCAAGACAGCTAGCAAGATCATTAAAATCAAGTACTCCCGGCCTTTTTTAACTTTTTTAAAATCAAAATGACCTTTTCTTTCCTTAATACTGAGAATAACAAACGAGACCGAACAAATGATGAATAATACAATCCCGACCGATCGGGAAAACTGCATACGGTCAAGGACAATCAGCATCAAAATTATGTGATATGCTGAATGGATGATTATGTTGATCATAATTCTCTTGTAGAACACGTACAGGATTGAATATAACAGGCCGAGTAGAAGCCCAATATACACGGGGAAAATGAGATTAAAAAGCGCAAATATAATTGATGAGACTAGGATTGCAAATAGAGCACCGCCTTTATTCATCAATCGCTCCAATAACATTTTTCGGAAGAGCAACTCTTCGAATACGGGAATGAAAATCCCAAACAATCCGATTAATAATATTGGGTTTTGCGAACGAATATAATCTACTAAGTAATAGTTCAAGGATGAGGAAATGAAGATCCGGCCACTTGATAAATTAAAAAACACAAGAGCAAACATTCCAAGAGCTCCGATCAAGATACCTTTGATAAATACTTTTATTTCTTTTGTCATGCTGAATCTGAAGAATCCGGACTTCAATGTAAATGCTTTTTCTATCTCAGTAAATTGGTGAATTAAAAGCGGGAGTACAACAAAGATCAAAGGCAGTAGGATTACTAAAATCCGTTTATTGTAGTAAATTGAAAGGTATATCATCAGGCAGAGAACAATCAAATATAAGATACCAAATACAATGATGGGAAGAATACTTGTCTTTCCCTTCATTTTCACCTCATTCACTTTCCACTAATATTTGTCCGAGAGGCAATCGAGATCCTGACTCAAAACGGTACCTGGACGTCCATCATCATATGTACTTCCCCCCTCTACGCATCTTATATAATTCTTAACCAACTCCGAGCAGTCTAAACCACCAACCCGGCGAGCAGCAACTACACAGGAACTCCAGCAGGTAGAGTTTCTTCTTTTATTCCAAGAAATATACCCGTCCTGCTCAGTACTACAGCCTTTGAGAAATATTCCAATAACCGCAATAATAAGGATTGATATAAATATTGCTTGAGTTTCTGAATTATAAAAGAAAGAAACAATGTCGTTCCAAGAATTGAGCCCCGCAGGAACAATAAAGGCTAACTCTTGGGATTCTTCCAATATATCAATTGTTAATAATAAAATCGCTTCAATTACACTTGTATGAATCGCGCTTGACTCATTAGGTATATTTTGACTTAATGCTCTCAAGCGTTTTATGATACCCGTAATATTTTTTTCACTGCTTTGTGTAAAAGAAATGGATATGGATTCTAATTGATTGATGAATCTCTTGCCTTGATTAATATCCATAAAATAAATGCTATTATTCTTATACACTGCCAGTATTGAGTTAATGAAGTACATTTTTGATGGCAACGCGTCGTAATTCTCAATAAATAACTCATTGTAATATTCCTTCTTTATCAATATTGGAATGACAATATCCTCAATAGGTGAATAGCAGCGAGAAGAATATATGCTATCACCTGAGTTATCTGTCAATGGAAATGTTTGCAGATCTGCCTTATCCGAACAACCTCCAAGCAATACAAGACCAACGACAACAAGCATAAAGAGATTTCTTTTCATTTTTTCCTCTTTTGAAAATTTAAAAAATCCTTTTTGTTAAGAAGCAAGGAATAGATAGCAGTTCATATTTTCCCGTTCAAATAAATGGTCTGCTTTCCTCCCGCTTCCCATTGTGTATTTATACATTTTTTTACATTTTAAATCAAGAAATATTATGGGAGAAGATACGAAGTGCGAAGTTAAAACGCAATGAATGAAGAGCGGAGATTTGAGGGAGGGCAAGTGTGAATATTGGGTACGTGTGATGCAATACATTGCGTAGAGTGTACAATTGCTTCGCAATTTTCAACTCTCCGCTTGGAACCTTTACATCGGGACAGACGGTCGTTCGGCACGAACGAAGTGTGGGGTGTGATGTCTCGCGTGTGAAGTGGGTAGAGATTAAAAGGTTGTTGCAGAGGGATGATGCCTGGATCCCCGATCTGGTCGGGGATGACGGAACGTGTCAATTATTCTTATTCCCTTCTCTACTTGTTCCACTTGTGACTTGTGCTCTTGTGCACTGCGAAGCTTGGCGTACGACATGTCCCATATCTTACTTCGCTCCGGCGTTCTATTCTTATAACGGATGATTTATTGAAAGAAACGAAATTGTTCTTTTTCTGTTACGGGTGTGAGTATTGGCTTCGTTTTCACCTCGTACTTCGCACTTCGTACGCGTACTTTTTATTTACTGTATTCGGTGTCCAGAAGTCCCATATAGAAGAGATCGTAAAACTCTCCGTTCTTATAGGAATGCTGTCGGAATGTGCCCTCATGAACAAAACCCAGGTCCTTGTATAAATGGATCGCTCGTTCATTGAAGGAATAAACTTCCAGAACTATGCGGTGAAGATTGAGGACATTGAAACAGTAATCAATGAAAAGCGTCATGGCTTCACGGCCATATCCCTTATTCTGATCTTCTTTTTCGCCGAGCATTATACCGAACATGCCACGTCTGTTTATCCAGCTGATATCTATTGATAGATTGCCTATGGTCCTTCCGGAAGCAGCTTCACATATCACAAGGAATACACTGTTGGTCGAGTTGAGTTTCTCTACGATCTTTGTTTCCTCTTCCATTGTAATCGGTCGGCGCATAGAAAGATTCTCTCTGGTTTGAGGATCATTGAACCATTTTGTAAAAAGGGGGATGTCGGCAGTTTCCGGCGGGCGAAGGGTTACCTTCTTACCCTTGATAAAGATAATTTCACTGCTCATATTCCTTGATCTTTTTTGTGCCGTTCAAAGCCATCTCGATGTTCTTTCCCAAAGCGAACATCTCAAATTGTCCGGGAAATACAAAGATGCGGCCGAGAAATGAAACCCTTTCTTTAACGAGGTTTATCAATAACTCTGATCTTGCAATACCGCCGGTAAAGAATATCGCGTCGATTTTTCCACTGAAAACCGTTACCATTTCACCAATGCTCTTGGCGATGCGGTATGCGAATGCGTCAACATAAAATTTTGCTTCCTCATTACCATTTTCAATCATTTTGAGGATCTCCCGGAAGTCCGAAGTACCGAGATACGAATATAGACCGGCTTTTTTAGTGAAAAACTTTCTCAATTGCTTCTTTGTATATTTTCCTGAAAATGCCATATCTATAACATCTTCCACGGGGAATGTCCCGGTTCTCTCAGGGGAGAATGGCCCTTCACCCAGTAGTGCGTTATTGACATCAATGAACTTTCCTGAGCGCATCGCCGAAACTGTGATCCCGCCGCCAAGGTGAACTCCGATCAGATGAGTATCGTCAATATCCATTTCCAATTCTGCCGCGGTCATGTAAGCCACTTGCCTAAGATTCAGCACATGGGCACGGGCCTTTCTATTAACGCCCTTGATCCCGGAAACATGGGCAAAGGGTTCGAATTCATCAACGGAAACACAATCCGCGATAAAGGAAGTCACATTCCATGACGAAGCTACCTCATGAGCGATGATCGCGCCCAGATTCGAGGCGTGCGTCCCGTATTTACATGTCTCAAGATCCTCCAGCATTGGATGGGTGATCATATATACTCCGCCCTCACCGGGTTTCAACAGTCCGCCACGGCCTACAACAGCCTGGAATTCCTCTTTCTTAAATCCTTCCGCCCCAATTACAGAAAGTATCAATTGTTTTCTGTATTCTTTTTGGTCGATCAGGTGACTGAATTCCTCAAGTTTGCTCTTGTCATGCAGGATCTCATGTTCAAACAGGCATTTACCTTCCTTTGTTGAATATACACCAAATTTTGTTGAAGTAGATCCCGGATTGATCAGAAGAAGAAGATATTTCATCGCTATTGCTCCTTTTTATTCACATTGATCTTATTCAGTGACGAATAAACAAAAAATTTCCGCATGCCTTCTTTAAACGCAAGAAAGGCAGTTCCTTTTAGATTTCTCACCGGCGAAACAATACGCTCGGTAAAAGTATAATGACCAGAACTCCAGTCCACAAGGATATGTATAGCGGCTTCACCTTGGATTTCTCCCAGCGTGGCGCCAACGAGAGTGCCGTCTTCAAAATATAGAATGGCATTTTGATCGGCGCGTTCAATGGAAAGAAATCCTGATTTTTCTAATATTGATATCAAATTCATAAGGGTATCAAGACCCAGATTACTTAGATTTCCCTGTAACTTCATCTTCTTCTTGCAGGTCTCTGAAGAGTTGGGCGGTCTTTGAAGCCACTGTCCTTATCTTCTTAATATAATGGGCACGCTCTGAAACAGAGATGACGCCCCTGGCATCAAGCAAATTAAATGTATGGGAACACTTCAAGAGATTATCGTATGCTGCATAAACATTTTTTAGATCAAGCATACGGTAACCCTCGTTCTCAAATGTATGGTACTGATCAAAAAGCACCTTCGGATCAGAATGTTCGAAATTATATCTGGACCCGTCCACTTCCGACATAAGCGCAAGCTCACCATAGGTAATATTTTCGCTCCAATCGATGTCTTTGATGTCCTTTTTATCCTGGATGAACATGGCGATTCTCTCAAGTCCATAGGTCAATTCCACAGGTGTTTTTTCCAAAGATACTCCGCCGATCTGTTGAAAATATGTAAATTGAGTGATCTCAAGGCCGTCAAGCCATACTTCCCAGCCGAGACCCCAAGCTCCCAGAGTGGGAGATTCCCAATCATCTTCAAGAAATTTAACATCATGGTCTTCAATGGGAATGCCGATATGTTTCAAGCTTCCCATGTAAATGGCCTGGATATCTTCGGGAGATGGATGTATGAAAACCTGAAATTGATAGTATCTCTGCCACCTGTTTGGGTTTTCTCCGTACCTGCCGTCTTTTGGACGCCTACACGGCTGTACATAACAGCATGAATAAGGGGTTTCTTTCAGAGAATTAAAGAATGTTCCCGGGTGAAATGTTCCGGCTCCCATCATATCATCATAGGGAATAAGTATCGCCGCACCTCTTTCTTTCCAGTATTCCTGCAGCTTTAAAATAAGATCTTGAAATGTTAGAGCCATACAGTATTATATCAATTTCCAATAAAAAATAAAGAGATAATTAGAGAAGAGGTTGGAGGTTGGAGGTTAGTGCAGAAGGAAATAAAATAAATATTTAGGACATATCTTCGCACTTCCGTATTTAACCAAATACGCAACTACTAATTTCATATTGAAATGCAAATCCCCTTCCCCCAATATTTCAAAGGGAATGGATTCCCGGTCCCCGATATGATCGGGGTAAACTTCACGGAATAACATTCAATGCTGTGTGGAGATCGATTGCGTGTGAAGTAGAGAAGATTGTTCAAAAGTTAAAAAGTTCAAGGTTATGCTTCGCAGAGCACAAGTGACAAGTGCACAAGTGGAGAGTGGAATAGAGAAATTGTCATTGATTTTCTTACGTCACACGTGAGACATCACACTTCACACGCGCAATGGGATGGATTCTTCAGTCGCTAACCCTCCTTCAGAATGACATTCAAAGAGGTGTGGATATTGTTTTTTGTCTTCACTTCAAACTTCACACACCACACTTCACACTTTCTTTTGCACTTGTCCCCGGGACACTGGGTCCACTGGGCTACTTGTTTATCTTACATCCAGTATTTTCTTTTCGCTTCGGCCGAAAACCTCCTGATTGTACATTTCTTCAACATATGTACCCGGTGCGGTGAACTTCCCGTAATTGGTCGACTCCACAAGATATGTCCACTTGTGAGTGCCGGCGCGCAAGTATTCAGCAAACACCTTCACGCTGTCAAAGTATATTTCGCTACGGTAGAAACCGCCCCACCAGGAGCCCCACCAACTTCCACGATTGGTCTTCTGCAGATCCTTTGGCGAGGTGGTGCGGAATGCGGGATTCAGTACCCTGAGTCCAGCGGGAAGATAATCATTGAGCATAACAAAATGCCTTTCCTGTGTATTCTTCACCGTGATCTCCACCAGATACTTTTTACCGGCTTCGAAATATCCCTTCCATTCTGATCCGTCAAGGGGTTTGTATTCCCTGATAACCTCAAAACCACGGTCGATGGACGGGAGTTCGCCCTTGGGAAAGTATTTCATTCTCAGAAGATAATACGGCTGGCCGGGACCCTTTTTATTGAAGGTTAATTTCAGCATTTCACCCGGCTTATATTCCGAAAGCATCAATTGGGTAAATCGCACCTCCACATCCCTGCCTTTGAATTTCTCCTTTGCGATGACCTTGGAATTGATCATTGCCTCGATGACGAAATCAGGTGTCTCCGCTTCATATATTTTATAGTATTTTTCAAATGCCTGAAATAGCCGAATATTTTCCTGTGTGGAAATATAGCGCTTTTGTTTTGTGGCTTCCGTCAGCCAACGGGCCGCCTTTTCAGCCAATGGGAATTTGCCCTTCGCCTCCAGCATTCCATAGAGTATCGTCGCGGTTGTCCTGATATTGCTTTCATGTATCCACCACCAGTCGGGATCTTCCTGATTTTCAAAGTGGGCGGTCGTTGGGTCGACCTTCACCTTGTTGAAGAGTATATCGTTGAGGACATCGTGTTTTTTCGCTGTATCCGCACCATAAACGGAAAGCGATTTATAAAGATACAATACACTTGAAAGCGGCAGGCGGTCGCGCACCTTATAGAGTTTTTCCATCACCGTCGGTGATGTCTTTTTATAAAGTGAGACAATATAATGCGCGTATGACACCGTTGAATACACCACTGCCCTCGAATAAGGATATTTCGTATCCACCGAATAACTGTTCACATAGCTCTGAAGATAAGCGAGACCTCGATCGACCACATCCTTATCCACTTTATAGTCCCTGCTTCTTGCGTGAAAGAGGAATTCCAGGGTATAGGCGGTTAGCCACGGGCTCTCATAAAGCGAGTCCGGGTAATACTTAAAACCGCCTGAGGAGGCCTGGAATTTTCCGACTTCTTTTAGAAGCTTCTTTATCTGTTTTCCCATCGCCGCTCTTGATAATTTACTGAGCTTGAACTCGATCAAAAGGTCCTGCGATGTGACCAGCGGATAGATACTGGAGAGTTTCTGCTCAAGACAGCTATACGGATATTCCCGCAGAAGTTCGAAGTTGCGCTTCAGTCCCACCATTGCCGTTGAGGAAAGCGAGAGCTCGAGTTTATCAAACTCATGGAAGGTATCAAGAGGGACCTCTATGAGCTCCTTCATACCTTTTTTAACAAGACCGAAGCTCGCTACCGCTTCCTGGAATTTGGGGTCGGACACCTTCACCTTGCGCTCCAGCCCGTCTGAAACCTCTCCGTCCGTCGCTTTGAAGGTGAAGACCGTTTCTCCCTTCTGATGCACGAGAAATCCCCATCGGAGCTCTTTTGTTTCGCCGGCCTTAAGCTTGAGTATCTGTATCGGCTCCTGATCCTTTTTCATCATGAGATTCTTTACTTCAGCGATCACCTTTATTTTCCTTGTCTTCTCGGTATTATTGGTCACGGTCACACCCGCCTCAAAATCATCGCCAAGGCGCAGGAAGTTGGGAAGCGATTCCCTAAGGATCAGGTCCTTTTTTACATCAATGGATGTTTCACCGTATCCGAAGAGGTCTTTCTGTGAAACACCGCTCACCATAATAATGAACTTTGAAAGGCGGTCGGAAAGCGGGAATTCAAGCGTCGCATATCCGTCAGCGTCAGTATGTGCATATGCTTTATAGAAAGTGGATTCCTCGAAGATCCTTCGGAGTGCTATATCTGAAAAACCGTCACCACCATTTCTTGTAGATCCACTTGATCCTTTAGCTTTTTTCATGGGGCTGGGCGCTTGTGCAACACTCTGTTTTCCTTCAAATTCTATTGCCTCTTCCGCTACCGCGGTTACTTCGGCAGACATATCCATATCATTCGCCATCACGCTTTTCGCAGACATTCTGTAGCTCTTCTCTTTTTTATCATAACCCAATCTATGCGAACCACCCTGTATCTGATCCAAGAATTCCGGATCCAAACTGCCTTCCAGGAATGACATGAAATCCTCTTTTGAAAGTAGGTATCGGATATTGTCCATATTGTAAACATTACGATCAAGGTATCCCCAGAAGAAATTGAATGGGTCAGGAAAGCGGAATCCGAGAAGATCAAGAACCCCCTTGTCCACGACGGAAATACAGAGCTCTGTCTTTACGGGCTTTTTATTATGATCCGATGCCTTGATCTTCAATTTAACGGTTTCGCCGGGATTGTATTTTTCCTTGTCTGAGCTGACATCCAGAATAATTCTCTTAATAGAATTATCAACATGCACATCTATGCTTAAAGTATGTATATTCGGCTTTGTAATATCGGTTCCGTAGATATCATAGGTCTGCTCTTTACCTCTCGGTTTAATGATCTGGGCAGTAATATTCACGCCTGTTATATAATCTTCGCTTATCTTGATCTTATGAACTATCGTTTCATTTGAAATGTCAAGTACCGTATTATAATAGATATCCTCATTGCCCGCGGTGATCATTACCTTACAATTGTTCCATGGAGAATATACGCTGATAGCGATATTTTCCCCTACCTTGTATGAGCTCTTGTCCGCTTTGAGCCGCGGGATTTTCGGCTTTTCCGCGGAAGGATCCTTGATCCTCTTTTCATATACGGTGAATCTTCTGCTAATATCTACCTTATTTTTCCTGCCTGAAACACCCTTTACAGAAAGTTCATAATTGCCCGGGTCCTTCAAGAGTATCTTTTGTTCGTGTTGTCCGGTTTTCAAATTAAAAATATCTTTGCGGCATTTATCAAGCTCTTCTCTGAATGTGTAATAATATACCTCGTCCTTGTATTTGCGTTCCGGTATCAATTCAACCTTCTTGATCTCAGCGGTGAATTTGCCCGCGGGGACGGTATCGCCCTTTGTGTCGACATTGATAATTCCGAGGTCAAATTTCTCTTCAGCATAAATGCCGTATTCATTGAATTTGATCCCTATATAGGTCTTTTTATCATATATTTGCTTTGAAACGGTATAAGACACCGATTTTCTGTCACGATCCTGAACCGTGATATAGGCGGTAATGGTGCCGGGAGATTTAAATGGGGGGTTGATGCGCTTGTTAATGGTCTTTTTGCCTTCGCCATCCAGTGTAAAACTTTCTTTGCCAAGTTCCTTTGTTATATATTCGTGATTCCAGCTGTATGTGTATCCCGAATATTTAGAGGTATAGAAATTAGAAGTGGTGAGTGTCCATCTCACGCTGCCTTCGGCTTCAGACATCGGTATATTGTTCTGATAGGCTGAAATGATATCAAGCTCAACCGAATCTCCGGTGAATCTGATCTCTTCTCCAAAACTGGCGCTTACACTGAAATTGGTGGGCTTGTATTCCTCAATACGGAAATAGGAATGCATGCTTCTGTCATCCCCCACCGATGACTTAATATTAAATGCCGCCCGGTAGCCACCAGTCCGTGCATCCTCGGGAATAACATACTCCGCGGTGAAAGTGCCGTAGGGCGTTATGTCTTTTGCTGTGAGCGTGATATCCTGCACCTCTTTGCCGCCGCTGTCATATACGGTCATCCGGATCCTTTTGATCTTGGGAAGCTCCATTTTTCCAAAAAGCGTGTGCCTGAGAATCCCTTTGAATTTTACGGTTTCGCCCCTGTTATACGGGTTCTTATCAGTGTGGACCAGGTATTTCTTCTTATAAAGCCCTTCATATCCGTTTCCATAATGATAATAATACCCGCCTCCCGACAGCATCAAATAACCGGGGTGCCTCTTGTCTTGAGATAAGACCATTGCGCTGCGCAGTAAGAATTTATCCTGTGCTTTCTTGAGATCATATTGCATCATGCCGGCTTTATTGGTCGTGCCTGAGAATTTACTTCCGGAACGATCGATGATCTTGAACGGTATTCCGGAAATGCCGTCACCGGTACGCATATCAAAGGCATACAAATACAGCCTCGAATCTGAATATGACGCGCACATCCCCATATCCGTACGAGTGATCAATGAATGCGCAGTGGAATGGGCGCCGAAGAAAAAGGTATAAAATATTCCGCGATTTTCCAATTTGTTAAAATCAAGGAATTCCAGTTTCGGTATGTTTTTCGGACTTTCAAAAACAAGGTCAAGTTTATGAAAACCACGTTTTTTATAATCCTTTTTCTCATAATAATACCAATCTTTATAGATATACTTCCTTAGCTCCATGGAGGAGAGATTCTTCCAATACATCTCAAGTTTATTGCAATTCAATGTGTAGATCGGGAAATTGTCATCAAAATAGTCCTCTATTACAATACTGCCTGATGGAAGGCGAAACTGCGGATAGTAATCATCAACCTTATAAGTGAAGGTATGATCCTCATCCAATGCATTTCCAAATACATCCTTGCTTGCCGCGAGGACGGTTATCCGATATTCCATTCCCGGCTTAAATTTTCCCCAGATATAAACGGATCTTGAAACACTCGAAAGGTTTTCTTCAAGATGTATTTCTACTTCAGGATGCATCTTTATCTTCCCCTTGAGCTCCGCGGGACGCACAAGGTTCGTAAACTCTATTTCTACACCTTCTCCCGGATAGCCGGCACTGTCTATTCTTTGTACTTTGAAATGATTGTATGTCCTGAAGGGGACATGCCTCTCACTGACCTTCCCTTTGTACTCGTGTCCTCGGGGAAGTTTAATACTCACTTTTACTTCTTTGCCGATACCGTATTTTTGTTGCGGGATCAGCTCGATGATCTTCGCGGGATCTGGATCAGCGGCATATAAAAAGGAAGGCACCCTGTAATATGTGAATGAATCCCATCCGCGGGGGTTTGATGTGTAAGAAAGCCAATCCTTGTAATGTGCGGAAAGTTTCTTTATATTCGGATGCGACATCTTCACCGGAATAATTTGATTACCTGATGAAACAGTGATCAGTTCTTTGAATCTCTCCAAATCCACCGGCAGGGAAAATTCCAGATAGATCTTCTGATCGAGGCCGATCTGATCTGCATTGTATTGAGGAAATGATGCTGATAACTCAATTCCGGGCGTGCTTACAGTCCACTCCCTTGAAGGCAGGGCTTTCGTTCCTATGAATTCAATAGAGTATTTCGTGGAATATTCAGGAGTATCATCCACTCTGAAAACATATACAGAGCTAGTTTTCCAATACCCTTCGCCTTTCAATAATGGAGTTATCTTGATAAGAGAGGGCTCTCCTTTTTTAATCTTCTTCAGTGGCACAACGGGTTTGGAAAAGACCACATTGATCTCATCCAGACCGTCCATCGAGCGTATGATCCCTGTAGGGTTTACGGCCAGTATGGTCGCTGTCTCGGTATCCGACGGATCATACACCGGCTCGGGAATTGATTGATCTGAGATCTCGGAAGTACCCGGGTCTTGGCTGATCGGCGGCTTGTTGTCATCATCACAGCCGATAAATATAAAAAACAGAAATACTATGAGCAAAAGGGATAGAAATTTCTTCATAAAAAACCCTCCGTGAATATATTATACCCTTTGTTCGTTCAAAAGAAAAGCGATGAACGATGGGCAACGAACACAGTACGATGTACGAAGTGTGAGGTACGGGGTGGTGGTTGGGGCGAACCTATATGTTCGCCATCATCATTTATTAAAAAACAAAATCCCGCTTTATCAATCTGGGAACATTGAACCTGCGAACTTGCGAACACTTTTTAAAATTCGTAATAGTATTCGTCGATCTCCCATTGGGTAACATTGTTAGAGAAGCGTTTCCATTCGTCTTCTTTCAATGCTATATACCTTTTATATAGAGGAGCGCCGAGAAGTTCTTTTACCATAGTTCCTGATTTAGTCTTATTAAGAGCGCTTTCAAGACTATCCGGCAAGGTATCGATGCCCTGACGCAGAACATCCTTTTGTGTCAGGTCGAAGATATTGAACTCAATAGGAGCGGGAGCTTTCAACCCGGCCTTTACACCGCTCATACCTGCTTTGAAAAGCGCGGCATACGCAAGATAAGGATTACAGCTGGGATCAGGATTTCTTACTTCGATACGGATCGATTTGGGTTTTTTAGCATTGAATTGAGGCACACGGATCAAGGTGCTTCTGTTATTGTGTCCCCATGCGACATATACCGGAGCTTCATATCCCGGAACCAGCCGTTTATAGGAGTTGACCGTGGGATTGGTCAGTAATGCGATCTCTTTGATATGGTCGATGATGCCCGTTAGAAAGCTCTTGCCGAAATCCGAAAGGTCTTTCTCGGCGGCCATGAGATTGCGGTCGCCGTCAAATACCGACATATGCGTGTGAAGTCCGTTGCCAGCTTTTTTAAAAAGCGGTTTTGGCATGAATGAAGCGTAGATACCGTACTTTGCTGCGATCTTCTTTATGATAGCACGTGCGATTATGACACGGTCGGCGATCAGATGAGCGTCGGAATACTGCAGGTCCACCTCGAACTGACTGTCAGCAACCTCATGATGATAATACTCGGTGTCTATACCGAGCTTTATCAATGTGTTGGCGATCTCGTTCAATATCTTCGTCGCCTCATCAAAGATGATCATGTCAAAGTATGAGCCTTTATCAATGATCTCTCTGGGTTTATTCGCCCTGAAGAAAAAGAATTCCAGTTCAGCGCCGATATTCAATCTCTGTGAAGGCGAAAGATTTTCCTCCACTGTTCTCCTCAAGATAGCACGGCTGTCACCTTCAAATACCTGGTAATCCGGTGTAAATATATTGCCCAGAAATACCAAAGAGGGCATTCCGAAAACCTCTTCGCCCAGAAATAAGGCGGTATTAAGGTCTGGCTTTATTACCAGATCGGATTCCGTGATATCCTGAAAACCGGTAACGGAAGATCCGTCAAATCCGAGCCCTTCATCCAGCGAGGCCTCTAATTTATCCAGAGAAAATGCAAAGGTCTTGATCTTTCCCGCTATATCAATAAACCAGATATTGCCGAAATTAATACCCATTTCACGTGCTTTGCTTACAATTGTCATTGGTTCCATATAGCCCCCATAATTATTTATTTTCCAGCAAGGGATCTTTTATTCCCGCTTCGTTAAATCCCCTTGCCCTCAACAGGCATGACTCGCATGTTCCGCAGGGAATATCTTCTCTCGTATAACAAGACCATGTCAATTCAAAGGGGAGCTTCAACAATTCCCCCTGCTGCACGATCTGCTTTTTGCTCATCTCAAGTAATGGTGTGGAAACTGTTATCCCGTTGGCGGTGCCGGCGGCTAGGGCGGGACTCAGGTATTTGTAGAACTCTTTTCTGCAGTCCGGATATCCGGAAGAGTCCTCTTCCACAACACCGATAAATATCGTCTGCACATCTATCAACTCTCCCCATGCGGCCGCCAGAGAGATTATAAATCCATTTCTAAAAGGGACATAGGTTTTGGGAATATCATTCTTCCCGCGCTCACCTATGTCATCCGGCAAGTTGTCAAACATGTCGATCTTGCCGTCACCTATCAGAGAGCTTCCGCCAAGTTGTGTGAAAAATCCCGTATCGATCACCTGCCGCCCAGCCGCATTGAAGTGATGGGATATGTCATAGAATGCTTTCAATTCCCTTTTTTGTGTCAATTGACCGTAATTCAAATGCAGTGTAAATATTTCATATCCCTGCTCTTTCGCGATTGCCGCGGCAAGCGCGGAATCCATTCCTCCGGAGAGGACAACTACTGCTCTTTTCATCTTCTTCTTTCTTCTCCCCAAATATATTTATGCATTTGAATTCCCATTTTTGTTCTGACATCACCTTTTTCAACAAGCGCATCCCAGATCACGCGGGAGTCCATTTTCCCCCATGCAGGGGTAATATATACTAATAAATGTTCAGGAATACTTTCTCCGATATATTTAAAAGCCCAGCGGAGATCATCCGTGGTAACCACAACGATATTTATCCAATCCTTTTTTGTAAGCTTATCGAGATTTCCGATCTCAAAATCAATGCCGGTAGATGGGGTCTTGATATCGATCGCCCATCGGACATTCTCAGCGTCAAATATCTCGAGGGTGCCATTAGTCTGTATCTCAAAATCTATTTCAGGAAGCATCCCGATCAATTTCATGATCTCATCTTTTTGAATGAGTGGTTCGCCGCCGGTCAGCACAACCGGAGCTCCGGCAGCTCTTATCTTCTGCGCAAGCGTTTCAATGCTGACTTCTTCTCCGCCCTCAAGTGCGTACTCGGTATCGCAATACTCACATCTCACATTACAGCCGGATAGCCGGATAAAGAACACATTAGCGCCTATTTCGGGGCCTTCACCCTGAATTGAGGAAAAGGTTTCCGTAATCTTCATAATATTGTTTGAATAATTCATTATACTCAAAACTATTAAAATTTCAAAGCGGAAAATTGGGGACGGTGGTTCACAAAGTTAACAAAAGGGTAGAATCATAATGCCGGATACGGAAATTTCACGCGATGTTTTGTAGGTGACGCGAAGCGATTTCTTGAAAAAACCGATGAACTTTGTTATATTCTTCCATGAGAGGTTTGATATGATCTACGGAAATGAAATATTCTTCACAAAGGAACACATAGAGTCTCAAAGCGGACATGCGCCCAAAATGCTTTGCGAACTCGTTGTTTACTCTTTGGAATTGGTCTCGCAACTTTCAGCAACAGGTTTGAAGTACCGCTTCAAAGGGGGTAATTCTCTTTTGATACTATTGGAAGATCCTATGAGGTTTTCCATCGATGTAGATATAGTAACCGACGCAACCAAGGACAAAGTGATAGAGATAGCGGAATCCATAGCAAAGGAATGTCAGCTTTTCAGCAAGGTCGAGATCAGACAGCACAAGACCAAACCATGGCTTCCAATGATCTCTTTTAAATTTTTCTTTGACTCCTTATTTCAAAGTGCCGAGGATGCCTTTGTCATGCTGGATGTTGTCCTGGAGCCAGCCCCCTATCCCGGCCAGGTAAAGCAGGTGAAATGCCTGGATATTTACTCTTCCAATCAGCAGGTTGAGGTTCCGACCATCGCCGGACTGATCGGTGATAAGTTACTCACAATGGGACCCGCTACTCTGGGAATCCCCATCGGAAAAGGCAAAGAAGCCCAGAGATTGAAACATGTTTTTGATGTCTCATTGCTCTCGCGGCAGAGCTATGAGCTGGACGATGTTATGGATTCTATAAAGGGATGTATGATACAGGAGATGCGCATTCAGAAGAATTCCTTTTCACTGAAGGAAGTGATCAACGATACAATTCTCTTTTTGTCAAAGCCGATATCATATAGCAGCAAACCCGCATTGGAAGAATGCGAAGGCGACCACTATCTCTATGAAACCGTAAAGGGATTTGAGGACTTCCGAAAACATCTTTTCAAAATAGATTACACTTGGGAGATGTTCCGGGAAAGCTGTTCTGATGTCGTTAATATTCTCAATGAATTAGTGCTCTGATTCATAAAGACGGTAACAATGGCTGAAGCTATTTTGTTACGGATTCAAGACGCGAGGAACACCGTATACCCACAGCGGTATGTAAGGGACGAGCAACGCAGAAGACAGAAAAAGAGCTTCAGCCTGAAGGGAATATCATCTTTGGTCAATTCCTTCCTCTATCTTCGCTTACGGACCACAAAGGGTACGCCGCGCTTATTGTTCGTTGGAATTGACTCAAATCAAAGTATTCCATTGTCATCGTATTTATGAAACAGAACACAGTGCTCTGATTCATAAAATAGAGGATAGAGGCTAGAGGTTCGAGGTTAGTGCAGAAATAGGAATCACATTAAGAGTTCTGAAAGCAGTCGTTTTGCTATCTTTGCTTCAATGTAAAACGGTATGCTCATCAATGCCACTCCAAGAATAAACATTACAGGAGGAATGAGAGTAAACATTATATCCAAAGTCTCCCCACTGAATGCAGCTGAGATATGGATAGCGACAAAGAACAATGCAACACCAGACAGCCAGAATGTCATAAATATCCGGATAATCGGATGCAGTCCCATTTTAATTTTTACTAGAATACCTGAACCGTCTGGAACTATTTCGCCCTTGATAATGGGAAGGAAAGAATTGCCGTAGGATATTTTCCGATATATTCGAAAGTCATTGTCGCCAACCTTTCCATAAAATGGATTGGTGGTACTGCTTATAAGAAATGACCACTTCGGTTGAATACTAACATTATCTTTTAAGAGCATTAGAATCTCTATTTGTTTCCTTGAGATAGCCATTTCATATTTTTCAGAGGGAAATATCTTCATCATATATTTCTATGCATCTTCATTTTTTCAGAGAACGCATTAGAGTGGGTTTTGCGGCTGTATCTTCGATTGTTGACACCATTTTTCTTAGAAATCCACACCAACACAGTAGTAACCAACGGCTGAATTCTGGCCAAAACCGCTGATATCAAGCTCTAAAACAAGCCCGAAAATCTTCTGGGAAAACCGCATACCTGCAACATAACTGGGGTAGTATTCAAGAACCGTACAGGTAAAGGTTTCCCCATGAAAAATACCGACTCCAAAATGTAGCGAAAACCAGGTAGTCAGATACAAATTACACTTTAATGCTAAAGTGGAGAGCCGCCCAATTGAAATTTCTATCGAGGGCTTCCACCTGTAGTACATCCCGTATTCATATTTCGCTCCGATACCCGAATAGGTAAAATCAAACATGATTATGCACCTATGCCTGGCCATTAATTCGAACTCATTTACCTTGCCGGGAATAGATATTGGTGATCCAATCTGTATCTTAAAACCTTTAATTTTGATTTTCTTTAAACGGGCAACAGAACTGTTTGTAAGTATGGTAGATATCTGAATAATGGCACCGATCTCGTCCGCATCCATTACATATAAATATGAATTCTGTCTCAGACCATTTGCCATACCCATATTGAGCGTATAAGACTTGCCGGCAATACCGGTTACTCTTCCAGACAGGGCACTTATATTAACATTCTCATAATCCTTATGTTCAAACAATTTAACTTGTTTACCGGTGGTCCAATGCAAGATATCCTCAGCAATATCTTTGACTGAATCATTGATCGAATCAATGGTTATTGAAACTTCTTTCATATGGATCACGCTTTTTCGGATAGTTCTATATAGCTGATACAGTATTGCGTAATCACCATTTTCTTTTTTTTCGACCGTTCCGAAAACAAGATATTCTGTCTCTAATAACTCCGCGATGGCGATATTGCACTCATCGGAGGAACAGCCTGATTCTATGATCTTAGCTTCCTTCAATTGAGCGGAAACACTGGAAGGGGATATCACTGAAAGTTGTCTGCTTCTTATCAACTCAACCGAAATGTAATCGGCTACAAGCTCTCCTAATTCACTCGCTCCGATATCCACGAACGGACGGATCGCAAGACCTTGTGAAAAACCAACAGCTGATATCATCAGAAAAAGAAAGGTTAGAACTACAAATTTTTTCATATCTTAAAAGTAACCCCCATAAAAAGCACAAACGAGGCATATTGATATTCATTATCATACCACAAGTCACACCTTTGCAACTCTCCTGAATCATAATATTCTCTGTAATATCTCGATACCTCTTCGGTCCCCCTGTTCAGAAGTATATACCTTATCCCATATTCATAACTGACATTTTTAGAGGAAAACATTCTACCCCCCAATTCGATTCCGGGAGAAATCTGGACAGATCGCCCACGATCTTCTCGAGTATATCTCTCATACCATGTATAATATGATCCGGTCCAAGAATAGCAATCAATATCAGAATTAATCGGGAAGTCAATATCAGAATATTTACATAGAACAGCAGCATACAGCCATGAATTAAAGTAAACCCGCGCTCCTACCAGTATATGTCTGTACTTAAAATCTCCGCATACCTTTGCTTCGCTGAAGAACGAAATCCGTTTGTTCTTTGGAAATGGGCAGCGTAGCTCAAATAAGCCCGATACCAGAGCTGATGAATCTAATCGAATATGAGCATAGGATTTCGGCAAGATATCCCACGGAGATGGGGAATGCGGCGCAAAAAAATGATCCCCTTTTTGTGGAGAGATCTTTTTCAATCTCGTGTACAGAGAAGCTTTTGAAGTTTCCTTATTCACTTCGTAGATCTTGAATACCGCATATTTCTCCTTGTCGCGAAAAAGGTAAAGATACACCTCATTAGAAACACCGTGTTTCAACCCCTTATTGATCTCGATTCTCCGTTTATCTATAACATTCGTCACCCGTCCCTCTTTATCCTCGTAACGAAGTGAAGCATAGTCATATGTCTCGACAACTTGCTGACGGACATTAAAAAGTGCCTGGATCATATTTTCCACCATTCGGCCGCAAACTATATCGACATTGAAGATATCTTCGATCTTGCTCTTGTCTGAATAAAGGATCACGGCATCAGCCACACTGATGAAATTGACAGTAATAAAATATGTTTCCTCCAGCTTGTAGAGCTTTCCCGTAATGACATACTGGGCTAGAAGGATCTGGCCTAATTTCACGAAACACTCTTCGGAGGTGCATCCGGATTCCTGTAGCTTCATCTCATCCATGATGACCTGCATGCTCTCTCGGGAAACGAGATTAAACTTACCGGTTTTGAAAAGGTATGAGCGAAAGAAATCCGCAGGAATAATGCCCATCTCATCATCAAGTCCCACCACATTGAAATCAAATACTGCGAGGGACGGTTTGTCCTCGGCATATCCTGCTGGAAGCACCATTGTAAAAATAATAATAAGGATAATTGCCGTTGGTATTCTAAAACTCATCTACTGCCGATTCTATTGATTTTCTCATATTTTGAAGGTAATCCCTATGAAAACCGCAAGCAAACTATATTGATACTTGTCTTCATAGTCCAGTTTATGTCTTTCAAATACACCAAATTCATCATAGTATTCGGAATAATATCGACATACTTTTCTGATACCTCTGTTCAAAAATATATACCTTAATCCTAAATCCAAACTGATATCATTGGAAGAAAACAATTTAATTCCTAATTCAACTCCGGGAGAGATATTCTGAGATCGCCCACCATCTTCAGTAATGACAGTTTTAGTCTGTTTATAATATGTTCCCGTATAGTAATAGAACTCCGTTTCATTATAAATTGGAAAGCTGATATCGGAATATTTACATAGAACGGCTGCATAAATCCACGGCTGTATATAGAGCCGTGTCCCTATCATAATATGTTTATACCTCAATCCAAGACTGGCCTTGGCTTCACAGAGGAACGAAATATATTTCTGTTTTGGAAATGGACGGCGCAGCTCAAATATACCCGAGACCAGTCCCAATGAATCCAGGCGAATATGAGTATAGGATTTCGGCAATAAATCCCACAGGGACGGGGAATACGGCACTGTATATTGATCTCTCCTGCTGGGCGAAACTTTTTTCAATCTCGTATACAAAGAAGCTTTTGAAGTTTCCTTATTCACTTGATAGATCTTGAAGATCGCATACTTCTCATTATGATCCCAAAGAAAAATGTATGTCTCTGTGGAAATTCCGTGTTTCAATCCCTTATCGATCTCAACAGTCCGTTTGTCTATAACTTTTGTTATCCTGCCCTCTTTATCCTCGTAACGAAGAGAACCTGAGTCATATGTCTCGACAACTTGCTGACGGACATTAAAAAGTGCCTGGATCATCTTCTCCATCATCCTTTCGCAAATTATATCGATATTATAAATATCTTCGAGCTTACTCTTATCCGAATATAGGATCACCGCATCCTCAACGCTAATGAGGCTTACGGTGAGAAAATATGTTTCTTCCAGTTTGTAAAGTTTTCCCGTAAGGACATAACGGGCGAGAAGGATCTGGCCTAATTTCACGAAACATTCTTCGGAGGTGCATCCGGATTCCTGTAGTTTCATCTCATCCATGATGACCTGCATGCTCTCTCGGGAAACGAGATTAAACTTACCGGTTTTGAAAAGGTATGAGCGAAAGAAATCCGCCGGAATAACGCCCATCTCATCATCAAGTCCCACCACATTGAAATCAAATACTGCCAAAGACACCTTATCGTCAGCATATACGGACAAGAATGTCATAATGATAACGGCAATAAGAATGACTGCCTTATGAGAATGTTTGATACTCTCCTCCTCTTTTATATTCTATCAAAAAAGTCAGCGGGTGCAAAATTTCGGCATTGTCTTCATTCCGATTTCAGTTTCTTTTCTCAAGTATCACATTATACACAGGGCCGGTACCGAAAATGAATTCCCGCACCTTCCAGAGGGTGCCCTCCAGAAATTCCGATAACTCTTCAGGTGAAAAGAAAAGATAATCGAACCATTCTCCTTTGTACATTTTATATAATATCCTGATCGTCGTATGTCCCGCCATTCTCCCCCTGCTTCTATTGAATTCATGATAGTTAGTGTTCTGATTCCTAGATCCGATGATAATGGCTGACGCTATTTTGTTACGGATTCAAGACGCGAGGAGCGCTGCATACCCAACGCGGTATGTAAGCGACGAGCAACGCAGAAGACAGAAAA
>JAGLWT010000124.1 GCA_023133295.1 bacterium | reverse complement strand
CTATTGTGCCGACATTGACATGTGGCTTAGTTCGTTCAAATTTCTCCTTTGCCATATGTTCCTCCGTATATTATATTTCGAGTAAAAGCCCACGACCGGATTTGAACCGGTGACCCCATCCTTACCAAGGATGTGCTCTACCTGCTGAGCTACGCGGGCGGTATGGAGCGGGAAACGGGGGTCGAACCCGCAACAACCACCTTGGAAGGGTGGAGCTCTTCCATTGAGCTATTCCCGCTAAAATACAATGGTGGGAGATGGATTCGAACCACCGCAGGCGCTACCGCCGCCAGATTTACAGTCTGGTGCCATTAACCACTCGGCCATCCCACCACATTGACTTATTAGATTTATCTGATAAGTCCTTCAATATAGGTAATTAAGTTAAGTAAGCTGGAGGAGGGAATTGAACCCACGACCTGCTGATTACAAATCAGCTGCTCTGCCATCTGAGCTACTCCAGCGAAAACAGCACACCACCCTTTAAAAAAATGGGCAGTAAATAACAATTATACGCGATTTTTGAAAAATGTCAAGGGCAAAGGGCTATGATTCTTAAATAAGATGACAATGGATGACTGGGGCACAAGTGACAAGAGCACATGTTACAAGTTGAAAAAGAGGGATTTTGTTTCTAATAACCAGCGATGGCGAACACTCAGGTTCGCCTCTACCACCACTTCGTACTTCAAACCTCGCGCGTTGTACTGTTTTTATAATCTCGAATCTCTATCCTCTATTTATGACTCAGAACACTAGAGTGTTTTATTTTGTTTTTTTCAGCTCTACCGAAACATTCAAACCCTTGGTGTTGAGTATCTCTCCGACAAGGATGCTGTCAACATCATTACGATCAATTACATCAGTGAGATCATTCACGGTATCGTTTATTATCCTGATCAGGGTAATATGGTTCTCCCCATGGAGTTCGATCCCCTTGATCTTTCCTCCATGTCCAAGTATATACGCCTCGATATTCAAAATAACAAAGCGTAATTTGTCCACATCGCCAAAGAAGTTATGTGCTCCGGTCACCTTGATCTGATCCTCATTCAGGTCAATTTCTTTCAGGACCTCTGTGTAGTCAAATGAAGAGAAGTTCAATTTAATATGGTCATCGGTGATAAAATCCCTCAGTATTCCTACGCGGAGCAGAATATTTCCTACCTTCTCCTCCATATTGGAAAGCACTTTCTTCTGTTTAGCCGTGACCGGTCCCAATTTGCCGGTCGAAAAAAGTGTGGCGTAGCCAAATATTGATGTGAGTGAGTTTCTGATCTTGTCATCGATGAGTACAGCATTTCTTTCATTCAGTTTCTTCTGATTAACAACCTTAGCGTTCATTTCCTTTAATTGACGATTATATTCGTCCAACTCCTGGATCATCCTATTTCTTTCGAACATCAGTATGCCTGTTTCTGCGATAGCGTCGAAATCGCAGTGCTCGGGATATGTTGCGTCCCATCCGAATATCAGAAAATAGAAATGCTCCTTAATGCTAACGGTTTTCATAACCGAGACGGGATATCTGTAATTCAGGAAGATATTTTCCGGCAGCAATTCCTTTTTAAATGCTCCCATTTCGGGGTTCAATTCAAAACCGGAAGGATTAAATACGAATTTGAAGCGGACACTGCCCTTTTCCAGAATGGTGACATCGATGCACCCGCACTTTTCGTGAAGTTCTTCCAGCATTTTTTCGAACATTTTTATGGTGTCCTTATTCTTCAGCCCGATCTCATTGATCCGGTTCAATACTTCTATTCGTTCCTTTGCCCAATTGAGATTATCTCTCTTGTCAGAAAGTAAAAAGAGCGAGTAATTTGCCACGATTACCAGAGCGAACATTATTATGACGGGAAATAAAAGAGAAAGGGACATGAAGTAAGCGGCAAGGTAGCCGGATAATGTCATAAGCGTCCAGAAAAGCATGGACAACGGCAGGAGGCCGATAACCTTAGAAAATCTCAGACGGATGATCATGACAGATAGGAGATTGGACGCTCCGGCAATGAATGCGGCACCTGCAACAAAGAACAATTCCATGAGAGAGAAATCCAATGCCAGCCCTTTTTTGGACCAGAGAGCGAATAAAATTCCAAGAACAGAGATGTCGATCGTGCGGAAAATAACGCTCACCAGGATCTGATTCGCCCGATCGGTGGAATTCTTGATGTCATTTTTCCTTATGTGATAGAGATGCAGCCATTTATACAAGGCAGAAAATGGTATCGCAAAGATAAGGGTATTATATGGCCCGTACATTATTACGGAGAATGCCATGAAAAAATGCACCAGGGAATAGTTGACCTTTTTTGCGACGGAGAACTGCATGCCGCCGACCAGAGCATAAGAGCAAAAGGTAAAAAGAAGCACTCCGTATGACCCCAAGGAAAGAGATAGCGCGGAAGAACCATCGCAAAAAAGAAAAACCCCTAGAAGCAATACGACCATATAAAGAATTAATATTAAATGTTTTCTCATACCTTCCTCTGATTCATTATAATATTTTTTCTTCTCTTTTTCAAATAGTAGATGAGAATGCCCGGGAAAAGACACGCTCGAAAAAGTCGTTTCGCGTGAAGATATTTATCACTTTACCGCTTTCATCGGTGAAGCCGACCATAGAATTATCTCTTTTTGATACTTCCAATAAAGCCTTGCCCAGCGGCTCTTTCCCGCTGAGCAAAAGCGGTTTTTCCAGAGCTGCTTTGATATTGTCGCAAAAAAGCAGTGATCTCAAAGAGGCGCTGTAAAATTCATTTTTAATATTAAGGTATCCGCATTCCGAACCGGCATTTGTGATGATCTTCGCCGCTTCGCGGGTCGAAAGCCTCAGCGAAAGCAGCGGAGGGGCACAACGGGCAAAGAACTCAACGGATGGGATCTCGATCATATTGGTTAATCCTTCATTGAATCTGATCATCTTATCCCCGCCGTAGGTCTTGATCAATTCGAATGTAGCGACACGGAGCTCCTCATTGTCTATATCTTTTCCTCCGACCGGCATACTGAATATCCTTTGCAGAAATTTGACAGAATAGCTGAAGACCTGCACAAGAGGGTAAAGAATGATATAAGAGAACTGAAGCAGATAACTAAAGAAAAATGTAAGGCGGTAATTGTACTTCTTGAAGGTCAATTTCGGAAGGGATTCACCGAAAATGGTCAGTATCGGCAGGAGGATAATAGGGGTCCAGAGTTCGAAATTCTCAATTCCCATGCGATGCAGATATCCGCCGAAAAGAGTCGCCATAGCCACAGAAACAAGGTTTATTCCCACTAGGATCGTTGAGAAGAAAGTATGGGGATTGGAATTGAAACGATTCAATATCTTCGCGGCACGGTCTCCGTTCACAAGACGGTAAAGCAATTTTGATCTGAAAAGCGAAACAAATCCGATCTCAATCCCAGAAAAGAACGCCTGCACCAGAATAAGGAAGATCATCACTCCCAACTCAAACATCCTTGACCTTCACCTTAAATGATCTTACCGCGAAATTTTCAACCTTATCCACCAGAACGGTTATCTTTCCGAAATCCACTGCATCGTTCTTTTTCGGCATACGGCGCAGACGGTCCAGGAATAATTCCAATATAGTGCTTGAGCCATCCTCCTTGAATATGTCCATCTCAAAGAAAATCTCCATTTCAAAAACGGAGGTCTGCGGATTTATTCTGAATGTATTACGCGTCAATTCCCTAATATAGGTCTCGTCAGAAAGTGAGACCATGTCCATTATATGTTCCGCGGTCAGCATTCCTTCGATACCCCCGTACTCGTCCACCAGAAAAATGGGCTTTCGATAAGAACTCAAGTGCCTTAAAAGTTTCTCAACATTGGAGTACAGCGGGATATATTCACCCGGGATAAGATTTTTCTTAATATGGGAAAGCAGGTCATCGCCGGCCTTATCAAAGAGAGAGTAAAGATCGAAAAGTCCAACAATATTGTCCATCTTCCCTTCATAGACGGGGATATAATGTTGATCGGAAGCTCGCAATGCCAATTTGATATCCTCGGGGTCATCCTCAAGGTCAATCCCGCGCATATCGCTTCGGTGGATCACAATGGAATCAGCATCTTTTTCCAGAAGGCGGAGGAAATTTCGATTTATGGTCCTTTCTTCCCTGCTCAGTCCACCTTCCAACTTCGAAAGTACAGAAAATAACTCGCCCTTTTCCAGATCGGGCTCAACCGGACCCATGAAGAGGGAAAAGATCTTCAGGAAACAACCATTTATGAGGTTTATTATAAAAATGAATGGATAAAATAATCTGGAAAAAAGAAAAAGCATATGGCGGACCCAGGAAATAAATTTGATATTATTTTCCAAGGCTATTGTCTTCGGCAATACCTCACCAAAGATTATTACCAGAAAAGACATGATCAGGAAATTGTACATCTCATAATTAGCCAATCCCGAATCGAGAAAGAGTTTCAGTGAAATTGATGCGGCGGTAACATTTACCAATGTATTTCCGATCAATATCGTTGAGAGATAGACCGCACCCTTTTTCTGCATACATACAATATTATCATGTAGTTTTTTATCTGTCGAGCTTAGATCTCTTAATTGGGCTTTTCTTATGGAAAACAATGCGGTCTCACTGCCTGAAAAGGAGAATGAGAATATAAGAAGCACCACTAAGAGTACGATTTCGAGGATCATGGAATATTGTACCTGTATCCGATGATTTTGTCAACAGGACGCGGCGCGGCGCGCGGCGCAGAATGCAACAAGTATACACATCTGACTTCTTTCCTTCTCTCTAATTCTCCACTTCGTACTTCGTTTCATCCACTCAGTGAACGATCGCGTCATCCAGAGGGAGTTTGCGACCGTGGGATCCAGTTTTATCTCAGATGTGAATACTGTTAACACATGATTCTAACGGAGCAAAGAGTTTAGTGTTCTGATTTATAAATACGATGACAATGGAATGTTTAGATTTGAGTCAATTTCAACGAACAATGAGTGCTGTGTACCCTTTGTGGTACATAAGCGAAGAGAGAGGAATAAATTGACCTAAGATAACATTCCCTTCGAGCTGATGCTCTTTTTTCTGTCTTCTGTGTTGCTCGTCGCTTGCATACCACAGTGGGTATGCGGCGCTCCTCGCGCCTAGAATACATATCAAAATAGCATCAGCCATTGTTACCGTCTTTATGAATCAGAGCACTCGTATCGCTCCGCTTCCTGTCAACTCTTTGCTTGGAACTTTTACCTCGGGACAGACGGTCGTTCGGCACGAACGAAGTGTGAGGTGTGATGTGTCGCGTTTGAAGTGGAGATAAGAAAGGGGATGGATTCTTCCGTCGCTACTCCTTCAGAATGACAGATATGTGTCTATTTTATCTCATAATTGTTCATTGTCCTTAGGTACGGCGTGTCCCCTATCTTGTTTGGAGTACGGCGTGATATGATTGTTACAGGAAAACTAATGGGGTAAACGAAATAATGATGTTCCGGTTACGGATGTGTTTCTTTTTTCTTTCCCTACTTGTCCCTGGGACACTGGGGCCACTGGTATGCTTGTGCCTTGCGCACTATTTTCCACAGCACTATTGACATTCGTATATTATTATATTATAATATTATAAAACGAGGTGGCAATGAAAATAAAAAAAGAGACCTTCGCGCGGCTGGAAGAGATCATGAAAGCAATGTCGAATGCAAGCAGGTTAAAAATACTTTTTACTATCTTTAAGAACGAAAGATGCGTGAACGATATCGTTAAGCTCAGCGGTATTTCACAGTCGATCGTATCTCAGAGCCTGTGTAAATTCCAGATATTGGGATTGGTCGAATTGAAAAAAAGGGGCAATCGTCATATATATTGCATCAAAGATGAAAAGCTTTTTGAGATTCTTAAGCAGTTGAAGGAGTATGCGAATGAGAAGTAAGGTCTTTATAATTATCTTATTGTTAGCTATTTCCTTTTTCGGGGTTAGCTCCGCGGCGCCCCAGACACCGGTTCAATTAAATCCTGGATCCGATATGACGATCAGAGATGTTTCAGGAAAAAAATTCAGCATAGAGCCCATCGAGGGAAAATTGCTGATCATTGATTTCTGGGCAACATGGTGCGGGCCCTGTAGAAAAGCCATCCCCAAATTAGTAGAAATACAGAAAACTTACCCTGAAAAAGTACAGGTCGTCGGTATCTCGGTTGACAGAGAGATTTCATTTGGGGAGCTGCAGGACTTCTACCAGACATACCGTATTAATTATCCGGTAGGATTCGCCACTGAGAAAATAATGAAAATGTTTCCGAGAATAAGAGCTATCCCCACGATTAAAATATTGGACTCCAACGGAACGGAGATCGATGAGATCATTGGGAATGACCCGAATATGAAAGCCAGAGTGAAGGGGCTGCTGATCAAACACGGTATCTTGGAGAAGTGACATGTTAAATAAGGATGTAGTTATCATAGGGGGAGGCCCCGCAGGATTGACCGCCGGTATCTATCTCAGCCGTGCAATGTTCGATGTCGTCCTGATCGAAAAAATGGCTCATGGCGGGCAAATCATTTTGACCGATGAAATCGAGAATTACCCTGGATTTCCCGATGGGATCAAGGGACAGGAGCTGGCTGAAAAAATGGTCAAGCAGGCGGAAAGGTTCGGAACACAATTATTATTTGACGAGGTGACTCAAATAGAAAAACACAAAGAAGGATACCTGATAAGAACATGGGGAGAGGAGATACTTGCCAAGGGCATCATTTTGGCTTCTGGGGCAGTCCCCAGAAAGATCGGAGTAGAAGGAGAGGAGAAATTCACCGGACGAGGAGTATCCTACTGCGCCACTTGTGACGGGCCGTTTTTCAAGGACAAGGTCGTCACTGTGATCGGTGGCGGTGATGCCGCCGTTGAAGAGGGTATTTACCTGACAAAACATGCGTCCAAGGTGTTCATTATGCACAGAAGAGATCAGTTGCGGGCTTCCAAACTCATACAGGAACGGGCCTTCAGCAATGAGAAGATCGAGATCATTTGGAACGCATTGCCTGAAGAGATCATGGGTGAGAAGAAGGTTTCCGCAATTAAATACAAAGATAAATTATCAGGCGATGTGAAGATACACGATACTGAAGGTGTTTTTATATTCGTCGGATATACTCCGGCTTCATCATTTATCGATGGAAAAGCTTTGGGAATAAATATGACCGACAATGGATATATTACTACCGAGAAAAACGGACAAACCACCGCAGAGGGTATATTTGCAGCAGGTGATGTTGTTGAAAAGAATCTTTATCAAGTAGCTACCGCCGTCGGTGACGGCGCTATGGCCGCATTTAATATTCAAAAATATTTAGAGGAGAAGAACAATGAGTGAGATCGTATTGAACGACAATAACTTTGGAGAAGAGATCGAAAGCCACAAGGGCGTTGCATTAATTGATTTTTGGGCCGTATGGTGTATGCCCTGTAAAATGGTCGCTCCTACAGTTGAGCAGATCGCAGAAGAGTATGCGGGCCGTGTAAAGGTCGGAAAGGTCAATGTTGACGAGAATCGTGCGATCGCGGGAAAGTACGGGATCATGTCGATCCCCACACTCCTGGTATTCAAAGACGGAGAAGTTGTGGACCAGATCGTAGGCGCAGTTCCCAAATCCGTCATCGAATCCAAATTAAAAGCACATCTCTGAGTAATGCGGAGCACGCGGAGCCAGTATGCTCCGCAGTGGCTCCGTCAGTCTGAAATGCGGGCTGAGTACGAAGTGAAGAAATCAAGATAACTGTAATGGTAAATGCACTTCCGTATTTAACCAAATACGCAACAACAATGCGCCCACTATTTCATTTTCAATTCTTCATCCTTCATTTCCCAATTCTTCATTATCTCTTGTCTGTTGTTCCACTGGGTCCACTGGTTCACTGGGTCCACTGCGTAGCGTGTCCTTTGTGCTCTGCGAAGCATCATTGTTCATTGTTCACTTCTTAATTGTTCATTGTTTTTAGTTTGTCTTTGGATTCTCCACCTCGTACATCGCACTTTTGTCTCATCCCCCAATTGTTCATTGTCAATTGTACATTGTTCATTGTATTTAGCGTGGTGCCGGGAGTCGGACTTGAACCGACACGGGACATAAGTCCCGAGGGATTTTAAGTCCCTTGCGTCTGCCAATTTCGCCATCCCGGCAAGATGTAAGAATGGAGGCGGCAACCCGATTTGAACGGGTGAATAGCGATTTTGCAGACCGCCGCCTTACCACTTGGCTATGCCGCCTCTAAATAAAAATGGTGGGCGATACTGGACTCGAACCAGTG
>JAGLWT010000123.1 GCA_023133295.1 bacterium | reverse complement strand
CCATATTCAATATAATAAAAAGGCACCTCAAAAATATGCAGCTGCGTCTGCCATGATTTTGTTGAGAACTCTTCGAATCCGCTCATGTCAACACCGAGGGAATATTCCTTAACGATGCCATTCCAATACCGGTCTCTTTCATCAATACTATGGCCGGGATGTGTATATACCCATTGCTGAAAAAGGTCCACTACGGACATCCAGGGCAGAAAATTCACTATGCCCTCAAGATGACTGAAACGCGCCTGAGTTATTTCTTCGGGGTCCGAGTAGAACTCACTCAGAAGGCCGGATGTCATAAGTTCCATTGCCATGGCGGCAAATTCGGCAACCTCTGAAGGAGGATTTGCGTATTCGCCTATCTTTATATCAGTCGTGGAAAATGTATGCACGGCATGTCCTGATTCATGAAGCATGGTTACCAGATCCCTGTGCAAGCCGACCGCATTCATAAAAATAAACGGTATGCGTGTGACGGGAAGTCCGTAATTATATCCGCCGGGAGCTTTTGCTCTTCGGGATTCCACATCAAAATAACCACCGCTCTTCATCTTGAGTATCATGTCTCCAAGTGCGGGGTTCAATCTGTTCAGGACATTAATGGTACCGTCAATGAGCTCTTGCCCTTTGTCAAACGGCTTCAAGACCTTATCAGAGAGAAAATCCACTCCTCTGTCCCATGGCCTGATCTTGTCGAGGCCCAGATGTTCTCTTCTTATCTTGAGAAGCTCTATGGCTGCCGGCACAACTTCCTTTTTTACAGATTCATGAAATTCCATACAGTCGGAGGGGGAATAATCGAAACGGCCCATCGCCTTATGCTGATAATCCCGATAATTCGAAAAGCCCGCATTCTTTGCCTGAAGCTGTCTTAATTCGATCAATTCATTGAAGAGCTTGTCAAAGCCGGGTGAAAGCTCCACGCGTTTATCAGCAGTCATTTTCCAGGCCTGCTCTCTTTCATTTCTATCTTTGGATTTCTGATAAATGTTCATCTGCTGCAGCGTATGCTCTTCACCCTGATAACTCAGAAGCACAGCGCCAACCTCTTTACCGTATTCCTGTGAAAGTTTTTCCTCCTTTGTTACCAAAGCAAGATTCTCTTCATTGAACAATTCTATCTCTCTTTTTAATATACGCTGGAGATTGAAATATTTATCCTTGGGAAGCTGTGAAAAATATGCGCTTTCAACGATCTTCTTATTAAATTTATTGGAATACGGCTTTGCCTTCTCAACGATCTCTTTCAGCATGAAGGCATATTTATCGGAATGCTCTGTACGCTCGGTGAAACGCGTCATATTAATATATGCCCAGGCAACCTCTTCGGCGATTATATCAGAAAATGCGGACCTGTCAACAATGAACTTTTCAAGATCATCCGCGGAGGATATCTCTTTGCTTAATAGTTGAACCGCCTGGGTTTCCACTTGCTTCCATTTTGTCGGATCAAATTCTATTTTTGACATATTAGCTCCTCACAAATTAATTAATAATATAACGCAAATGGCTTTGAATGTCAAACAATCTCCATTCATTGCTTGAAGGCACTGAATGGAGAAGTATGAAGTACGATTTACAGAGAAGATTGTTCAAAAGTTAAGCTTCGCAGAGCACAAGCAAGAAGAAACAAGCGTGGTGGGGAAGAATTTTGTCATGCAGAGCGAAAGCGTGGCATCCAGTTTTAAAGGATTCCATCATACAAATCTTCCCATTTCAAATTGTCCTTTTCAATTAATCTCAATTTGTACGATCTGCTTTTTCTTTTCAGGTATTTCTCTCTCTCGATCGCGTTATAAATGGATTCATATACTTCATAATACACGAGCAACTTCAATCCATGTCTCTTTGAAAAACCATCTACCATTGAATTCTTGTGCTCATAGATTCTTTTTACAAGATTGCTTGTAACTCCTATATATATGTACTGTTCCATAAATACCATAACAATGGCTGATGCTATTTTTTTTATGTATTCAAGGCGCGAGGAACGCCGCATACCCACAGCGGTATGTAAGCAACGAGCAACGCAGAAGACAGAAAAAGAACTTCAGCCCGAAGGGAATATTATCT
>JAGLWT010000122.1 GCA_023133295.1 bacterium | reverse complement strand
GTGTTCAATGCATGCTTTGCATGTGATAATTCGGGGACGATAGATTTTCCCATGCGGAGCCCTTTTATACACTCATCAACAGCATGAAAAGACCGACCAGTATGATCAGCATACTGCTGATTATCTCTGTCGCGGACTCAAAAGTTTTCATACCTTTGCCGTCACTTCCGAATGCCTTCAAGGCACCCTTTTTTGCAAGGATGGTCAGGAGACAGACTAATGAGAGGATCACAGCCATTCCCAGCGCTACGAAAAGTGCGGAAACGACCCCAAGCCATACCAGATCCAGAGAAAGGAAAAAGAGGAGAATAATAGCGGCGCCGGGACAGGGAATGATCCCGATGGGAATGATCACAGATAGCATCTCTTTCATAGAGAGCTCCTGAATATCACCCGTACCAGATTTATTCGAAGCTTTTTTCCTAATTGACAAGATTGCGCTTATCAGCATATATCCGCCAATAATACTTATCATGCTGAAGCTGATTATCTTGATGAACCGGCTGAATCTCTCAAATGAGGAGAGATAGGCCTGTTTCACGATGAAATATATTCCCAGTACCATAACCAGGGCGGATAAGGTGTGGATGAAGGCGATGGCCGTCCCCACAAAGATACCCTTCAGCATCTTGGCTTTCTTGGATAAAAAGAATGAGAATGAGATAAACTTCCCATGGCCCGGCCCGAGCGCATGCAGCAGGCCGAAGATAAAGGAGAAAAATAGCAGTGAAAATATCGCCTTGACATCGCCGGCCTTTACCCTTCGGGACAGCTCGGTCAGTTTTTTATTGAGCTTGTGCTGTGCTGCGGAGACAGCATTGAATATCTTCCTGATTAATGCGGGATACTTGACTTTTTTTACTGCTTTCTTTTTTTCGGGTTGATTGACAAACGGATTATCAGCAGCGTAAATTAATGCAGGAAAAAAGAAAAACGGGATAAGAAGCAAAAGAGTAATCTTTCTCAATGTCATAATATCAATTCTTCTGGAATTTAAGCCAGATCTCAGTACGGGGACCTTGACCGTAATACATCCCCTCCTCATAATTACTCACTACTTTATGAGAGTGCTTAATTGCCTCTGAATCCTCGAAATTAATGGGTTCATAATCAAGGAACAACATATCTACATAGAATGATTCATCATAAAAAGCCAGCGTGATGGCTTTTTTCTTATTCTTGGCAGAAATCCTTATGGGAATGAAGAAGCTGTATTTCAGACGGTATCCCACAATGGATGCAGAAAAATTCTCTATATGATTGACCTGCAATTCATTCCCACGGTCCACAAGGTACAAAAAATAATTATAATGATGGAGGTTTACGAAAGCCTTCTTTTTGATATTCTCAATCTCTTCAGCATCGAGAGTATTATCCTTATTTACATCATAATTTGGGATCGAGGCAGCGCTGAACATCTCATCGAAGATCCATTCTGTCTGTACTCCCGCGAAACCCTCATCATCAAAAACAATTGTTAGCGTGTAGTCAACAAATATATGGGGATGGGTCCAAGCTGGAGCCACGGCGAAAATTAAGGATAGAAAGATGAGGGCATATTTTATTCGCATGCGATAGATTTAACCCTACTTTAATCGGGACACATCTTTTCAAAGGTATGTCCCTCTATTTTCTTACCCAACAGGTTATTTAAATGTTACCTTTTTTTTGGAAAAAGTCAAATTCATTAAAAAGAATAATTAGGGGACGGTGGTTGGCATAGTTGGCATAGTTTGTCGTTATATTACTATGTATATATTTGTATATTCGACCACAACAGCGATTCCGCTATTTGAAAATATTTCATTATTATGATGCCAGAAGTTTATATACGGAGGAATTCTCTTTTCACTCTCATTGTGAGCATTGAGAAGGGAGAGAATTTATGGGATAATAAGTCATCGCAAGAAGCAAAACGAACATCTTCGTGATTGAGAAGTAGGTTCCCCTTAACAGTGCACTAGAATAAAAGTTTGAGAATAAATATGATCAGGACAATATAAAAGATGGTCGCGATACCGCCGATCACCAGCCAGAAAGTTACCTTGATGAGAAGCCAGGCAATTGCGAAAGGAAGTAGAATTATACCGCCGACCAGCATAAACGGGATCGATAGGACGGCAAACACACCGCCCATTCCTGAGAGAACCAGAAAAAGAACCCAGCAGATAGCGCCCATTATCAAAAGCGAAAAGAATTTTAATATTCCGGACATCGTAGCCTCCTTATATTAAATTCTACTTGTATTAGCGGCATATTATTTCGAAATATCCTGATTTAACTGATGAAAACTCTTTTTCAGGACTTCTTGGAATCAGTGTCCAAAAGTTGATCTGTTTCATAAAGACGGTAACAATGGC
>JAGLWT010000121.1 GCA_023133295.1 bacterium | reverse complement strand
CCCTTGTTCCACTTGTCCCTTGTACACTTATGCACTTGTCCCTTGTGCACTAATCCCGGTACTCCGGGATTATCTTCTCTTTCATTGCCACATTAACAAGCTTTCTGGCTCTTTCTATTTTTTCTTTTGCGCTCTTTCTGAGTTCGTCTTCCGTCAATATCCGTCTTGCTGTACCGTCCTTCATCGCCTTCATTCCGCATGCGACGGCTACTTCAATAGCGGCCTCGACATCATCCATTGTCGGAAGGATATAATCCTCACTGATGCCTTTTTTCACAGCGCTGTTCGCAAGTGATTCTGCGGCAGCGACGCACATGCTGTCTGTAATTGTATTGGCCCATACATCAAGAACACCACGGAATATCGCGGGGAAGCCGACTGAGTTATTCACTTGATTCGGGAAATCGCTTCTGCCTGTGGATACTACTCTCGCACCTGCTTCTTTCGCTTCCCACGGCCATATTTCAGGTATCGGATTGGCACATGCGAATACAATAGAATCATCAGCCATTGAACTTATCCATTCCGGCTTTATCGTGCCCGGGCCCGGCTTTGAAAGTCCTATTACCACATCCGCGCCCTTCATTGCTTCCGCAATTCCGCCTGAAAGCTGCGCTTCATTCGTTGTCAGACATCTGTCCCATTTTTCCTTTGAGTAGTCTGCATTCAGATCTTCTCTGCTTTTGTTCAATATGCCTTTGCTGTCGACCATGACGCACTTCTTGGGATCCACGCCCGCAAGAAAGAGGATCCTTGAAATACAGATATTGGCGGCACCGGCGCCGATCATCGCTATTTTGACATCACCGATCTTCTTTCCGACTACCTTGAGGGCATTGATAAGTCCGGCAAGCGTTACCGTAGCGGTCCCCTGCTGATCATCATGCCATACGGGAATATTCATCTCATTTCTGCATCTTTCGAGTATCTCAAAACACTTGGGCTGTGAGAAATCCTCAAGATTGATCCCGCCGAAAGTCGGCTCAAGGGCCTTAACGATCTCAACTATCTTATCAGTGTCATGTTCATTGATGCATATCGGGAAAGCATCGACACCGCCCAGATACTTAAATAACAATGCCTTGCCTTCCATTACGGGCAGGCCGGCTTCCGGGCCGATATCTCCGAGGCCGAGAACACGCGATCCGTCACTGACAACAGCGACAAAATTACCCTTATTCGTATGCTCGTAAACCTTCTCAGGATTCTCCTGTATATCACGGCACGGCGCCGCAACGCCGGGTGTGTACCAAATAGCGAAATCATTGAAGTCCCTGACACAAGATTTCAATGTGACCTCAACTTTTCCTTTGAAAAAG
>JAGLWT010000120.1 GCA_023133295.1 bacterium | reverse complement strand
AGGCTAGAGGTTGGAGGTTGGTGCAGAGGGTAATAAGAGAAATTGATAATGGACAATGAATAGTGAAAAGTGAGGGGAAACGCAAGAAGTAAATACGAGATGGATCCTTCGCCGAAAAGCTCAGGATGACACAGAAATATTAATAACATTCGAAGATGTGTGGTGTGGAGAAGATTGTTCAAAAGTTCAAAGGTTACGCTTCGTAGAGCACAAGTGACAAGAGCACAAGTGGGTAAGGAATAAGAAGGAAATAGTCAGAAATATTCGTAGAGACAGGGATTGAGGATAACGCTAGCACTTGATTCTAACGGGGCGTAGAGTGTACAATTGTTTCACAATTTTCAACTCTTCGCTTGGTACTTTTACATCGGGACAGACGAACGCCTGCGGCGTACGACATGTCCCATATCTTGTTTGGGGTGCGGCGTGATATGATTGTAACAGAATAAGTAATGGGTTAAACGAAATATTGATTTTCCGGTTACGGGTGTGTTTCTTTTCCCCATTCTCCGACTAGCTTCTATACTCAAATGTATGAATTAGAGCACCATAGGGAAATCCCGTAAGGAATTTCTTGACTTTTCTTTTAATAAAGCCCATAATTATAAAATAAAGTAAGAAATAGGAGTTCATATGAAGAAAACCGTCGTGTTTTTACTTCTTTTGGCGATCTGCGTATCAGCAAATGCGGCTTTTGAGGAAGTATATTCCGGCCGCCTCCCGATGGCGAATTTTGAACAATTTATCAGAATAGAGGAAACTGTGGCATCTGGGAATCACAGATACCTTTTTACAACCAATAGCGGTTTCGGATATATGTCGCTGGATGGAGGTCTGGCCATCACAGACTTCAGCCTCTGGGGATATAAAGGAGCCGTGAAATCTTTACAGGGGAAGGATGATGATGTGATATTTCTGTACGGCCCCGCAATCAATGATATTGATGCGGGAGTTTATAAGGTTGACGGCGGCGGCGGTCAGTACTTGCATCAGTCAAATGATGAACTCTTCGGAATGACCACGGTTGATTCCTATACATACCTTATTCGCGGAGGAGCTACCTCTCTTACCGCCAAGGTAACCATTCTGGACTACAGTAACCTGTCACACACATTTACACAGCCCATGGATTCGATGGTCCACAGTGATAACGGTGATGCGACCGTGATCAAGAATCCTATGAATGAATATATTTTTTATGTTCACTTTCCTTCTCACCCCGTGATGTATTATGTAGATATCCGCCCGTCCGCCGGTAGGCGACTCAATCCGTATGCAGATGTCTTCAAGGAGGTCGGAACTAACAATATACTCACTTGTGCCGTATCGCACAACAATTCTTCTCCGAGAATGATGATTACCCGCAGCGACGGCCTTTTCGAGATACTGAATATTGATCCCGCTTCGGGAGCCGCTACAACTCCTAATACGCTAATTACAAAATCCTATTTTGTTGAAACCGGTAATGAGGATGCTGTAATGCACACCTCCGGCCCGTACAATGATTTTTATCTCGTATGCAGCCCGCGAAACGCGGTTTTCAACTATGATGCTGCGACAGACGTGTGGGATGTAACTTCAGCGTATGGTAATGTCGATGGTATTTACGGTGATCAGGAAAATCATTACATCTTTGTTTCCAATTCCATGAATGATTTCTCTGCATATCGGGGTTGGGCATTTCCCTCCAGGGACATAATATTGTTTAATGAAAGCACCACACCATTGGATACTCCGGTCGCTGTACATGAGGAGGATGATTTCTATATGCTATGTTCGATGTGGGGAAATGTGCAGCTCTCAAATACTCCGCTTGTAGGGCAGGGTGTTTTCGGAACATTCAATGCTTACACTCCACCGATACACGGCATCAACGAGATCCACTCCTCGATGTCCGGCTGCATGGAAAGCGGGGGCGATAGATTCGGCCTGCTGAACTCGGATGGTGTGACAAAGGGGACCCTTGACAAGGTACATGATGTTTTCAATTTCAATTCACGGAAAACTCTTCATGCCGAGGGTGCCGCATTACAAAAACCCATGTTATTTATTAACGGGGAGATGTGGATCGCCGAAGAGACCGGCATAGGGATATTGCCCGTAGGCGCCGATACATATTCCCAGGTGATCGAACTTGATCCAGTGATGGGCCGACCGGCGGTGATGATCTACGACGATGTCAGGAATGTCGTGCTGGGTGGATATCTTAAAAACTTCTTCGCAATTGTCGCCAGTAACAAGAATATGCTTTGCAATGACCCCTTTCCGAACATCGGGATGGCATGGTCTCCGCTTTGGAGATCTCTGGTATATAATAAAACTGATCAGCATTGTTATTACAAGACCACTTCTGCCACCGGAGGCGCGGATATTTGCGTGACATCTCTTGCAAATTACAGCAGTCCGAATTTTTCCGATACCTTCACGCATACAGTGGATGTGTACAGTATGGAGATCTTTGATTCCGGCGTGCTTGCCTTTACGGATGCCACTAAAGTGATATACTTTGGAAAAATGGGCACCAATGCAGTATTTCAGCAAATTGAACAGGCCAGCTATCCCGCCCCTACTTCCGATCAGGGTTTCCAATTGTACGGCGGCAACTTCATGCTGATCTATCAATTTAACAGGGGTGATTATTCTGTATGGAGATTTACAGATATTCAGCCGCCAATTAATGTCCACGCATACGCTCTTTCCCATATGGCGGTCAAGGTGCATTGGGAAGACCCAAATGGCAATACGCTGTATTTTGAGATCGAAAGACGGCTTTACCCTGCCGGTACTTGGGAGCTTGCAGGTACAGTTGCGTCTGATGTATTGGAATTTATTGATGTCGGGCTTCAACCGGCTACCGAGTATGAGTATCGTGTATTCGCGTTCTCCGATCTTGGGCCTTCAAATCCTTCGAACGCGGTGTTAGCGCAAACCACATCTTCAAATGATCTGTATATGATACCGTATCCCAACCCTACTACCGGGCCGATCACATTGGAAGGGTTATCAACTACCGGCAGAATTATCCTTTATACCCCTGATGGTGCCCGTATTGAGGAATGGGATATTCCATCGGAGAGTTTTACCTTTGATATAAGTGATCTCGGCGGCACAGAGCTCTTAAGCGGTAAATATTTCATAGTTTATCAGGCATCAGATCAGGCGGAACGAGAAGAGCGAGTGATCTTTTATGTCCGGCCGGAACAGATCGGATGCTCAAAATGAAAAAATTCACATTGGCCTCATTATTGATCACCTTTCTGATATTTTCTTCAAGTATTTTATCCTCATATGAAGGTAACGGTGAAATACTTATTCCGGTAGATGCCCTGGACCTCTCGCTTGCAGGCGGTATTGCCAGTGATAATGCTTTAGGTGCATCCACTTTTAATCCATCGTTGATCACATTGGGGAATGCGAAGTATTTTGTCCGTTTTTCGTATTTTTCCGGGATCTTTGACAATACGGGTATTCAGGATTTCCGTATAGGGGGAAATCCCATTGCGGGACTTTCTCTTATGCTGAATGTCAGGATGTATAAATGCCCGGATTTTGCCCAAGTGGATGAATGGGGACAGGTATGGGAGTGGAATTATAATGTTCCATCCACCGAAACCATAAGATTTGCGGTGGCATACGATATCGCGGCGGGATTTCGCGCCGGCTTCGAGATCATGAATTATCAAACAGCATATATTTACACAAACGGCGATTCAAGAAGAAAAGATATTATGTTTCCCTCGCTCGGCGTTTCCTGGATCAAAGGAAATTATTCTTTGGGGCTTGCTTTGCAGTATATCGATCTCATTTACAGCGGAGATGAGCTGGAATCGGCACCTACTTCAATTAACTTTCAGGCCGGCGCTAAATTCATGGACGAGGCCTTGAGGTTTAATTTGATATTCAGTCAAAATGTTGAAAGGGAATCGGATAATATGAGAATAGGCCTTGGTGCCGAATATTGTCTCATGGATATGGCCTATTTGCGCCTTGCTTTTGTGGGATACTCGGAATTAATGACAGGGCTTAATGCCGGTATCGGCATCAAGTACCGCGGTGTTGATGTTGACTACAATGCTTCTATCACCAAGTCTAAGGTGCTTCATCATCTATCTCTTGGTTACGGCTTCGGACAGAAGAAGGAGATAGTGAAAGAGGAAAAACCAAAGCGTGTGAAAAAGGCCAAGAAGCAAAAATTCGTTACAAAGAAGAAAAAGAAAAAAGGTGAGACAGCGATCAGGAAACCTTTAGAGAAGATGCTTGTCGCAGTTCTGGATTTTGAAGGGAAGAACATGGAAAAATCCGATGCCGGCATTATTACCGATTTCGTTTCTCAGGAAATGCTCAATTCCGGCTATTTCAAAGTTCTTGAAAGAGGCGCGATCAATGACATAATGTCAGAGGTCAACTTCCAGCAATCCGGATGTACTTCAGCGGAATGTGCGGTACAGATCGGTAAGATCCTGGCCGTAAAGAAGATGGTCGTCGGAAGTGTTTCAAAATTGGGCAAGAAGTTCTTTATCACGGTAAGAATGGTGGATGTGGAAACATCACAGATTGATCTTGCGACTTCGATCGGCGCGAATGTTCCTCTTGAAGAACTTCCCGGGCATGTCGGACGCCTCATTGATCAGATGGTTGAGAAGCTCTTTGCGGAAGAAGAATAAAATGGTATGGGGCTGCAATAGCGGCCCCGAGCTTATAAGATATGCCGGATCTTCAGTGAAAATTCACCTTGTTCCGGTAGAAAATATATATGGATGAAAGAGAAGCCCTGAGAGATGTGATCTTCACCCTTATTGAAAAGGGTATCTTCAAGGATATTGACCTTGGCCTGCCTTTTTACATATTCATTATGGATGATAAGGGAAATGAGTATATCCCCATACAATACAAGGAATGCAAGGGTGCTGATGACAAGGTCGAGCATAAGGGCTGCGCTTCCTTCTGGAAGAATCAAATGGAATTGGGAAGGATGATGGATGATGTTATTTACGCTCAATGCCCCATCGGATTCGGCACACTTCTAATACCTCTGAGGATCAATGACCAATATGTCGGCATCATAGGCGGCTGTATTCCGAAGAAGAATATCCCCAAGCGTGCCATAGAGAAGTCCCTGGCGTTGTTTAGAGGCATATCCAGGGTAATTGAGCTGCTGGGCAATAACGGATTCTACTATACGAATATGATAGAGCATCTTACGGCGTTTATTCAGGAAGTTCACTCCGGCTACTCGATAGATGACCCGAATTCTATTTTCTATTCACCCATAAATACGGTTCAGAATATTCTCAAGGAATTTCAGAAGATCCTCGGAGAAGTGGAATTATACCTCTTTTTAAAAGGGGATGAGAAAAATTCATATCTCTATATCAATGATAAGGAGAGCAAGACCTTGTCGGGTTCGGAAGGCATTGATTATTTTATTAACAATATCAAATACGGAGAACAATTGGGCCCGGAAAATCCGCTTTTTGGAATTGGCGGCAAACCCGGCCTCCTTTTCCCGGTCGCCTCCGGAAGCAGCAAGAGCGGATATTTGTTTATTGAGCATTTACCGAAAGTAAGCGAGAATGAAGATGTAAAGAAATATATAGAGCTGATGCTTCTTCTATTCTCTTCGATACATGCGAATTCCGTAATATTCTCTCAGATAAATAAACGGGGCAGAACCCTTTATGAACAGGAAGTGGTCAATTTCTTTAAATTGGAAAAACTCGTCTATCAGCATTATTATCTGATCAGCGACGATATTCAATCGAATGTCTCGGAAATGCTGGGAGAAGAGTTCTCTGTATATGTGAAGGACAATATCGATGAAAGGGACGGTGTTTTCCGGCTCTACCTTTCGAAGGGAATTTCGGACCCTGAGTATTTAACGAAGCCGCAGCTTGAGGAAAAGAAGTATTCAGAACATAGAGAATTGCTCTATTTCCGCTCCAGTTCAAAATTAAAGCAAGATCAGTCCGCGCTGCTCTATGATCTGGTCTTTTCGGATATTACCTTTCATGGTATCCGCAATATTTATCATTCATATATCTATACGATCATAAACGGTTTTGAATTCAAGGATCCCTTCAAGGTCGGGAAATCGCAGAGGATACTCGAAATGTGTGAATTGTTGGGCAGCCGCTTGAAGCTCAAGGCGGACGATCTGGAAATGATCCGATTTGCCGTATATTTTATGGATGTGGGGATGATAGGGGTTCCCGAAGAAATATTTGAGAAGAAAACCAAACTGACGGCTGCGGAAAAGAAAAAAATACAGAGGCATTCATTGCTGTCGAAATCGCTTCTGGAGGATTTCCCGCATTTCCATCAGATCGTTTCCATCATAGAGGATCATCATGAAAAATGGGACGGCAGCGGCCATCCTACGGGAAAGAAAGGAGAAGATATCTCCAATTTATCACAGATCATTCAGCTGGCGGAAACATATGTATCTCTTCTGCATCATCGCAAGCACCGAAGCGCACTTACCCGCGAGGATGTCCTTAGAATAATCGATGAGGAGAAGGGGAAGGCCTTCGATCCCAAGATCGTAGCGGCCTTTGAGGAGGTATTGCAAAGTGACCTATGAGCCGCTTCTGTCCTTCATTCTCGGGTTGGTATCCTTTTCGGGATTAAGCTTCATCACGCATAATCTCCATTTAAAAGTGCAGCACAAATTGGGAAGAAGGGCGGAGATCATCCTAAGGAAGGCATCATTTCTATTCTCCTTTGTTCTCTCGTTTCTTCTTTTGAAATTATTCGGCATAGAGATCCCTTATTGGCCCGTGATCCTCGTCTGGGGTACATTCCACTTCATCATATCTTACATTCGAATGTCGAAATGGCTGAGATTTTCTCTTTACGCTGTCTCGCTTGCTATCCTCTGGCGGTTTTCCGGCCTGAAGATCGGCTATATTCTCAATGATGAGCTTTTTCCTCTCAGCCCTTTTATTTCAATAATCTACTTCATGGTGATCATGTATTTCTTCTCCTATCTGTCGGAATTGAGCGGATTCGCGAATGGAATATTCTTTGTGATCACACTTTCGTTCTTTATCGGCGTGAAATTCTTTCTGGGCGTAGGCATTGAGGAGCTGAATCTTCTCTCTTTCCTGCTTTCGATCTCATTCGGTGTATTTTTCTTTGAACTGGTGATCCCGCATTTCCGGCTCGACCGGTCGGAAGGAAGATTCCTGGGATTCCTGATCGCTTTATTCTCTATTTACTCAAATACAGAAATGATCTTTTTTGAAGCGCTGCTTCTTCCCATCGCCATATTACTTGTGCTGATCGCTGTGTACTTTTACCTTTTTTACAGAAGTTTCAGAAAAAAAACGCAGAACAAACATGAGGATTATATCGTTCAATATTCTCGATACGATGTCTTTCTTTTTGTATATCTTGTGCTTTTTAATATTTCGCTGATAGCCATTTTATTAAGGGAGTGGGGAGTCGGCCACTCCATTGTTATCCTGCTTTCTCTTCTTTTTTTGGTAGGTGAGTTCTTCTTATTCCAGAATTTCTTGAAAGGTAAGAAAATTCCGCTGAAAAAGAACGAAGCCCGCGTGAAGATCCTGGGATTGGAGGTGGACAATCTGGATTTCTATGGTGTCCTGGACAGGATCAATGATGCCATTGTCCAGAATGATAAGCTCTTCGCGGTTACGCTCAACCCCGTAATGATAATGAACGGCCTTGAGAATTCTAAACTGATGAAGATATATTCAAAGGCCGGCCTGGTGATCCCCGATGGTATCGGTGTTGTCTGGGCTTCGTTTTTTCTGGGAACGCCACTGGAGGAAAGGGTCGCCGGAGTCGAGATCGTAGAACATATTCTGAATCATCCGCCAAAGGACGATTTCCGTGTGCTGCTTTTTGGCGCCAAAAGAGGCATCGCTAAGAGAATTAAGAGGGAATTCAAAAAGAAATTCCCGAAGCTTGAAATAGATGTTCTGGACGGATATTCAAATTATAATGAGAAAGAGACCCTCAGAATGAAGATCCGAGAGGTCGGCTATGACCTTATTCTTGTGGCTTTGGGTTCTCCTGCGCAGGAAGCCTGGATCGATAAAGAATTTGACAATACGGCAAAAGGCGTGTTTATTGGTGTCGGCGGTTCCTTTGATATCATATCGGGGATCAAAAAAAGAGTTAACAAGAAGTGGCAGAAGCATGGCCTGGAGTGGTTTTTCCGCATCTTCGCTGAGCCTCACAAGCGTCTCAATCAATTCTTTCAGCTTGGCAGTTTTGTCTTAAAGATATTCATCGAGCGCCTTGAGGAATTCTGAGCGTGGAGCTTTCCTCTCTGGAGAAAATATTAAAAATACTGGAGGGTGAATACAGAAAATGGCAGCCCCCGGTCCTCGCATATCAGAAAGCCCGCGGCTATGAACCGTTCAGGGTACTCATTTCTACGCTATTATCCCTCAGAACAAAGGATCAAGTAACAAAAGTTGCTACCGGAAAATTATTCTCAGAGGTGAAAAATGTGAAGGAGCTTCGCACGGTTTCCGTGGAAGAAATAGAGAAATTGATCTATCCAGTGGGCTTTTACCGCATTAAGGCGAAAAATATCAATAAGATCTGCGGTATTCTTCTTGAGAAATATGACGGCAAGGTGCCCGATTCGATAGAAGAACTTGTGAAACTTCCCGGAGTCGGCAGAAAGACGGCGAATCTTGTCGTGACGGAGGGATTCGGCAAGGAGGGCATCTGTGTCGATATACATGTTCACCGCATCTCGAATCGCTTCGGTTTTGTCAAAACCAAAAACCCGGATGCCACGGAAATGGTTCTCAGGCAAACCTTGCCTAAAAAATGGTGGCTCAAATACAATGTGATCCTCGTCTCCTTCGGCCAGACAATCTGCGCTCCCGTATCCCCATTCTGCTCCAAGTGCCCGGTGGCCGATCACTGCGAGCGGGTGGGTGTCCAAAAGAGGCGGTAAAATTGGGGACGGTGGCTTCAACCAATGAACAATGGACAATTGACAATGGACAATTACTGAGAAATGTTGAAAAGTTAAAGGTTATGCTACGCAGAGCACAAGTGACAAGAGCACAAGTGCACAAGTGGGGAAAACACAAGAAGCAAATACCAGATGGATCCTTCGCGGAAAAGCTCAGGATGACAGAATGCAGTGAACAGTGAAGAATGAAGAATTGCAGAGGAGACAAAACAGATGCAACTTTGTCATTCTGAAGGAGCTTGCGACCGAAGAATCCAGGAGTTTAATTGAAAAAGGGATATGTTTACATTATAACCAATAGGAAAAACGGCACTTTATATATTGGCGTCACAAGCAATCCCGTGAAAAGAATTTATGAGCATAGAAATGATTCGGTTGAAGGTTTCTCTAAGAGATACGGGTTGCATTTACTTGTATATTACGAAGTTCATGATTCAATGTATGAGGCGATTGCGAGGGAAAAATTTCTGAAAGGGAAGGTTCGGAAATACAAGATAGGACTCATTGAAAAGGGCAATAAGAAATGGAGAGGTTTGTACAATGAGATCCTATAAGATGGATACTTCGCAAAAGGCTCAGTATGACAAATAGCGAGAAGGTCTAAGTAGAGAAAGATGGATCCTTCGGTCGCTTATGTTCCCAGCGTACCTTGCTAAGGGCGCAGGAAGACCAGGTACCTCGTCTCGTTTATTGTTTCTTAATAACGATTTGACTGAGCTCTGATGCCTTCCTATTTACATTATCCTTTTCCTTTTCGTAGGTTTCTATGCACATATAACCGGAATTAATATTGAGCATTTTCTCTATTTTGATACTGTTTCCTTCTTTCGTGAATTTGATACTTTCGTCGAAAAGATCTGTTTTTACTGCTATATCCGATGGAATATAATCAAATGTTAATCCGTCTATAGAGATATTGTAATGGACCAGGTTCATCATTTTGTTCCAGGGCGCAAGTTCCAGGCCATATTTCCGGTCATCTTTACTGAAGTATTTTGATACGGCAAAACGGTTTTCACGGAGATTCAAAAAACCAATATTATCAGAGAACTTTACATACCTCTCCTTCTTTAATCTTATACTGATTACGGGTGCTTTTTCCCTATCGTCAATGTTTTCTATATCATAGGAAATGATCTTAGAATTCGGGAATACTTCTTTAGCGAACTCTGTTATCATCTTTTCATATTCATCTTCATCCTTGTCCCTGTACTTGTTTCGGACCGTACTTGCCTCGCCATTGTAAATGATCTTGTATTCGATCTCAGCGTCACCGTTCTTGTCAATACTTATCGTGCAATCCGTTTCTTTCGGCTTTATTTTATCACCGATCTCTATCCATTTCCCAGCTTTTTCCCCGATTACAAAGATCTTACATTTGTCATGGATAGTGGAATCATAATCAATGCTGTCCGACTCGACATTGTAAGCTTTTTCGCCGTCATAGCAGGTAAAAGCGGAAAATTTACTCGGGATAATGAAATCCTTGAATAACGGTTCTCTATTTTGTACAAAGCAGAATTGAGGGGATTTACCATTATCTTTAAGCAAATAATAGAGCAAATATGCCTTGTCCACCTGGCCGGCATATCTGTTTTTCAGTATCTTTTTTAACTTATAAGGACTGAATCCGCTTGCTGAAAAGGAGAACCAGACATCTCTGACATCTTCCGTCATAAATTTTATAAGCCCGTTATCATTCTTAAATGTTTTTCCGCACTTCTCAGTTCTCGCAAACATCTTTTTGTAAACATACTGTGAATATTCATCGTATGATCCAATGTTCGAAAAGATAAATATAGGAACAAATCTCTCATAACTCTCCATATACGGCTCATTTATGATCATGGGGATACTGCCGCTTCTAAATGTGTAAATAAGAGATGTCCCGTTGTCTTTTTCTGTAAATGTGTATTCAAATTGTTTATCATCGTTCTTAAACGCTGTTTTCAAATCGTTTTCTTTGTCAAATATGTAAGTTCTCTCCACATTTTCCATAGGTGTCGAACCCTGCAAATATGCCTCGCCGTAGATCAGCTTCTTTTCCTTACATTTTTTCCTCTTTAATAATTCTTTTGTATACTCAAGTTCTATCACGGCATTTTCGCCAAGTGCCGGAAATGCTACAACTAATTGCCTTGCGTTCGGATAATAATCACCCGCTGAAAAGGCTGTAAATCTTGAAAGCACCTTGATTGCCTTTTTTCTATCTACCTCTATCCATTTCCCGTCGGCATAGGTTCTTGCCTTTAGAATATTTACCTTTTCCAGTCCCTTGTCAAAATAGATATGCTGATCACCGAATCTATCTTCTCCGCCCGTACGGAGAATTTTTATAAGAAAATGACTGTGTACCTTTTCTTTTGCGTTTTCCCTATGATCTACCGTTGTTCTATTTAGAAGATAGATCGCTTTTGCCTCCTTAATACTATCTTTTGCAGGTGAATTCTTTATGAGTGCATCGACATCAACCGCATAACTCGAGAAAATCAGAAGGAACAATAACGAAAATAGAATAAACCGTTTCATTTCTACCTCTTTATAAAGATGATATCGCTGTTTGTATTTTTTTCGAACTCATTATACTTCTTTTTTTCAGTGACATAATCTTTCGGCATAATGGTTGCCGGAAACATAATGCTGTCGGATGTTAAAGTGAGTCTGCCTTTCTTCAAGCTGTAATTACTGCTCAGATCCATATAGTCGGATTTGAAATTATACTTTTTCGGATAGCTTTTCGGCTTAATATTGGATGGATAATTTATCTCAATTGTTGCCTTTGCTACCATTCCCATATCTATTTTAAGTGGATATTTTCTCTTCTCAAGATTGAAATATCCCGGACCGCCGCTGCCCATTGAACTTGCGTCGCCAAGGTTGAATTTATAGTATTTACCTGATTTCTGCAATACATTCGCGGTTGTAAAAACAATCCTCATAATAACCGGTTTATTAAAATCATCGGGTATCTCTATTTTCGATTCTTTCTTATCAACCTTTGCGTCCTCCGCGAACTGTTTTACGATCTGTTCAAGCATATCGCTTATATCCATGTCCTTCAGATATTTTTTCGCATTTCTCATACTCATGGCCATATCACCGTTCATCTCAATACTGAAAATGTTTTTTGAACTCAGATCTCTTTTAATATTTGATTGGATATTTACAAGCATCAGATTCTTATATGGGTCCTTCTTCCCTGTATTTGTCCAACTTTCCCCGTCTTTTGTCATTACAAGCGCGATCTTGTCCCGTTCCATTTCAGGAAGATCCACATTTGCGCCGAAGGTTGTGGAATCAATGAATCTGTACTTGCCATCTTTCTCTTTTATTGCGGTAATAGCATGATTGAACAGTGATATGGGGAGTATAGTATCGATCTTATACATCGGATTGGTAAGAACAACATAGGCATCTTCGCCGATACATTTTAACATCGCCGCCATCAAGACCGCTTTGTCCCTGCATACACCGTACTTGTTTTTCAGAGTATATTCTGCCGCATAGGGTTCAAAACCTCCTTTCTTCCCGACCATTCCAACTTCAACATATCTGATCTCATCACAAACAAATCTGAATATCTTCTCGATCTTCTCTTCCCTGTCGGTGATCCCTTTTGTGAGTTCTTCAACCTTTTCCTTAACTGGTCCGGTTGCTTCCATTTTAGGTTCATACAGTTCGTATGCCCATTTTGATATATCTTTCCAACTTTCTGTAGAAGTTATCAAAACCCTTCTTCCGACCTTATTAAGCGCCGGCATCATTGGTTCCGCCTTTATTTTTTCGATGTTTTCCATAGAGAATTTCAGAATCTTCTTCTTGCCTTTTACCGCCTTGTCAACTTTTATGCCCTCTTCCCCGAGAAGTTCGTATTTAATATTCATGCTCTCTGGATATTCGAGCGAAACAATTTTCTTCACGATCGGCTGAAAGTCCTCAAAAAGAAGAAAATCCCAGTAGTTATTTTCCATGGGGGGATTCGTAAAATGATCAACGATCTCATATTCAATAATACAATTATTTTCAAGGTCGGGAATTTCCACTTTTGAGATCATAATCTTATCAAGAAAAAATTTACCCAATGCAGGCATCGGCATTGTCTGTATCTTCTTTTTTGAAACATTGACGACCTCTCCATTGGGTTTATAAACCCTTATATACTTGATCTCTGATGTACCATAATCCTTGCAAAACTGGGTGGATACGGCTGAATACATTTTTCTGCCCTTAACATTAAAGACCTTTACCGCCTTATGGCAGGTATGTTCATAGGAACCGTCGGTATTTAACTTAGTATGTGATATATCAAAGAGTGTTACCGATGATGCGCCTTTATAATCCTTTTTCACCGGAGTCGTTTTGATATCGATCTTAGCACCCGCGCAGCCGTAAAAAGCAAAAAGGGCCAATAAAAGCCCGGTAAGCATAATTCCGTCAAAAATCTTTCGCATATTCATAAAAGACCTCCCATGTCTGTATATACTGAAAAATAAGTAATTGTATTTCAGTATACTACTTTTTTACTTTATTTAAAATGAATATGGGGACGGTGGCTTCAACCAATGAACAATGGACAATTGACAATTGTTCTACCTGCGTCACACGATATTCTTTTCTTTGCAAATTGCATTTGAATGTAGTATAATACTGGCGTATTATGGCGAAACTTGCACCATCTATCCTTAATGCCGACTTCAAGATACTCGGGGAGCAGCTGCGGATCCTGAAACAGGGTTCTGTGGATACCCTTCATATCGATGTCATGGATGGTCATTTTGTGGATAATATTTCCTTCGCTTTTCCAATCCTCGAGTCCCTGAAGGACTCGGATTTTTCCCTGGATATACACTTGATGATATCCGACCCGATGAAGTATGTAGAGCGCTTTTGTCAATATGGCGATATCGTAACGATACATCTGGAAGCATCATCTCAACCCGCTGAAATATTACGCTATATTCGACAAAAATGTACAAAAGCGGGTATAGCCATTAATCCCGATACGCCCATTGATGGCTTATTGCCCCTTATGGGTGAATTTGACTTAGCCCTGATTATGAGTGTATTTCCGGGCTATGGCGGTCAATCCTTCATGCCTGAAACTCTCGAAAAGGCACAATTATTGCAAGAATATAAGATAAAACATGGTTTTATGATGGAAATTGACGGCGGTATCACCATTAATAATCTGGAAAGCGTGCTAAATGCCGCGGAGTTTGATTATATTGTTATGGGAAGTGCTGTCATGAAAAATAATATCAAAGAGAATTTAGATCAAATTAGGAGGATCTTATGAAGAAACTCTTTTTTGCCGCGTTACTCATCCTTATGAGCATTCCGATGTTCGCTGCGAATGTCCTGATCACGGAAGTCGCCCCCACGGGCAGCCTGGAGTTTTCAGAGGACTGGATCGAGATAGAAAATTTCGGCGTTGCCGATGTCGTTTTAGATGAAACCTATGTGCTGGAATTATCCCATGGGAACACCGTGGCCCTTCTTTCAGTCGGAGAGAGCATAACCCTTACAACAGGGGATATTGCGGTGATCCACTTTTCCCCAGGGTTGAACGATCAGCTGATGAATGAGAATAATCCCGGATACTGGGATATTTATCTGGGGACCGCATACAATCTTTCCGCGCAATACCAGGTTATTTCATTGAAAGAGGACGCCTCTACTTATGAGGATGTTGTTTATTATGCAGCTTCGGATAATACCTACTCCGACACATTACTTACGACAGTTGTATCCGATAATGAATGGAACACGGTTACAAGGCCGGTTTATTATTATGTGGGCAACGGTCTTCAGAGGGTGAACTCGACCGACAGCGATACCGCTTATGATTGGAAGACCATTTCAACGAATGATCTTACTCCGGGTAAGGAGGATTTCGTTGATGCCTCCACTCTCGTAGTTGAACTCTGTCAGAATTATCCCAATCCCCTTGATCTGAAGAAGGCGCCTTATACTACTCTTAAGTATTATTTGCCGCTGGCTGTGGAGATCTTGGAATTGAAGATATACACCATCTCCGGAGATATTATAAAAACGGTGATCAATGAAGACCACCTTTCATATGCCGCCTTGATCACCCCAGGGTACCATGAAGTTACCTGGATAGGGGATAATGATCAGGGAAATGAAGTGCAGACCGGTAATTTCCTCATCGGTCTGAATGCTGACGGAAAGAAAAGGGTCAAAAAAATGACCTTCATCAGGTAGGGAGAATATTATGAAAAAGATAATCACACTCCTTCTTTTACTCTTTGTTTTGGTGATCCCCTTTACCACGGAAGTATCTGAAGGCCATGAGAAGGCCGGCTCAGCTATGCTTGGCGATTTTTTAAAGTTGAACTGGGACCCCGCTTCATATGCGATGGCGGATGCTTATTCCGGATTTTCCGATAACTTCGGCGGATCCATCTTCATCAACCCAGCGGGTATTGCCAGGTTGAAGAACAGTCAGTTGTCATTGAATACGCTCTACATTCCCTTAGCGGGAATACAGAGTTTCTTTGCCGGAGTGGAGCAGAATTTCGGTATTGAGGCCTCAATGGCGATCGGCGGGGCTTATGTCGATTGGGGAGAGGAGGACGAGACCGATTCCACAGGTTATGTCGTTGACACCTTCAAGAATAAAAATACAATGGCATTCGTCTCATTCGGTTCAGCATTGGGATCGGGCCTTTATCTTGGCTTTACCGCCAAGTTCATTGACCAGACCCTTTTTAACGATTATCAGAAGACCTTTCTTGCCGATGTCGGTATTCAGTTCATTCCAGAAGTATTTAAAAAGATAGGTATCGGTGCTTCCGTTACAAATATCGGTATTGCGAATGCGATGGCATATAATGAAGCATCTTTGAAGGCTCCCACTACATTCCATTTGGGCTGGGTAGTAAAACTGATCGATACAATGGGCTCGGGGCTTTCCCTCTCATTCGACAATACCATGCCTGTTGACGGAACATACAAATTAAGTTTGGGCGGTGAGCTGAATTTGGGTAATACAATAATCCTTCGAAGCGGCTGGAAGGCCTTGGGATGGGATATACCTGAATTTACCTTCGGTTTCGGATTGGTATTTTCTGATGCGGTGAAGCTGGATGTTGCCTATTCGGACAAAGGCAATCTTGGGAAATATCAGCTTGCATCCATCACGATGATCTTTGGAAAGAAGACCAAATCAAAAGATTGGACCGAAGATATGGAATCCATACATGAGCGTATTGACACAAATGTTTCCGCCATCGATATCAATAGTGAATATATTGACACAAACACCGTGATGATGACTGAAACAGAAGAGGATATTGAAGCTCTGAAGAAGGAGCTTAAAGACCTTAAGGATATACTTGCCACTTCTTCCGCATCCTTGAAAAAGGCTTTAGACCAGCAAAAAGACGACCTTGAGAGGCAGAAGGCCGAAGCAGAAGCAAAGCTCAAGCTGACACAAGAGGAATTAGCGCGAAAAGAAGCGCAGTCAGAAGCCGAAAAAGAAGCTCTTCGCCAGAGAATGGCCCAGGAGCAGAAGATCGCTGTTGAAGAAGCTGCGAGAAAAGCTGCCGATGAAGCTGCCGAAAGAATGAGAAAGGAATACGAAGCCAGGATGAATAAGGTCAAAGAAGAGATTTCACAGGACAAGCATATCGAATTGGTTGAAGATAAAAGAGGTATCGTCCTTAATCTTCAGGGGATCAATTTCGCATCCGGCAAAGCCTCTATACCACCGTATGCTTTTGCTACTCTGGATCGTGTGGGAAGGGTTCTGGGACAGTATCCCGACGCATCTATCCGGGTTGAAGGCCATACCGACAGTCTGGGCTCGCCTACTTACAATCAGAAACTTTCAGAATCAAGAGCCCGTTCGGTGATGATGTACCTCGTAGACAAGCAGGCGATATCACCCAGGAAGGTCGAAGCTGTCGGATACGGAGAATCCACGCCGATCGCGGATAACTCAACGCCGGAAGGCCGTTCGCGTAACAGAAGAGTTGAGATCATTATCATGGGCACGGAAAAAAAGGAGCCCGTGAAGAAGGTGGGCCCAGCATCTACGGATCCCACAAGTTCTTTGACCAAGGGAACCGCAACGGTATATGTGGGCTCATATGATGTTGACAGCGATGCCGTGAGCGAGGTTAAAAAACTCCAGGAGCACGGATATTCACCTTCTTATGTCAAGGTCAAGATCAAAAAAGGCGATGCCGAATCGATAATCTACCGCGTCAAGATGGGAAGTTATTCGGAGGCCTCCGCCAATAAGCTGGTCGAAGATCTCAAACAGAAAGGATTTGATGCCTGGATAAAAAAATAAAGTATCTTCTAATTACGATACTGATGCTGTGGGGGGCTGTGCTCCCCACAGCAGATCAACTTTCACGATCAAAAATACTGTACTTCAGCGGCAAGATCACCTATGCACTCAGTGAAATTGAGGATGCCTTCAAACGCACCGACCCGCCCTTTGAGGTGAAGGTGTGGTATGCGCGGCTTCTCTCCGAGACAGGAAGGCATAAGGATGCTCATGATATACTTGTTCAGCTTGATCCTATCAAGGAAAGTGAGCGTATAGGGGTGTTGTTCCTAAGAAACCTTCTGAGATGGAAAATGATCCGTCAGGCGAAGATGTACATTCCCAAACTTGATACGGGAACTCCGCAATACAGTGAAGTATGCGGTGATCTCTTCTTCTCTGACAAAAAATACCGCAAAGCCCTGAAAAACTATTTATCCGCAGTAGAGCGGGGCGGAGAAAAGGGCATGCTGTATTACAAAGCCGCCAAAGCGGCCTATCGCCTGAGAAAACGAGATGATGCCAGGGAATATATATCACTTTCGCGGAAGCACGCGAAATCGCGGATGATATTGCTTAACCTTTCGCGTTTTGGAGAACTATTATGAAAAAATTCTCTTATAGATGTGTAAAATGCTCATCAGAATACCCTTCTTGTCCTGACAAGGAAATGCTGACCTGCCCTTCATGCGGCTCGAATCTGGATGTGATCTATGATTATGGAAATATCGATATTACCGGACCCGCCGATATTTTTGATATGTTCATTTATCCGCAGCTTCTTCCCGTAGATGTGGACAGGTCTTTGATCCGCCTTCCGATCGGCGGTACTCCATTGGTACAAAGCCGCCTGCTTTCCAATTTGTTCTTTAAGGACGACTCAAGAAATCCGTCCCTTTCATATAAGGACAGGGCCAGCGCCATAGCCGTATTGAGAGCATCTGAACTGGGCTTGGACACCATCGTCACCGCATCTACCGGAAATGCCGCCGCTTCACTTTCTGTTCTCTGTGCCGCCGCGGGATTAAAGGCGGTCATTTTTGTCCCCGAATCCGCTCCGGAAGGGAAACTGCTGCAGATACTGATGCACGGCGCTCAGCTGGTGAAGGTAAAAGGAACATATGATCAGGCCTTTGACATGGCTACAGAGTATTCAAGCTACTGCGGGGCCTATTTAAGAAGCACAGGCATAAATCCCATGATGACAGAAGGAAAGAAGACCTCTGCTTTCGAGATATATGAACAATTTGGCCGAAACACGCCTGACAATATTGTTGTTTCCGTAGGCGATGGTTGTATTATCGGCGGTATTTACAAGGGCTTTTGGGAATTGAAGGAGCTTGGCATGATAAACCGAATTCCCAGGATCATCGGTGTGCAGGCCGAGGGCTCATCCCCGCTCGTAAAGGCATTTGAGAACAATTCGATGGAATTTACGCCTGAATCAGCCGATACCATTGCCGATTCAATTTCTGTCGGCTATCCGCGTGACGGGTATAAGGCGCTTCGGGCGGCCTATGAAACGCAGGGAACATTTATTTCAGTATCCGATGCCCAGATCATGCAGGCCCAGTATGACATGTCAAAGAACGAAGGGATCTTCTGCGAACCCGCCGCTTCCGCCGCATATGCGGGGTATTTAAAGCTGAAACCGGAGGGTGATACCGTTGTCATGGTAACGGGAAACGGACTGAAAGATCCCTGCTCCGCCGATAGAAGTAATGAGTTCTCTTTTGTGACCGCCTCATTTGATAACTACTCCATGGAAGATATTTCCAAGGGGCTGAACCTCCCCTTTATTTGACTTTTAATTAACATATGTATTATAATTTATAAGGATGAAGAGAGCGATTGTATTTGCCCTTATTCTTTTTGCCGCATTTCTCTTCTGTGAGGAGGGTCAGGAGTTCCGCGAAGAAGTCAGAATTTCATATGTGATCTACGAGGGGTTTTATCTTGGAGAAGCCGAGGCGAAAGAGAATATAGAGCTTATGAAGAGCTTTGACTTCAAAGGCCTTAAGATCGTCAAAAAGAAGGTAGCGGGACAGATAAAGTTCGGAATAAAGGTAGGCGAGACCGATTCATACACCAAGAAAACCGCCATTGTCAAAAAACTTAAGCAAAATCGCTTTGGCGCTTTGGTCTATCAGAAGAAGCGTACAGTGAAGATACCAATTACGGCTAAGGAGAAGGCGAAGAAGAAAGAAGAAGCTGATCCTGAGCAAGTTAAGAAAAAGAAGACGAAGGCCCTGAATACTAAACTGCAGCGCCGTAATAAATTAAAAAAAGCCGGCCTTATCAAAAAGGATAAAAGAAAAATTCCGGTCGAGTCATTCGTTTCCGCTGGGCTCGCGGTGGCTTTAGGCGGTGTCTCATATATGTTCTATTCTCAGGCAGACGACCATTACTCCGACTATATGGACGCCTCCGACCCTTCGGAACTTCTTGGTATGTGGGACGGTGTTAAGGTGAACGAAGAGCGATTCAAGGTCTATATGGCAGCTTCAATATCTCTTGGAGTGTTTTCCGTGTATCAGATGATATGGGGCGGCAAGGTCCGTCCCGACCATACTTCACCTTTTGCTCTCGGGCTTTCTAAGAGGAGGCATACAGCATGTTTAAGTTTGAAATTAACGTATTGATCCTCATCCTCCTTATTTCAATGTTCGCCTCCTGCACATTTGAGAGGAGAAACCCGCTTGATCCGCTATCCACAGTTTCACAGAGCGCGCCATATGATGTAATGATCTCGGGCGCATCGGAATTCATGAATTACGGTGAGACGGCAGCGCTGTCTGTTTCAGCGACCGACCTCGAAGGGGATGCGATCACATTTACATGGAGCTGCGGCGGCGGGACCTTTTCAAATACACAGGGCGCATCAACCGTATTTACAAGCGGATCCGTATTTGGTGATTATAATATTATCTGCCGGGCAAAAGATGAAGTCGGATTATATACCGATGTAGCGGAATTCGTTCATATCGGCATGACGGCCTACGGTATTTTAACCGTTGACGAAATATGGAAAGGCACACATAACATTACAGGGGATATCATTGTGCCTCAGGGGAGGACGCTGACAATAGCCGACTCCGCATTATTAACGATCTCCGCATCGGACGGCTCTAATCTGGGCAGTTCCACGGCGAAGATCGAGATGATCGTTTACGGTGCGCTTCACATTCAGGGAAGCGAGACCTCACCGGTTGCAATTGAGGGCGTTTCCGCCACAAGTGACTGTTGGATGGGCATTTATATCAACGGCACCTTTTCGGTGTCAGCTCTTGCTCTGGAAAACGCGGTCTGCGGAATAAACTCTGCTTCCCTTCCGGCGGGAAAATATGAGTTCGCCCGTTGCGAGACGGCTATACAGCTGGGTTCTGTCCCATCCAATATTTCAGACTCATCCTTTACGGAGTGCGGAACAGGTATTTATGCTTCCGGCTCTTCATTATTTATAAGAGACACCCTTTTTGATAATTGCGTCAAGGGTATCGTAAATATAAATGGGACCGCGGACCTGGGAACATCCCTTGATCACGGTAATAACAGTTTTATCTGCAGCGAATATTCATTCGTGAATATATCGTCTGCAAACATTGATGCTTTGGGAAATTGGTGGAATTCCTTGAACTCGACAGTGATCGATTCTGCCATTTATGATGATGATGAAGGAGGAAACGGATGGGTAGATTATTCAGACTTCTTATCTTCGCAGCCCTGATACTCTTTATTTTTGTGCCGATATTCGGTACACCGACAATGGAATGGGGACTTATGATCGGGGGTGCAAATGCAGCAGAGGCAGCAAATGCACCGGCACATTACAGAAAATCTGACGGTTTCGCAACCGATTTTACCGTGATCTTAAAGATTAGCGGGGATCCAATACAACTTATAGATACATTTGTCGCTACAATTACAATAAATGATACGGTAGATAGCTTTACGATCCCAATGGGTGAGGAAAAGACAAAGAAGATAAAGAACTTATATCCCGGAAATTGTGAATACCTCTATTGGGCAGTTACACCATGGGGCTTTGAAGCAGGATCAGGCATAGAGCAGAATTTTCCAGATATATTACAGATGGATGCAACATACTATATTGAAGGTGTGCCGCAAACATTATCAACAATTCAGAGAGATATCTATGTAGTTCAATCGTGGAATACAGGACAATTCATTGTTACAAACAATGTCGTCGGTGATCTCTTGCTTGGCGGTTATGTGGAAATTATGCAAACCGTTGAGATAACAGGAGGAAGTCCCGCGAATCTATCATGGGGAAACTTTTTAAACCGATATGATACGGTAAAACTTACAGACATTAAATCCGATTTTCCAAACTATAATAACCCGCAAACCTACTATCCCTATGCACTCGGAAATGGAGAGTATCATATTACATATAAATTCTATATAAATCCGAGTTCTTCATCTGATACCGTCTCACTGAACAATTATTTTCTTGGTGATACGGGACAGTGGAGGACACAGGATTCAGAATTATCGGAAACAGGTATCCCGAGCTGGCAGATCTATCCGCAGGGATTCGAAGGAAATGTTACGGAATGTAGAAGCGGTATAGGGATTCCCAATATCTCAATATATGTCTATGAAATGGATAACAGTGTATACGATACAAGGCCGCATACTATTTCAAATGGCGTATATTCCTTTGGCGTTGCAGATACGGGAACATATAAGCTCTACTTTAATGATCCATCATCGGCGAATTATGATCCTTTCTATACTTCTTATCTTGATGATAACGGCGGAAGCGGTTTTCTTGTTTCTAATAATACGATCTTAACCGTAAATGATTGTCTCTATCATTACAACGGAGGTACGGTGTACTTCGATGCCGAGATATACAGGAATGGGGATCAGGTCGTTATAACCGTTGAGGACCTTGATCTGAATGTTGATGCCGGGGTCAGTGAAAGCGTTCTTGTCACTCTGACTTCAGATGCAGGGGACAGTGAAACTGTCATGCTGACCGAGGTCGACCCGGATTCCGGAATATTCAGAAACAGCATCACCGCTACCGTTTCAGCGGTTGTTGCCGAGAACGGCCACTTGAATTGTTCCAATGGGGATAATATTCTGGTCGATTACTATGATCAGAAGGATTACACCGGTTCTGCCTTACATGTTTACGATACGGCGATCTTTTATGATACTACCACTTCACATCTGAATTATTTTGATATTGACGGCCAGGCGGTCCTTTCGTACGCCGTGGGTAATACGGTTTATTTGAAACTTATTGATCCCGATCAGAATATCAATAATACCATCGCGGAAACCCTTTCTCTTACGCTGATAAATGATTCGGGAGATGATACAGAGAATATTGTTCTGCTCGAAGAAAGCACGGACAGCAGCACCTTCACTTTTTCACTTTTATCTGCTCCGGTCCCCTACAGTGCGGGAAATATGATCGTGAATGCCAATCCCGGCGATATTCTTCATGGTTATTACACGGATCCCAATGATCCGTCGGATACGACAACTTCACAGGTATATTTCATTTCTCCTTCGTCTTCTGTAATTCAGATCACCGACGGGATCATACCAAGAGTTAAACTTATAGCCGATGAAGACCAGGTCTTTTTGAAGGTAAATGATCTTGACCGCAACAGAGATGATTCATCCTTAGATACCCTGAATGTTCAATGTAATATGAGCATTTCCGGTGATGCGGAAATATTTCTGCTTACCGAAACGGGTATTTCTTCAGGGATCTTCACAAATATCCTGCCCATAACACTCACGAACGCTGCGGCTGTTTCCTCGGACCTCATTCTTCAGAGCTCCGCCGCGGATACCTTGACCGCATTGTATGTAGATCTTCATGATCAATCCGATACCTCTTCCATTACCGCTCTTATCGGTGTTGCCGTACCGTCCGGTATTGTGTTCCTGGATTTCCTTTCGGCGGATGCCACTTTCTATTACACCGGGCAGAATGTATTTATCAGTTTATCAGATGCTGACGAGAACTTAGATCCTAACTCGGTAGAGGATCTGGAGATCACACTTGTGACTTCTGTTTCTGCGGATTCAGAGACCATCCTGCTTACCGAGACCGGTATTTCAACAGGCATATTTGAGAATATCGCGGGAATACCCATAGTAAATTCTACAGTTGTTCAGGGAAACGGCATCATTGAATCCGATCCGACGGAAACCCTGACAGTGAATTATATTGACTCTTCGGATGCTTCCGATACTTGCCTTGACAATGCAGAGATATATGAAGACCAATGGGTGAGCGATCTTGACTTCATTTCCGATACCGGCGCGCTTATCGAAGGTGTGCGTATCGGTGATATGGATGCCTTTTTACGACTTCAGGATATTGATCTGAATTTATCACCCGGCGTTATGGACACCTTTGCGATCTCAGTATATTGTACCGTCACCGGCGATACGGAGACGGTAGATCTGACAGAAACATCTGCAGATTCGGGAGTATTTGAGTCTCCCGCCTTGAACCTTACTCTGATCCCGGGCGCTCCCTTCGATGGCGCGATCACGGTGATCTCGGGAGAGTTCATCGCCTCCACATATATCGATCCCGGCGACGCTACCGATACTTCTCATGATGAGTTATTCACTGTTGCGCCTTCTTTTGCATCGCTCGCGCTCTATGATAAATGGGGCGAGCTGAGCGATGCCTTTGATGTTGGCGATACGGTTACGATAGAGATCAATGATCCCGATAACGGCCTTTCCTTCATCGCGAAGGACAGCCTCGATATCGTTATTTTGAATATTTCCACATCGGATACTGAGGATCTGGAGTTGATAGAAACAGCCTCGAACTCAGGAATTTTCAGAGGCATCCTTCCATTGGATTCCGGCCCACTCTCTTCCAATAACGGTATCTTGACCGGATTCAACGATCAGACCGCTGATGTACATTATGAAGATATTTATGACAGTTCCGATACCGCTGTCGATGAATTCCTTATTAAAGAATCCTCCGACAGTATTTTGAATACCACCGACAATACGGGCTTTATTGTCAAGAATTCATATTTCCTCGGCGAGAAGATCTATATTCGGATTATCGATGATGATAATAACAGAGACCTTTCGGCTATAGAAAATATTGCCGTGACGCTGAATGTCCAGACGACAGGGGATAGTGAAACCCTTTACATCAATGAGACGGAGATATCCTCAGGGACCTTCTTTTATTCACTTGGGATACTCAGTCAGAAAGCCGCTGCCATAGCGGGTGACGGCATTTTGCAGACGGCAAACAGCGATACGGTTACAGTTTCATATTCCGATAGATATCACAACGATGACAATTCTATGGCGTATGCCTTTATTTCTCAGGCGAACAGCCGTATCAAATCACTCCATTTCCATAATGACCTTTCCTGTGATACTTTCTCCGGAAACAATACGGTATCTCTTACACAATCAGTAATTCAATGGACGCAAACCCCTGCATTCGCGGAGGATTTTATCATTTCAGGCATCCTTGAAGGTGTTCTGCACCTTTCCGGTGACGGAATGGTAGGCAAGCTCATAGTAGAGAAGATACTGACTTCAGGCGATACTCAGGTCATAGGGATCTCGGATGATTTTACATTGACCTCCATGTCCGACATCTACATGGTCTCATTATTCCCCGCGGTATCAACTATTTCTGCAGGAGAGCGTGTACTTGTAAAACTGGTATTCACCGGAGGTGTACCGACGACTTACTTCGACTCCCGTATCAGCGATTCCCGCATAGAGATTCCAACCGTGACCTATGTTAATGTTGAAAGCGCCATGTCATATAAAGAGGACTTTGCCACCGATCCCACGGGCACTTCCGCCAATTTGGACTTCTATCCGGGTCAGACCATTTGGGTCCGTGCGGCGGTATCAGACCCATTCGGCTCATATGACATCATGGATTCTACCGGCGCGAGGATAATCTCCCCATCTCTGGCAGTTGATACCAATATGATCATGGTCAGCGACGATGGTATTTCTCTTAAAAAATTCCAATATCCGGTACCGGCGGTAACACCGGGGAATTACAGTATCAGCATCAAGGGAGTTGAATCTAATCTTGTAACTGATAGCTCTTCTTTCACTATATCCGTTTCTACATCCGTTTCTCAGGTATCCTTTACCGATGAATTCGGGATAGATAAGGGGAATTATATCCCTGGAGACACAATATATATAACTCTGGAAGACGAGGATTCGAATCTCGCTCCGTCTTCTTCTGATTCAGAGGTGATGACGCTCTTGAACCTTACATCTGCGGATACCGAAAGTATCGTGGGCTGGGAGCTTTCTCCCGGCATATTCAAGTTCTCCATTATCTCCGCCCTTACACCGGTTACTGTAAGTGACGGCATTTTACAGGGCGACCCGGGAGATGAAATTTTCGTCCAGTACTCTGATCCCTGGGATTCCGGAGATATCTCATCCGATACGGCCGTATTCATTCTTTCCTCGGCCTCTTCTATTGATATTGAGAATTCAAATAATGTTTCGCAGGCAATATTCAAGGTAGGGCAGAAATTCTATATACGCGGTGACGATCTGGACGAGAATGTTGATGATCTGATATTAGACGATATTCAAATTACCGCTGAATCCCTTATAGGAGGAGACAGCGAGACCTTTGTCCTTGATGAGACCGGTATGGCCACGGGGATATTCCTGTCTGCATTGAATGAGTTTACGGCGGCAGCTTCCGCTGTGGGAGACGGTGTTATGACCGTATCCTCTCCTGATTCTGTTGTGTTCTCATATTCTGACAGGGATGACCCTTCTGATACTTCTTCGGTAATCATTGCCGTCAGTTCTACGGTTCTGGGAACCCTGGAGATGGATTCCGCATTATATCTTGAGGGCAATACCATAAATATTTCTCTTTTCGATCCCGATCTCAACTCCGATATAAATACCGCGGAGTCGGTAGATGTTTATATTTCGGGTGGAACCGGTGATACTGAAAAGGTGACGCTCAATTCTCTGGGAATTAACTCAGATACCTTTACGGGCTCAATATCGGTGATAGAGGATAGGACTCCCTCTATATATACCGTATATGATGCTATTTTCCACGCATCAGGAGACGGTTATTCCGATACCATTACATGCTCATATGACGACCTTTCTGTTCCCGGCCAATCTCATCAGCTGATATATTCCTATTCGACCTTTCAGGGTGTTCCCCTTTATGAGATCGAAAAGGAGCAAAAATACGATATACGCGCTCAGGGCCTTGATCAGGAATATACCGTATATTTCAGAAATTTCTCTACCACAAAGGGTTCCGGCTGTGATATCAATGATCTGCTTGCCGCCGGACTTGCTTTCAATTCCGCGACCGACGGCGGTGCGCTCAGCGGCAATACCGTCACATGGGTCATTGGAGAGATCGTTCCATCCATAGGCCAGGATTCGGTAACCTTGATCGTTGATGTACAATTCTCGCTTTCAGACGGCGACACGGTAAGCAATTATGCGGTAATTGATGACGGCACTAATTACGAGACCAGTAATATCACTGTATTTACCGCCGGGTACTTCCCTTATCTTGAGATCATTGATATAAATGATGACCCCGACCCCGTAAATGCCGGTGAAAGTATTTCATATACTATTATTGCGGAGAACTGCGGAAATACTCCCGCCGTGACATTCATAGGGGAGTTCTCAGTACCTGATCTTACATCATGGTTATCCGGCGGGACGCTGGCCGGGAATACCGTGAGTTTCCCGATCGCGTCATTAAATGTGGGTGATACCGTATCTATGAATTATATTGTAGAAGTCAGTACATCGGTGTCAGACGGCACAATATTGACGCAGCACAGCCGTGTTACGGCATCCAATGTGCTGGAGGATGCCAGGGATGAAGAGGATACACTTGTGAATTCTCAGCCCGCGCTCTCCATTGTCAAATCCGTTGACCCCTTAATGGCGGATAAAGGCGCCGCGGTCACATATACGCTCGTAGTACAGAACATAGGCACTGATACCGCCTATAATACGGTATTAGAGGATCAGATACCATTTGACACGACATTTTCATGGGCCGACTCCGGAGGTGTGTTTGCCGCCGGTGTCTGCACTTGGACCCTGGGCGATATCCTGCCGGGTGAGACCGTTACGGTCAATTTCGCGATTATCGTAGCCGGCAGCGCTGATTATGGCGATGTGATCTGGAATTCCGCCCGCGGCATATTTAACGGCGCAGGTGCATATACTTATTCCAACAGCATTTCCTTCGATGTCAATATCTTCCCGATATTATCGCTTACTAAATCTTCGACAGAAACGGTTGTTGCAGGTGACACCATTACCTTCGCCGTGATCCTGGAAAATACCGGAACGGATACAGCGCTTTCAATGAGTGTTTATGATACCGTACCCGCCGGAATGACATTCCAATCCTCTATACCCGTCCCTTCTTCTTTCTCGGGTGATGTTTACAGATGGAATCTCGCTTCTCTCGGCATAAGCGACACTTATCTGATACAGATACTGATGACCGCTGATATTACCATACCCAATTCCACCGGCCTGACGAATAGAGCCGATCTTGTGACATCTTACGGAAATGATGATTACGATACCGCTGACTATACGGTCCTGAATACGGCTTCGCTCTCACTTGACAAGAGCGCGCCTTCTATTGTGGAATGCGGAGATACCTTCGTCTATAGCATCGCATATCAGAGCACCGGAGCGGATACACTCACTTCGGTGGTCATATACGACACCATCCCGCATCCTCTTTCATGGGTTTCGGGCGGTACATATGACGGTACCGGTGTCAGCTTCAATATCGGAGAAATAGAGCCGTATTCCACGGTGAACACGGTCTCATTTGTTGTTTCTGTTCCCGCATCGTTCACAAACGGCTATTCGATCGCGAATATCGCGAACGGCAATTCCTTTGAAAGCGGGGATTCATTTAGTGATTATACATACACGGTAATATCGTCCACTCCCGTCCTCTCTATTGTCAAAGAGGTGGATAAACTTGCCGCTTCTCAGGGTGATCCGCTGATCTATTCATTCATCATCACAAATACCGGGACAGATACCGCATTGAGTTCTGTAATTTCTGATACGATCTCCATCTTCCTGAATTACCTGTCCGGCGCCGACACGGTTACCGGATCTTTGATACAGATCGATGTTGGCGATGTTCTTCCGGGAGAAACGGTAAACGAGAGCTTCATTATAACAATTGATATCGCCACTCCAATGGACACGATAGTATATAACTCCGCCGCTCTGACCGCCGTAAATTCCGATACCGTATTTTCAGATACCGTAGCGACAACGGTCGGACTTTATCAGGATCCCGCTCTGGATAATTTGCTTCTGCCCGTATCCATTGATCAGGATGATACCGCGACGGTCTGTGTTTCCTACTCAAATCAGGGTGATGATATCTCAGATACTTTCAATGTAACGGTGGAATTCCCTGATTATTTCATTCCTACCGCGCCGGGCGCGACTGTTGAAGCCGGAAAGATTACCTACGAGATCCCTTCCATGGCGATCTCCGCTTCAGATACTCAGAGCTTTGTTATCGCTTATTCCACACCGGCTTCGGTCATTGAGACCTCTGTTCTCTTCCGGGCTTATGTCACTCCTGTCGGAACGGAAAAGGATACGGTGAACAATACGGCCATCTCCTCGATCATGCTTTATAATGATATCGCCGCTATTTATATTCTGGATAAGAATAATATCAGCCGCCGCACGCTTCTTCCACCGGTCAGGTTCATACCCGCCAGTGATGAAGAATTCATACTTACCGGACATACGATATCTCCGAACAGCGATGGCTTCAAGGACAGTATCACTCTTTATTGGGAAGCCGCTGAGATCCTGATAGACGGAAGAGATGACCTTGGGAATATTCTCGCGGACGGTGATTATAAGGTTGTCCTGCGGATAACTCCCGCCTCCGGTGAGATGAGAGAATATATAGAGACGATACATATCTATTCGGCGCCTGAGGACCTGATATCGAGCATTAAGCTTTATCCGAATCCTTCCTATGGAGCGGATCAGATGATCTTTTCCTATATACCGAATTACGATTGTTCCGTGAGGATCACGATCTATGGTGTTGCGGGAAATAAGATAAATTCATATTTCTCTGAGGACTCCACCAAGGAGCAGATGATATGGGATCTTACCAATTCTTCAGGGGAGAAGGTCGCTTCGGGTATATACTTCATCATCATAAGAGCTGAGTATGAGGGCAAAAGGGAATTATTCGGGCCGTACAAGGCAGCAGTGATCAAATAATATCGTGAAATTGTTTTTAATAAGACATGGTGAAGCCTTGCCGTCATCGGTAGACAGCGACAGGCCCCTTTCAGATCGGGGAGTTAAGCAAGGTGAAACCCTGGCTGCCATCCTGAAAGAACATCATGGTTTTCAACGCGTCAAGATATATCATTCTCCAAAATTGAGAGCGGAGCAGACCGCGTCCATCATAAGCAAGGCCTTTCTTTCCACACCGCTCTTAATGTCCAATGAGCTTCTTCCGAATTCTGATCCGGATATATGGTATGCTTTACTTGATTCAATGGAAGAGGACATCGTGCTTGTCACTCATCTGCCCTTTATTCCGGCGCTTTTTGAATTACTTGCCGGTGAAAATGATGATCTCACTTTCCCAACTGCCAGTTGTTTGTTATTGGAGAGTTCTGAAAACGGATGGGCTCTGATAAGGCAGGATATGCCTTGATGCCCTAACGAGGCATCAAGGTTGTTCAAAAGTTGAAAGGTTGAAAAGTTCAAGGTTATGCTACGCAGTGCACAAGTGACAAGAGCACAAGTGCACAAGGAAAAAAGAGACACAGCCGTAACCGAAAATTCGTTATTTCGTTTCTTTCATTAAAATCACTCGTTAAAATAATAGAACACCGGGGCGAAGTAAGATATGGGACATGTCGTACCTAAAGACAATGAACAATGTACAATTGACAATGAACAATTATGAGATAAAATAGACACATATTTGTCATTCTGAAGGAGTGTTAGCGACCGAAGAATCCATCTCCTTTCTTCTCTGCCTTCCAGACCTCGCACATCGTACATCCAACCTCGTACCTCGTTCGCACCGCGGACGAACCGTCTGTCCCGATGTAAAAGTTCCAATCGGAGAGTTGAAAATTGTGAAGCAATACGAGTGCTCTGATCCATAAAGACGTTAACAATGACTGAAGCTATTTTACTCAGCATGAGAGGCGCAGTGAGCGCCGCATACCCACAGCGGTATTTAAGCGACTATAGTGATCTGATCCAAAATCCGATAACAATGGCTGAAACTATTTTGTGTTGTATTCAAGACGCGAGGAGCGCTGCATACCCGCAGCGGTATGTAAGGGACGAGGAACGCTGAAGACAGAAAAAGAGTTTTAGCCCGGAGGGAATATCATATTTGGTCAATTTCTTCCTCATTCTTCGCTCACGGACCACAGAGGGTACGCTGCGCTCATTATTCGTTGGAATTGCCTCAAATTTATATATTCCATTGTCATCGTATTTTAAATCAGAGCACTTGAAACGCAGAAGACAGGAAAAAGAGTATCAGCCCGAAGGGAATATCGTCTTTGGTCAATTTCTTCCTCCCTCTTTGCTTACGGACCACAAAGGGTACGCTACGCTCATTGTTCGTTGGAATTGACTCAAATCTAAACATTCCATTGTCATTGTATTTATGGATCAGAACACTAAACTCTCTGCCCCGTTAGGATCAAACAAAAACAATCTCCACACATCTTCTGGTGTCATCCTGAGCTTTTCCGCGAAGGATCCATCCCTCATGGATGTGACAGGATATTTAGTTGAAAAGTTGAAAAGCTAGCAGATTGATAAGTCTTTCTTTGTGTTCTATCTTTTAATTGTCAACTGTCAATTGTCCATTGTCAATTATATTTTGCGTTTGTGCCCTTGTTATTCCGCTCTTCTGACAAGAAGGATGCGGCCGCAATTCTGGCAATACTCGATCTTATCCATCATTTTGATATTTACTCTGACCTGCGGGGGAACGCCCATATTACAGCCGGTACATGTTTCACCGTTCAGGTAAACTATGGGATTTGAGGTAAATCTCTGTTCCAATTTATTATACCTGTTCGTCATTGTCGGGTTAATGGAAGCCAATTTCTCGGCTTTCTCCGCATTCCCCGTCTCTAATCTCTTCTCGAGATTCTCTAATTCACTGCGGTGCCCGGCGATCTCTTTATTGATCTTCTCAAGATTCGTGTTCTTTCTCACTTCCAGCTCTTTGAATGTACGCCTGTATTCTTCATTTTCTTCCATCAGCGCAAGTATATTGTCTTCCACTCTGTTCTTTTCTTCTTTCAGTTCGTTTACCTTGTCCTGAAGTTTAAAATACTCGTCATTTGTCTTCATTGTCGGAATACTGGATTCAAGATTCCTTATGTGATCCTCGATCTCAACCACTTTGTTCTCATTCTCAAGGAGTTTCTTATGTTTTTTTATCTTCTCTGCTTCCTTCTCTTCGAATTCTATCTCAATGCGTTCGATCTCATCCTCATAGGTCTTGACATTTACAAGTATCCCGTCTTTTTTGAGTTGCGCTTCACCGATATCATCGTTAAGCATTTTGATGCGATATAGAATTTCTAAGATCTCTTTGATTTTTTCAATTGCCATATAAGTCCTCGTTTTTTGTTTTTGAATAGATTATTTCTGAATTTTGTTTATGCTGACACAGGGACGGATAAAACTCTTTTTCCCCGCTAAACCGCATTGAGAGTGTGCCCTCCAGGGCTGCTTTCGATTTTATATATATTCATAGCATCACTAACATGTTAAGTGGGCCCGGCAGGATTCGAACCTGCTACCACCCGGTTATGAGCCGGGAGCTCTGCCAAGTGAGCTACAGGCCCCAAAGATTTATTATATCAAAAAATTATTGAAATGCAATAACAATACAAAAAAATACCACTAAAATAGCAAATATTTATTGACAAGATAAATCTTTTTTGTTATAATTTCTGACTTAACACATGTGGTGGGTGTAGCTCAACTGGTAGAGCAACGGATTGTGGTTCCGTAGGTCGTGGGTTCAACTCCCATCATCCACCCCAGAGAGTGGGCCTTTAGCTCAATTGGCAGAGCAACTGACTCTTAATCAGTAGGTTTAGGGTTCAAGTCCCTGAAGGCCCACCATTTTTTTCCTGCGAGAGTGGTGGAAATGGCAGACACGCAGGACTTAGGATCCTGTCCTTTCAGGGTGTGGGTTCAAGTCCCACCTCTCGCATTTTTTTTTGCGAATACTGTTCCAAAGGAGAAATTATGGACTATTCTAAGCAGCAGATCGAAGATTATCTTATAAAATATACAGCAACTCTTTCACAAGACCAGATCAAAAAACAGAAAAAAGACCTGATCGATAAGATAATTTCAACTCAGGTTATCCCGGGATACAGGAAAGGAAAGGCGCCGTCATATATTGTCGCTTCCAAGTTCAAAGAATATATCGAAGAGAATATTCAGGAACGGACATTGACAAAACTCTATGATAAGATAGTAAAGGACGAGAAAAAGGACCCTCTGCACTTCGAGCTTGAGGAATATGACCTCGAAAAGGGTATATTGATCATAAAGATCGAATTCATGCCTGAATTGGATGTCAAGGATTACAAGGGCCTTGCGATAGAAGAGGTCAAACTTGAATTACTCAAAGAACATGTGGATAAGGCATATTCGGATATCTTGAAGAACTTTTCCTCATGGCAGGACTATGAAGGCCCGGTAGAGGATGAGGTTCTGATAGAACTTGAGGATTATTTAGAGGAAGTTCCGGGAGAAGAGCCTAGAAAGATGGATAAATTCCCAGTCATATATTCCGAAACAAAGGAGCCCAAGGAGTTTTACGGTGAATTGAAATCCTTAAAAAAAGCCGATGTAAAAGAATTCGTATTGGATTTCAAGGAAGACGCTTCTGAAAGGTTTAAAAATAAGAAGGTAAAATATTCCTTCAAGGTCGGCGCGCTCAAGAAAAAACTCTCCCCCAATGAGGATGAAGAGCTTTTTTCAAAGATGGTCGAAGGCGCCAAGTCGAAAGAAGATGTGATGAAGAAGCTCGGAGACGATATCAAAAAGAATTCAGAGCTTGAAATGAAACGCAATTCCGTTGATAAGATATATTCGGTTCTGATCGAGAAGAATCCGTTCACCGTACCGCCGAGGTATCTGGAAAGGATGAAGGACGAGGTGTATGAATCAGAGAATGAGAAATACAAAAAGAATTACGGCATGAGCATGGAACAGCTGAATATTTCCAAGGATTCCATGACCGATGATATCGTCAAAGGAATAAAGATAAATCATATCAGAAAGCATATCCTGGATCTGGAGAAGCTCGAGATCACAGACAGCGATATTGATGAGCAATTTCAGATGATAGCTGACTCAAACAATATTTCACTGGATGGCGTCAAGAGTTTTTACAATACAAATAAATCATATTTGGATAATGTGAAAAATGACCTTTTGTCTCAGAAGGTGGATGATCTGCTCTATTCCAGCGCGAAGATCAAGAAAGTTAAACCGAAAGTTGAGAAAAAAGAAGAACCTTCTGCTCCAAAGCAAGAGGAAAAAACCGGAAAATAGGGGGAATCTATGAAAGATAAAGAAAAGAACAATGTGAGAAATGGAATGTTGATACCTTATGTGATCGAGCAGGGCCCCGGCGGCGAAAGGGCTTATGATATCTATTCGCGCCTCCTAAGGGACAGGATCATATTCCTGGGAACGCCGATAGATGATTTTGTGGCTAATGCCGTGACCGCGCAGCTTCTTTTCCTGGAGATGGAGAATCCCGAAAAGGATATCTATCTGTATATCAATTCTCCCGGGGGATATGTTACTGCCGGCCTTGCCATCTATGATACTCTGCAGTATATCAAGCCGGATGTCGCGACCGTTTGTATCGGGCAGGCAGCCAGCATGGCAGCTGTGATCCTTTCTTCCGGCGCGGATGGTAAAAGGTACTCCTTGCCCAATTCAAACATACTCATTCATCAGCCCTTGGGCGGTGTTCAGGGCCAGGCGACCGATATCGAGATCCATGCCGAAGAGATCATTAAGACCAAAAAACGCCTTAATGCGATCTTAGCGAAAAATTCCGGGCAGGATGTTGACAAGGTTTCCAGTGATACCGACAGGGATTTCTTTATGACCGCCGATGAAGCCAAGGAATACGGACTTATCGACGAAGTTATCACACAGAAAAAATAAAATATGAAAAAGTGCGAAGTTTGCGGTAAATCATTTCAGGACAAGGATACTATTATGTATCATGGGAACCATATTTGCAAAAATTGCTTTGTGAAGGTATTGGAACTTGACCGTATACAGCAGGATCCCAAGAAGAAGGTTTCCAATCCTGAAGAATTCATTCTCCCTAAACCCAAAGAGATCAAGGAGAATCTGGATAGATATGTTATCGGACAGGAAGAAGCAAAGATCACGATCTCTGTGGCGATATACAATCATTACAAAAGACTTCTGCACAATTTCAATCGTAAGGAAGAAGATGTTGAGATAGAGAAATCCAATATTCTTTTCATCGGAGCCACGGGTTCCGGTAAGACTCTGCTCGCCCGCACAATAGCCAATTTCATTCATGTTCCCTTCGCGATCGCGGATGCCACTACCTTAACGGAAGCGGGGTATGTCGGGGAGGATGTTGAGAATATTCTGGCCCGCCTTGTATCTGCTGCTGATGGCGACTTGAAGCGCGCTGAAATGGGGATCATATATATTGATGAGATCGATAAGATCACCAGAAAGAGCGAGAATCCCTCGATCACAAGGGATGTTGGCGGCGAAGGCGTTCAGCAGGCGCTTTTAAAGATCATTGAGGGGACGGTGGCCAATATTCCGCAGGGCCTCAGAAAACATCCGCATCAGGATTACAGGCCGATAGATACAACAAATATCCTTTTCATTCTGGGCGGTGCTTTTGACGGGATCGAGAAGATAATCGCGTCCCGGCTGAACAAGAAGGTGATCGGTTTTACGGCATCTGAATCATCGGAGTTCACCACGGACCTGCTCATTCAGAAGGTGGAAAGCGAGGACCTGATCAAATACGGCATAATTCCGGAGCTGGCAGGAAGGATCCCCGTCCGAACAGGTTTTTCCGAACTTACCGAGGCGGACCTGGTAAGGATACTTTCCGAACCCGCCAATGCGATCATCAAGCAATACAAAAAACTTTTTGAATTAGATAAAATGATCCTGGAGTTCTCAAAAGAATCCCTGGAGGAGATCGCCCGCCGCGCCCGCTCAAAGAAAATGGGTGCACGCGGATTGAGGTCTATTGTGGAAGAGCTCCTGAAGAATCTCATGTTCGAAGCTCCTTCCATCAAGAATATCGAAAAGATAATAATTTCCGAAGAAGTGGTCAAAGGCAAGAAAAAACCCGCGATACTTAAAAAGGACAAAACTAAATAATGGAAAAAAAGCAGATAACGCTCCCCTTGATCCCGCTGAGAAATATGGTGGGATTCCCACGAACGATCTTTCCGTTCCTGGTTGGAAGAAATAAATCGATCTTAGCCCTTAAGGCGGTTAAGAACGGAAGCCTGATATTCCTTTCTTCACAGAAAGACGGCGCATTAGAGGAACCCGGGATTAAGGATATCGAACCCTTCGGTATTGTCGGAAAGGTCTTGAAGAAAAAGAATGAATTTGATAATACGGTAAAGGTCCTCATACATTCTCTTGAAAGGGCGCGTATCGTTAAATTGATAGCAAAGGAGCCCTATTTTCTGGTCAAGGTGGAATATGTTCCCTTCAAAGGCAAGATCACTAAAAAAGTAATAGCGACCGCAAAAGAGATAGTGGAGACCTTCGAGCACCTCCTGCATCTGTCGATGGGGAATTCCCCCGCGGACGAGGAAATGCTGGAAAGGATCCGTATCGAGTCAAATCCGGTACAGATAGCGATGAATGTCGCCTTCCAGCTGCCGATCCCGTATAAAACAAAACAGCGTCTTCTGAATATCGATAAGGTCGGTGAATTCCTTGACCAGCTCTTGTCTGTGATAAATAGTGAATATGAGATCGCGGTGCTACAGACCAAGATCCGTGATGATGTAAAGCATAAGATCGACGACGCGCAGAAGCGCATTCTTTTGAATCAGCAGATCGAATCGATCAAAAAGGAACTTAATGAGATCGATGGCGGCGGCGGTGAGATAGATGAATTAAAAGATAAAATACTTGATGCCGGCATGCCGAAAGAAACAGAGGAAAAGGCCCTGAAAGAATTGGGCAAATTGGATTATACTCCCAGCTACTCTCCCGAATATACAGTTATTTTGAATTATCTGGATTGGATGACCTCTATTCCCTGGAAGAAGCATACGGATGATTCGCACGATATTATTAAAGCGAAGGCCATACTTGAAGAAGACCATTGGGGCCTGGAGAAGATCAAGGAACGCATACTTGAAGTCCTTGCGGTTCGCCAATTATCCGATGTGAAAAAAGGTCCGGTCCTCTGCTTTGTCGGCCCTCCCGGTGTGGGCAAGACCTCATTGGGAAAGTCAATAGCCCGCGCAATGGATAGAAAATTCGTTCGAATTTCCCTGGGTGGTGTTAGGGACGAAGCCGAAATACGGGGACATAGAAGGACATATATCGGAGCACTACCGGGAAAGATATTACAGACCATGAAGCGCGCCGATGTTGTTAACCCCGTTTTTCTCATGGATGAAATAGATAAGCTTGCCTCTGATTTCCGCGGAGACCCTGCGTCTGCCTTACTCGAGGTCCTTGATCCCGAGCAGAACTTCATGTTCAACGACCATTATCTGGATGTGGATTATGACCTTTCGAAGGTGTTTTTCATTACAACGGCAAATAATATTTACTCCGTTCCCGAACCCCTGCGCGACAGAATGGAAGTGATCTTTCTTTCAGGATATACCTCTTTGGAAAAGTATCATATCGCTAAGAATTATCTGATCCCCCGTCAGGTGAAGGAGAACGGCCTCAAGCCGGAGCAGATCAAATTCTATAAGTCCGGAACAATGAAGATAATAGAATCCTACACACTTGAATCCGGTGTCAGAAATCTTGAAAGACAGATCGGAAAGATCTGTAGAAAGGTAGCTACAAAGATCGTAGAGAACGGCGGACCGCTTCCGGAAGCCGCTTTGATCAAAAAGGACAGTGTACGGGAATATTTGGGAGTTAAAGAGTACCGCTCCTCCAAATTAGACAAGAACAATCGTATCGGCGTTGTCAATGGCCTGGCGTGGACCAGATACGGCGGCGTTCACCTTTCCATTGAATCGGTAATGACCCCGGGCACAGGAAAGATCGCCATCACAGGTCAGATCGGAAAAGTGATGAAAGAATCTGCTCAGATCGCCTTATCATTGATAAAGGCCAATCATAAGAAACTTGGAATAGACCCCTCCAAATTCAAGAAATTCGATATGCATCTTCACATTCCCGAGGGAGCCATTCCGAAAGACGGGCCTTCCGCTGGTATCACCATTGCGACCTCAATGCTTTCTACTTATATAAATAAGCCGGTACGCTGGAATTGCGCTATGACAGGTGAGCTTACCTTGAAGAATAAGGTGCTCCCCATAGGCGGGTTAAAGGAAAAACTCCTGGCCGCCCTGCGCATCGGGATCAAACATGTTATCATTCCACAGGAGAACATGGTAACATTATCGGATATTCCGGCTGAGATCAAGGATAGACTTGAGATCACTCCTGTTTCCAATATCGCTGATATCTGGGAGCACCTCTTTCAGATCACCCTATGAGCCGCAGCGAGAAATTCACACTTAAACGGGCACAGAAATTACACGAGAGGAAAGCCAGATATTTAGAGGGCCATACACTCGTCGAAGGCGTGAAGATCATTAAGGATATTTACAAGATCACCCCCGCGACGATCTTCATCGATTCAGCGCAGTCGAACAAATTGAAGGCTCATATCGACCATTTTGGAAATCGAAAGGGTGTTCACATCGTGTATCTTTCTCCAAAAGAGATCTCACAATTATCTGTCACAAAAAAGAATCAGGGCATCATTGGCGTCTATCCCTTCAAGATCCCGTGTGAGGCGACCGCGCCCGAATCCGGAAACGCCCTGCTTTTTATTAATAATCAGGATCCCTCTAATATGGGCAATATCATTAGAACTGCTGTGTGGTTCGGGATCAAGGACTTATACTTATACCAATGTGTCGATCCATTTAATCCGAAGGCCATCCGTTCTTCAGTAGGCAGCCTTTTCAAGATCAGGTTCAATGCGGTGAAAAATCTGCATGAATTTCTGTCAAGTTCCAATGCTAAAAAGATCGGCATCACGGAGAAAGGCCAGGGGCTTCTCAGCGAACATCATTTTGCCGATGACGCAATTTACATTTTTGGAAATGAAGGCAGCGGAATTCCTGCTGATATCCTGAATGCATGCGATACGAAAATTCAGATCAGCGGATCCGGACGCATTGATTCTTTAAACCTTCAAACCTCTTTTGCGATATTCGCATATGAGATGTTCCGAAATTCCAAATGATAGATACACATTGCCATCTTGATTCAAAACAGTATTCCGATCTTCCCGCAGTGCTTGATCTCGCGGTGGAGCAAGGATTATCTCACATAATCGTACCATCACTGACCCGCCGCTCGTGCCTATCCGTAAAAGAACTTTCCGAGAAGCATTCCATCATCGTTCCCGCCTATGGCATTCATCCGGAAGAGGGGAAAGATGAGCAGTTAAATACCCTGGAACAATTTCTGACCCCGTTTCTTAAGGATACCGTTCTGGGCGAGGTCGGCTTGGATTATCACAATATTTTCTGTCCGGTAAAAAAGCAGAAGCAGCTGCTTGAGCTTCAATTATCCATCGCGGAGAAGTTGTCAATACCCGTGATCGTACATTCAAGGGACGCATATGAGGATACCAGGGATATTGTCAGGGATTTTGACCTATCCCGTGTTGTTTTTCACTGTTTTCCCTATGGCAAACAAGAGGCGTCCGAATTACTGGATCGGGGTTATTTCTTATCCTTCACCGGCATCATCACCTTCAAGACCGCTTCTGAAATGAGAGAAGTGGTAAAATATGTCCCCATACAAAAGCTCATGGCGGAAACGGATGCACCGTATCTTACCCCCTCTCCTTACCGGGGTAAATTGAATATGCCGTATTATGTTGAATATGTCATCCGCACCATAGGTGAAATAAAAGAGATCGACTTTTCCGATGCAGATGAACAACTCACGGCTGTCGCCCGTCAATTTTTCTCCTTATAATTTGTAATTTATCCGAAAAGCAGTTAGAATTAAGTGTGAAAAGGGAATTATACCTGGCAATATTTCTTATTCTGATACATGTTCCGGTATTTTCTGTATCAATTCATCAATTGGAATCCGAGGATCATATCCCGTATAAAGCAGAAGGTACCAGGTTATTCACCACACAGGCGGAGGCCTCGGCTTTGAAAGGGACGGTCTTTGGGTTTCTTCCCTATTGGGAGGTTTCTACCGCTAATATCCGTTTTGACCTTCTTTCACATATAGCATTGTTCTCCTATCATTTCGATCCTGCCGACGGCGCGATCATTGAGCGCAACGGCTGGCCGAACCTCTCTTTGACAAATACCGCGCATGCTGCGGGAGCCAAGGTCATCCTCTGTGTTACGAACTTTTATTCGGGATATGACTATTCAGGTTTTCTTGACAATACCACTGCCAGGAACAATTTGATCGCCGCTCTGATCTCCGAAGTTGAGTCCACCGGACTTGACGGCGTGAATATTGATTTTGAAGGTATCAGTTCGAGCCAGAAAAGTGCCTTTGTCTCATTCATCACCTCTCTGAACGATGGACTGAAGAATTCCCACCCTTCATATGAACTCTCCCTTTGCGGCCCCGCGGTTGATTGGAGCGGCGCTTATGATTATGATCTGTTGGCACTGAACTCGGACGGGATCTTTATAATGGCATATGATTATCATTGGAGCGGCGATTCTCAGGCGGGCCCGGTGGCACCTTTATCGCCTAGTGTATTATGGGGGGATTACTCGGTGCAGTGGACCATCGAGGATTATATCGAATGGGGCATTTATACGGATAAATTTATTCTGGGATTACCATATTATGGCTATGATTGGCCGGTGAACGCGGATATTGTACCGGCGGACACTCTTGGCAATGCTGCCGCAAGAACATATTCATACGCTGTCGATTCATCGCTCATCCACGGTAACCTTTGGAATACCGACTCCAATGTACCGTATTACAAATACATTGACGGAGATCATCGGCAATGCTGGTACGATAATAAGTTCTCCATCTCCAAAAAGATCGATATGGCAGATAATTATTCCCTTCAGGGGATAGGCATCTGGGCTTTGGGATATGAAGATGACAAGGAAGAACTATGGGACCTTATTGAGAGTAAATACGGTTCAAATGAAGCTGTCAAAGCGCCTCTGATATATCCTAATCCCACCCGTGGAGATTTCCGATTGGATACTGAGGATTTTGAATATGTTGATATTACCGTCAGGGACATAAGCGGCGAGAAGATATTTTCAATGGAAAATGTTGAAAGCTCGACGATCATCGAATTAAAGAATAAAGAAGATGAATATCTCCCGCCGGGAGTGTATATTGTTACTATCGTCAGGTCCGGCCAGACATTTCACGCCAAAGCTGCCCTGGTGTACTGATTCATGAATACGACTTCTCCTTCCATTCTCATTTCTCTGCTTCCTCTCTCACCCCCCTCGAGCACGGCGCAGCCGTGCGCCCA
>JAGLWT010000012.1 GCA_023133295.1 bacterium | reverse complement strand
ATCGCTATATCGCTTAACCCATTAATTCTCCTGTCACAATCATATCACGCCGCACCCCAACCAAGATATGGGACATGTCGTACTCCGCAGGAGCTCGTCTGTCCCGGCGTAAAAGTTCCAAGCGGAGAGTTGAAAATTGCGAAGCAATTGTACACTCTACGCCCCGTTAGAACCACACGGAAACATTCTCCACACTTCTTCGAATACTATCCCTCTCTCTTTTGTCATTCCCAACCGAATTGGAAATCTATTTCTCCACCTACAAACCTATCACCTTATCACTTATCACCCATTTTTGCCTCGCCGCGTACCGGCTAGGCAAAATAGTGATCTGATTCATAAATACGATGCCAATGGAATGTTTAGATTTGAGTTAATTCCAACGAACAATGAGCGTGGCGTACCCTTTGTGGTCCGTGAGCGAAGAGTAAGGAAGAAATTGCTCAAAGATGATATTCCCTCCGGGTTGAAGCTCTTTCCCTGTCTTCTGCGTTGCTCGTCACTTACATACCGCCGTGGGTATGCTGTGCTCATCCCGCCTGGAATCCGAAACAAAATAGCTTCAGCCATTAGCACCGTATTTATGAATTAGAACACTAGCGCAAGGATCGAGAATCCCGTGATCACATACAGCATCGGGCTGATCTCTTTATATTTTCCCAAGAGCAATTTTATCAATGTATAGGATAAGAATCCCCATACTATTCCCTGTGTAATGGAGAAGGTTAAGGGTATAAGAAGCAGTGATAAAAAAGCCGGAATGCCCTCTTCAAGTTTTTTAAAATTGATCTTGCCGATACCCTGAATCATGTAAACACCGATTATCACCATAACGGGCGCGGTAGCAAAAGCAGGTACGGCTCTGATGATATTTGAGAAGAATAAAAGCGGGAGAAAGAGCAGGCCGATTACTACAGCGGTCAGGCCTGTGCGGCCGCCTTCTTCAACGCCGGCGGCGGATTCAACATATGTCGTGCCGGAGCTCGAACCGACAATACCGGAGAGTGTTGTCGAAACAGCATCCACGAGAAGCGCTTTGCCTACATTCTTCGGCTGCCCTTCCTTATCCACCATACCGGAGACCTCTGAAATCCCGACGAAAGTGGATATCGAATCGAACATATCAGTAAATAGGAAAGTGAATATAGGGGCTAACATTCCAATTGTCAAGGCGCCTTTTAAATCTATCTGCATGAACACGGAGGTAAAATCAGGCATAGTAAGTATGCTTCCGCTCATTTCCACCAATTTCGCGCCGCCGAATAATCTTCCCATGGGGATCGCGATGATGGTGGTGATCGCCATGCCGATCAAGAGCCCTCCCTTCACCTTTTTAATAGTTAGGATAGAGATAAGCAATAATCCCGCTAAAAAGAAATATACCTGAGGAGTAAATGCGCCTCGTGCTACACAAGTAAATTGATTCGGTACGATAAATCCAGCATTGTTCAGCCCGATGAAGGTAATAAAAAGGCCGATGCCTGCGGCGATAGACCTTCTCAAGGTCAAAGGTATAGCGGCTACTATGGCTCGGCGGACCTTGAACAAAGACAGTAGAATAAAGACAATTCCCGATAGAAATACCGCCCCGAGAGCGGTCTCCCACGGAATGCCCTGTATCTTCACCAATGTGATCGCAAAGAATGCGTTAAGCCCCATCCCGGGAGCAAGCCCGTAGGGCAGATTGGCATACATCCCCATCAATATGGAAGACAATACACAAACGAGGATCGTAGCGGTAACAACTCCGCTAAAGGGCATCCCCGTGCCATCTGAAAGCATGGCGGGATTCACCACTACAATATAGCTCATTGTGAGAAAAGTCGTTAGACCTGCCAGTATCTCCTTTGAAAAACTGGAATTGAATTTATCCAGATTCTTCAGGCTCCAGAAAAAGCCCTTTGCTTGATAATTCATGTCATTCATAAATACTCCTTATAATATTTCGCCTGTGATACCTTTATTGTTCTTTGAAATGATCTTAATGTCAACGATCTGCCCTACCTGATATCTTCCTTCACTATAAGCAGCAGCTCCGGGAATGAAAACATCTGAATGTGCGCCCGAGTCGGCAAATACACCAAATGAGGTAATATTTTTTATACGCGCATTGATCTTTTTTCCCGGTAGAAGTTCTTTTTCGTTTTTTATTGCGGGAATAAATGCGAGATATTCCCCGGTGACGCGGGGATCCATGCCTGCATTTTTCAATTCATCAAGGATGAAGGCACCCGTATCGAATTCTTCCGGGGATAGAAAATCCCTGAGGACATTAACCTCGAGCGCGGCTAATCCCTCCGGGAGCGATCTTTCAGATATCTTGAAATGCTCCAATATCTTCTTCAGAACCGGCAATTGTTCCTTGATTATCGCCGTTGAATCGATAATTTCATCCGATTCAAATACCCGCAAAAATCCCTCGGCCTGTTCAAAGCTTTTCTCTCCGAATCCCTTCACTTTCATAACATCACGCCTGGTCTTAAAACTGCCCTCGGCTTCTCTCTGCTTAATAATATGCGATGCGATACGCGGTGAGATCCCGGAGATGAATGACAGGAGTTTTTCAGATGCGAAATTAAGATCGGCACCGACTTTATTTACCGTAAAATATACCGTTTCTGACAGTTTCTCGCTCAGGAGCTTCTTATTAATATCATGCTGGTACTCCCCCACTCCTAGGGATTCGGGGGTAACCTTGACGAGTTCGTTCAGAGGGTCTTGAAAGCGCCGGCCGATAGAGACCGAGCCTCGGTATATAAGGTCAAGATCGGGAAATTCTTCTCTTGCTTCCTTTGAGGCCGAATAGATAGAAGCGCCATCCTCGGAGATGAGAAATACTTTCTTGTCAGCTTCCGCCAATATCCGGTACAGCTCCTGCGATCCCGTCCCATTGCCGACCGCGATCACAAGTCCGGAAAATTGTTTTTGAAATCTCTCCACCACCCGCAGGGCATTTCTATCGTCTGTTTTGCCGAATTCCGCCAATGCGCCTGTGTTAGATAAGAGTACCCATTTATGTCCCGTGCGTATCCCCGGGTCAAAAGCAAGTGTCCTGACCTTGCCATAGGGCTGTGTGAAAAGGAGCTCAGACAGATTTCTGCGGTAAACTCCGATCGAAAATTCATCTGCTTTCTGCTTCAGATATTCTTTGGCTTCCGTTAAGAATTGTTTTATTAAGTGATCATTAAATGCCTTGTGTGAAGCGGATATGGTAAGCTCTGTCTCCCTGGGGAATAATCTGCGGTTGATATATCTCTGTGAGAATTCCTCGTTCAGTGATAATTTAAGATTAAGAATGCCTTCCTTTTCACCGCGTAAAATAGCATGTATCTGATGCGGATAGATCTTTTTTACATGTCTGGAGAATTCAAAATACCGATCGTATTTATATCCGGCCTCTTTTTTGCCTCTTTTCACTGATACGATAAGAAAACCATAGCGGAATGTCTGATCTCTGAAATATTTTCTGACAGCGGTATCCAGGAATATCTTTTCCGCAAGTACGGCGATGATACCCTTTTTGAACTCAGCTTCATCCGCGATCTCTTTAAGGCCGGTAGCCCGTGAAAATTCCGGGATTATGCCCTTTTGAGCCATATCCGCGTAAGGGCCTATGCCTTTCGCGAGATATCTCTTTGCCAGAGATGTTCTTTCAGGGCGATACTGTTCATAGAAATCTTCCAGCTCCTGCTGAGTGCTGATACCGTCAACACGCGAAGACATCCCGGGATCCAGGAGCTCCAGCTCCTCCAATCTTCTTTTTACCGTTACTTTGCGTGCCTCGAGGTCCGAGTAATATTTTAATTTATCATGGACAAGAGAGATGCCGACCTCATCCAGTCCCCCGGTGTTTTCTTTCCTATACCGCGCAATGAACGGTATGGTCGCTCCCGCTTCAATAAGCTTTCGTATATTCCTTACCGCATCTTCCGATGCAGAGGTCTGCTGCGCTATAATATTTGTTGGATCGATCATTTGAGATCCTCGGTATCGCCCTGAACTCCCAGAAAGAAATCCCTTTTATTATGATCATAATAGAGGAATCTCAATTCACCGTCCTGCTCCATCACGGGACCGGAAATAAGCAGATTTCTGGAAAAAGAATTATCCACCCTGAAGGGAGTAAAATCATGCCATGATACCGGCACGGCCGTAATATGTCCGGAATCTTTCAATTCATCCCAAGTTGAGGGAAAACGCTTATAGGAATAGATGAATTTTTCCACCTTTACCGCGGTCCGGTACAATATCTTTTTATCACGGTTGATGATCGCTTCATGATTCAAAAAGAATCTGAATGGAACCGGAAAAAAATACAGGATCAGCAAAAGAAGGGCGAGATACTTTTTCATACGCAGCAGAATGATCAGCGTTATCGGGAGCAGAATAAAATAATTTACTATTACAATAAGCCGTAAGACGGAAAAATCCACCAGCGATCTTATCATGTTCAGAAGTATCGCATTGAATGTAAATATGGCCAAAGCAGATATGTAATTACCGCTTTTTGAGTTCAGCCACTGTAATACCCGCATTATGGTGTTCTCCTTCATAACTATCGCTATAATCATCTACCAGAGGATGGGTTGACAGATACGCCCTTATCCCTTCCTTTAATTTCCCGGTACCTTTTCCGTGCAGTATATAAACATTCGCAAAGCCCGCTACATACGCTTCATTCAGCACCGCTTCGACATCGGGAAGCGCTTCCTCCACCCGCATGCCTCGAATATCGATCTTATCCCTTGTTTTGATATTGGTCACGGAAAACGGTTCGGGTTTTTCCTCATTACCGCCTTCTGTCAATGAGACGATCATTGACCTTTCTACCTCAAGAACAAGATCACCCACCATCAGCTTCGCCAAGTCGCCGTCTGTTTCTATTATCTCATAATAATCTGAGGAATTGGCTATCCTGGCTAAATTGCCCTTTGCGAAAAGGTCCGTCGGAACATCCCCCTTCTTCTCACCCGGGTCCAGTGCCTGAAGCTGCTCTTCTTTATTGATGAATATCTTTTCAAAAAGAACTTTCTTCTCTTTTTTCAAGGGCGCTATTTCCTTTTTCAATTCCTCGTAATCCCTTTTCAATTCTTCGAATTTCCCAAGGAACTCATTTTTATAATTCTTTTCCACATCAGAAAGTCTCTTTTTGAGTTCTCTGTCACGCCCTTCCAATTGTGTTGCTTTCTCGTTGAGCTCATTCTCCATCGTGATATTCTCTTTGATCAGACGATCAAGCTCACCTTTGCTCTCCAGATAATTCATATATTCATTACCTAAAAATCCCTTGACCTTTCGCAAGAATTCGGGGGATAATTGGAGCCGGGCACCGATCTCCAGGGCATAGCTCTCTCCCGACAGTCCGTATTTTACCAGATATGTAGGTGCCATTTTTTCCACATCAAAGATCATTGAGGCCAGCATCGTCTCATTCTTGGAAGAAATATATTCCTTCACTACACCGGAATGCGTCGTTAAAAGAGAATCGCCCGATTTATCAAGAAGAAAATCGACCAGTGACATGGCAAAACAATCCGCCATTCTGGGTTCTGTGCCTGTACCGGGTTCATCGAATATGGCAAGATCTCCATTATCAAATGTATTCAGCGCATCACGCAGCTTGATCAAGTGAGCAGAGAAGGTGGAAAGTGAATCCGATATATTCTGCCTATCCCCGATATCGATAAAGATCCTGGGATAATACGGGATCGCGGACCCCCAGTCACTTGGAAGAGGAAGCCCCATTTTTCTCAAAAGGGCGCAGATCGCCACTGTTTTCAATGTGATGGTCTTGCCCCCTGTATTCGGCCCGGAGATCAGAAGCATTTTGAAATCCTTCATATCCAGATCGAAGTCCACCGGTTCATGGCCTGTATTCTCCTCGTATCTCCACTGCAGTACGGGGTGACGGGCACCTATCAATTTCATCTTGTCGGATGATGAGGGAATAGAAAATTTATATGCCTTCAAGAATTTGGCGGAGGCGATGAAATACTCCGCCCTCTTGTGCAAGGCGCAATTGTTCAGAAATATTTCCCTGTCATCATTGATCAGAGAGGTCAATTCGATTAAAAGCCGTATCTCCTCGCGGCGAAGCTCCTCATATGTCTCGGTAAGGCTGTTATTGGCGTAAACGATCTCCATTGGCTCAATATATGTGGTCTGGCCGGTAGAGGAAATGGAATGAATGATGCCGGGTACCTTATTCTTGAAATTAGACATGATCGGAAGAACAAAACGGCCGTCCTTCAGGGTAAAAAAGTCCTCCTGAAGATACTTCTGCTTTCTGTATTTTCTCAGCAGATCATCGATCTTTCGCCTCATCGAGGCCTGAAGAGAATCACGCTTCTTATGGAGATCACTTAGCAACGGGCTGGCATTTCTTTTGATGCCGCCCTCAAGGTCGATAATACGGGAGACGGCATTGAGAAATTTTCCGTTGACCACAATGGGAAATTCATTCTCGAGGCCCGCCTGTTTCACAAATGCTAAAAGGGTGGAGCTTTTTGCCTCCACATTGTATATGTGAATGATCTTTTCCAGATCAAGATGATAGCCCTTGATATCAATATTTGAGAAATACTCCTCATATTCAGCGGGAATATACAGATCCGGCAGATCGGGGATATCGATGAACTTGCCTATGATGCGGTAACTTGTATCGGATGCCGATTCTGAAAGAAAGTCAGCGTTTTTGATCTGAGCGGCTACATCGGGACTTGTGGTAAAACCCGAAAGGCGAGTAAGATATGCCCCTAATTCCACTTCATTAAAATAATCAGCGGCCATTGCAGCTCTTTCCATATTATTTACTGTCAATAAATTCCAATTTACCCTTTATGATATCCGGCTTATACCCGGCATCAAATAAGACCTGAAAATAGGGCCGGGCGGTTTTATACTTCTTACGGCTATAATAGAGGTCAGCCATCATAAATAGGCCATCGTTTCGGAACTCCTTGATCTCTGAGGCTTTCTCATAATATTTGATCGCATCCTTCCAATGATCTCTTAATGTGGCAAGGTTGCCGAGCATCAGATAGATCTGCCCTTTTTCGGGGGAAGTAAAATTGAAGCGCTTCAGATAATCCCGGAATTCCTTTTCCGCATCGGAGTACAGCTTCGCCTCCAGATAGCAGGTATAAATAGAATCCATGATCTTGATCAGGTCGTATTCCACCTCGGAATACCGGAAAAGCATCCTATATTCGTAGATGGCGCGCTCATAATTCTTGAACTCTTCCCTGTAAATATCGGCAATATACCTTTGAGCCCTATAAGAATATTCACCCTTCTCTCTGGAGAGGGCAGTGACCTTTGTAAATTCGATAACCGCAAGTTCATATCTCTTAAGGTCCACATAATAGATGCTTCCGATATTGAATTGCGCCGGAATAGCATGCTTGGACCTGCGGCTCTTGAATACTATGGTCTGAAACTTTGAGATGGCGGCTTCAAATTTCTGCTTCTTCCATAATTTATATCCCTCGATATACGCGGCACGGTCGGAAGTGCATGAGGACAGAAAAAGCACAATAAGGAGAAGGGGTATTGCTCTATTCTTCATCCCCCAGATCCTCTTCCGAATAGCTTTTCTCTATGGAAACGATGCCGTCCTTGGCGGAAACATTCATTACCTTCACGCCTTGCGTATTCCTGCCAATATGGCGGAGCTCCGACATCAGCACCTTGATCAATATGCCTTCTTTGGAGATCAGCGTGATCTCGTCATCATCCGAAACCTGTTTGACGCCCACGACATATCCACTGCGTTCGGTAACCTTAATATTTATAATTCCCTTGCCTGCGCGGGCCTGGGTCCTGTACTCGGAAACATCCGTACGCTTGCCGATACCTTTTTCTGTGATGGTAAATATAGAATAATCGCTTTGAAGTATTTCTGATGTTACCACGAAATCTCCCAGAGAAAGATTTATTCCCCTGACCCCGCGGGTGTTCCTACCCATTGCCCTCACATCTTTTTCTCCGAATGTTATTGACTTTCCGCCCTTTGTCGCAAGGAAAACATTATCTTTGCCCGATGTCAGGCCGGCAAATATCAGGTCATCGTCATCATCCAGATTAATGGCAATGATACCGGTGGAACGCGGATTTGAGAATAATGAAAGATTGGTCTTCTTGACCGTTCCCAATCTCGTCGCCATGAACACATTTCTCTGATCATCGAACTCATCCACGACAACTATGGAACGGATCTTCTCTTGCTGTGTCAAAGGAAGAAGATTTACGATCGCCCTTCCCTTGGCCTGCTTCGAGCCCTCGGGGATCTGATAGCCTTTCATCCAGTAACACTTTCCCGCTGAGGTGAATATGAGCAAATATGAGTGCGTACTTGCCTGATACATCTGCTCAACGAAATCGTCATCCTTTGTCTTGATACCGCGGGATCCTTTTCCGCCTCTATGCTGTGTCCGAATAAGATTCGAGGCCATGCGCTTCACATAGCCGCTATGGCTCAATAGAATAACAATGTCTTCTCTTGGTATCAGGTCTTCAGCGGAGATGTCTTCTTCATCATCTATGATCAAAGTCCTTCTTTCGTCATTAAAGGTTTCACGAAGATCCAGTAATTCTTTTTTGAGTATTCTCTCGATCTCTCTCGGATTTGCCAGAATGCTTTCATAATTTTCTATTTCCGCATATTTTTGTTTTAATTCATTCTCTATTTTATTTCTCTCCAGTCCCGTAAGCTGATGAAGCCTCATGTCGAGGATGGCCTGAGCCTGAAGTGTAGTCAATCTGAATTTCGATTTCAGCTCTTCTCTTGCCTCTTCTGTGCTGGCGGATTTCCTGATGATCGCGATTATCAGGTCAATATTGTCAAGGGCTATCTTCAGGCCCTCAAGTATGTGAGCCCTTCTTTTAGATTTACTCAGAAGATATTCCGTCCTTCTTCTTACAACGCCCTTTCTATGAATAATATGGCAATCCAGCACCTGCGGCAATGTGAAGACCACCGGTTTGCCTTTATCTATGGCAAGCATAATCGCGCCGAATGTTATCTTCATCTGAGTGTGTTTAAAGAGTTGATTAAGAACAACCCGGGGGATGGAATCTTTTTTCAATTCTATGACGACTCTGATGCCTTTTTTATTGGATTCATCACGGATATCATGTATCCCCTCAATGGTGCCTTTATCCGCCAGAGCTGCGATAGCTCCGATCATATTGGCCTTATTCACCTGATACGGGATCTCTGAAACTATAATGACGGAACGGCCGGTCTTATCTTCTTCGATATTCGCCTTGGCCTGGAGTTTGATCTTTCCGCGGCCGGTCTTATACATGTCCAGTAATCCCTGTCTGCCCATAAGGAAAGCGGCTGTGGGAAAATCAGGGCCCTTGATAAACGCCATCAGATCTTCCGCCGTGGCCTCTGTATTGTCGATCTTGTGGATCAGAGCATCTATCACCTCTCCCAGATTGTGCGGGGGAACATTTGTCGCCATGCCGACCGCGATACCGGAAGAGCCGTTTACCAGAAGATTGGGGAGTAATGAAGGAAGGACAACGGGCTCTTGAGTGGTTTCATCGAAGGTAGGTGCGAAATCAACCGTGTCCTTATCGATATCCTCAAGCATCGTCATCGCTATTTTCTGCAATTTGACCTCGGTATAACGGTATGCGGCTGCCGGATCACCGTCGATCGAACCGAAATTACCCTGGCCGTGAACCATCGGATAACGCAATGAGAAGTCCTGCGCAAGGCGGACGATCGTATCATACACCGCCTGATCGCCGTGGGGGTGGTACTTTTTGATGACCTCACCGACCACACCTGCGGATTTGATGAATCGCTTATTTGGAAGAATGCCTTCCTTGAGCATAGCATAAAGGATACGCCTGTGAACCGGCTTCAACCCGTCGCGGATATCCGGAAGGGCTCTGCCTATTATAACGCTCATGGCATAATCGATATATGAGGCTTCAACCTCTGTTTTGATATTTACATTTCTAATATTTTCAACCATTTTCAGCTCCGTTAAATATCTATATTCTTGGCTCTTAATGCCGCTTTTTCAATGAAATTCCTTCTATCCTCCACATTATCTCCCATGAGTATGGTGAAGGTACGGTCTGACTCCGCGATATCCTCAATTGTGACACGCAGGAGTGTTCTTGTGGCTGGATTCATCGTGGTTTCCCAAAGCTGGTCGGCATTCATCTCGCCGAGACCTTTGTATCTCTGTACTTCATAACCTTTTTTTCCGAACTCTCTTATCGCATTCGGGACATCGAAAATAGAGCCGTAATCACTTATCGCGGCATTATCGGTAATAACGAACGCATCGTCCTTTGAAAGAACATCAATCTCAAAATCCTTTTTAAGCTGGGCCATTTTTTCCTCAAGGATGGAAAATACGGGGGGAAGATCATCTTCATCATCATCTGTGGAAAGGCCGAATTTAAGGTTCAGCTCCTTCCAGATCTGATCCATCGTGCGCCCGAGCTTTAATTTATCCAGAAATTCCTGCAGGGAAATATGATACATAGCCAAAGAATGCTCATCCTCTACTATCGCATCCACCGCTGCTATGATCTCTCCGATCTCCTTCTGCTGATACTCCCTTCGGAAATCACTGCTCTCGTTGATGACCTCGAATTTGATATTCTCCACCGCGTGACTCAAAAGGAATCTATTCATCTCGCGCTCATTCTTCATGTATTTGAGCTTGCTGCCTTTTTTCACTCTGAACAATGGAGGCTGGCCGATATAAATATATCCTTCATCTATGAGCTCCTGCATATATCTGAACAGGAAAGTAAGTATCAATGTGCGTATATGCGAACCGTCGACATCGGCATCTGTCATTATGATGACCTTGTGATATCTCAATTTGGATATATCGAATTGTTCGGCGATACCGCAGCCGAGAGCGGTAATGATATTTCTTATCTGTTCATTGACAAGTATCTTATCCAAATGTGTCTTCTCGATATTCAGTATCTTTCCCCTTAGAGGCAGGATCGCCTGTGTTTCTCTGTTCCTGCCCTGTTTCGCTGAGCCGCCGGCTGAGTTTCCCTCAACAATGAAGAGCTCTGAGATCTCAGGATCTTTGGAGGAACAATCGGCCAATTTACCGGGAAGACCGGATCCGCCGAAAGAACTTTTCTTTCTGGTTATATCCCTCGCCCTTCGGGCCGCTTCACGGGCTTTCATTGCCAATACTGTTTTACTTATGATCCGTTTTGCTTCAGTGGGATTTTCCTCGAAATAGGTGCGCAAGGCATCAAAGACCATAGAGGCGACCAGTCCTTTGACCTCGGTATTCCCGAGTTTCGTCTTTGTCTGGCCCTCGAATTGCGGCTCGGGAATCCTTACCGACATCACCAGCGTAAGCCCCTCTCTGGCATCGTCGCCGGAAAGAGATTGTTTCGCGTCTTTAAGGAGATTATAATTCTTGGCATACTCATTTACCGCTCTGGTCAGGGCGCTCTTATACCCGATAAGGTGAGTGCCGCCTTCGCGGGTGTTGATATTATTGACAAAGGTGTACATCGATGACGAATACCCCTCGGTATATTGCATCGCCACTTCTATTTCTATATCATCCTGCTCTTTTTCCACATAGATTATTCTCTCATGAATAGGGGCTTTTACTCCCACCAGATGTTCAACGAATGAGACGATGCCGCCTTTTGAGAAGTGTTTATCCTCCACCTTCGGCATTTCTCTCTGATCCTCGACCGCTATTTTCAGTCCCTTATTCAAAAAGGCCAGCTCCCTCATCCTGCCGTTAATAATATCATAGGAATATTCCGTTGTCTCAAATATCCCGGCATCTGGCATAAAGAGAACGGAAGTTCCGGTTTCTGCTGTTCTACCCTCGGGCAATGGTGTCTTGGTCACAGGTCCCTGCGAATGCCCCTTTACATAGCTCTGCTTGTATCTGAAGCCGTCACGCTTAACCTCGATCTTCAGCCATTCCGCCAGGGCGTTTACCACTGAAACACCGACACCGTGAAGGCCGCCGGAAACCTTATATGACTTATGGTCGAATTTTCCGCCAGCATGCAACTTTGTCATAACGACTTCCAGAGCGGAAATCCCTGATTTCTCATGGATGTCTGAAGGAATTCCTCTTCCGTTATCCGAGATCTGAACACTGTTGCCGGGAAGGATGGAAACCCTTATCTCGCTGCAATATCCTGCCAAGGCCTCATCAATACTATTGTCCACTACCTCATAAATAAGGTGATGCAGCCCCTCAACGCCTGTGGAGCCGATGTACATACTGGGCCTTTTCCTGACCCCTTCAAGTCCTTCTAATACTTTAATGTCTTTCGAACTGTAATCATTAGTCATTACTTATTTTCCTCTTCATTCTTTTTTAATATTGTTGTTAAATACAGCCCAAAAAGATCTTTGGAGCCGGCGGTTTTCTTTAATTGTTCCTTTTCATTTTTATCCAATTGAAGGAATTCCTTCTTCACCGGGGATTTAATAAAAATAGAATCGGGGGAACGGCCCGGGCGGAAGCGGGTGATTATCCGATCAACTCTGCAGTCAAATTCACCCCTGATGCACTCCAGAATACTATGGCCTTCCATTCTAATCTTCGTCGCCCAGAGAGGGGAATCAACGGATACATATAATACCTTCTCACGGAGTTCGGATGGGCGGGAATGACAAGAACAATCATTTCCCACCATTGAGGTCCACGCCTCTCTGATACCTGATAAATGCTTATCCCCTTTTTTCGAGGAATGCGTCAGAAAGAGCTTCAGGGCATCAATTAAAGAGTGCTCTGTCGCTTTGCTCATTCTATGGGACGGATCGGCATGATGATAGTGAAATATTCGTTACTGTCCAGCGGCTTCGTAAGTACCGGCGCGCGCTGATCGATAAAGTTAAATTCTATCTTTTCCTCATCAAGATTCATAAGAACTTCCTTCAAGTAATTGATATTGAAAATGATCTTTATGGATTCCTTGTTATCTTCGAGCTCTACCGCCTGCTGCGCCTCGCCGACCTCCGTAAGGTCGGTATTGACCATCAGTACATCTTTCTCAAAACTCAGATTAACATTATAGCTCTTCTTCTCAGCAAGCACGGAAACGAATCGGATGGCCTTCAGCACGGCGATCCTGTCCAATACGATTGTCTTCATTGAGGATGTATCGGGGATTATTGACTCATAATCGGGATATGTGCCGACGATCAATTTACCCACGATCTCCGTATTCTCGTAATTGAACGCTATCTTGCCGTCGCCTTCGGGGAGGACCACAGAAACAGGGACATCGGTCTGAGGAAGTGAACTCACAAGGAAACTCAGTAATTTTTCCGGAACGATAAGCTTCAGGTTCTGCGCCGGAGGTTTCTGAAATTCAACCTTACTTTTATTTACTACAAGACGATGGGTATCCGTGGATACCATATTAAAAAGGCTGTCATCTGTGGAGATCTCCCATAATGCTCCCATGAGAACCATATTTGAGGTGTCTTTTGAAACGGCATATGCGGTCTTTCTGATATTTTCTTTAAGAAGCTGGGCGGATATTACAAAAGAGTCCTTTTCTTCGAATTTCGGGAAAACCGGATATTCATCCTCTGAAAGGCAGGCAAATGTTACCTTTTTAAGGCCGGCATTAACCTTTAAACTCTCAGAACCCGTTTGTTCGACCTCAAGCTCCTCTTCATCAAAATCCTTCAATGCGGCATTAAGGAATTTCCCGGGTATACCGATCGCGCCTTCCTCGACAACATCCGCTTCTACTCGTTTTTTCAGATTTATCTCATAATCAGTGGCCTGCAGAATCAAGCCGTCGCTCTTAGATGCTTTGATCAAAATGAATGAAATCGCCCTATATGTGGTAGCCGGAACTATGATGGTATTCAGCTCCGCGACCGCGTTCCTCAAATCATCTGTTTTCACCTTGAATTTCATATATTCCTCCGTATTTATTATTATACCAAATATGTCTTGTTTTTACAAATTATCAGACCATATTCAACGCCCAATATATCGGGAGTTAAGCAGTGGTTTATATTTTTTTTCTACTTGTTCTATTTTTCCCTTTCTTTTCTGCCTAAAACAGGGAGAAATGGCAGGTATAAAGAACCTGGTGCTCTGATTTATAAATACGATAACAATGGAATACTTGGGTTTGAGTTAATTTCAACGAACGATGAGTACGGCGTACCCTTGGTGGTCCGTAAGCGAAGAATGAGGAAGAAATTGACCAAATATGATATTCCCTCCGGGCTGAAGCTCTTTTTCTGTCTTCTGCGTTGCTCCTCACTTACATACCGCTGTGGGTATGCGGCGTTCCTCGCGCCTTGAATACATATCAAAATAGCTTCAGCCATTGTCACCGTATTTTGAATCAGATCACTATAGTCACTTACATACCGCAGTGGGTATGCGGCGTTCCTCGCACCTTGAATCCGTAACAAAATAGCTTTAGCCATTGTTATGGTATTTATGAAACAGGACACTCAAGCAACAGCCAGTGGCCGAGCAATCTCTGCTTGAATCTCTCCATGAGATATTGTAGCATTTCGAACAACATAATAAAAGCGAAGCATGAATGCTTCGCAGAGCACAAGCGACAAGTGCACAAGGTGTTTAAAGAAAAATGAATAATTGAAGAATAATCGTAGGGACACGGCATGCCGTGTCCGTCCTTGGATGTCATCCTGAGCTTTGTGCGAAGGATCCATCCCTCTGAAGTACGAGGTGAATAAGATTGTTCAAAAGTTCAAAGGTGGTTCAAGGTTAAAAGCTGAGAAATAACAAATAGAGGTTAATGGGAAGAAAGAAGTGAAAATATTTAAAGGAGAAGAGGGGATTTGCGAGTTCTGCAACCACGGGGCTCAATATATCCTGTCTATCATCCTATCCCATATTCTTATCTCTCGTCTTCTTTCTTGATATCATCTACCTTTACAGGGACGAGCCGTTTTCTTATCGTATGTCCATATTTATCCTTTATTTTATCATATTCTATGTATTCTTCTCTGATTGCTGGTAATCTATATTCAAACTCTGTTTCACTCTTATCAAATTGTCCCTTAATAAGATACATTGGTATAAGATATGGATAATCATTCTTTCCTGAATAATATACAAGTTCGATCTCATTAATTATTCCTGTATCGTAAATAACTTTCTCTTTCCATAATTTTTCTTTTTCGGAGTAGTCTTTATTATGATTATCTAAGTCGTTTTTACTATAATGGCCACTAAATATTCCCTTTCTTTTATAATATTTTAGTGCACTCTTTGGAGTATCTATGCTATAATCATCAAATTTTTCCCATTTTCTAAGTTTACATTGTAAATTACTTATACCCCCATTTGGATAAATTTCTAAATAAATGTAATTACCAAAACCAGTAATCGGAAGATCATTTTTAATTTCATAAATTCTAATAGCAATTCCATAAGGTTCAGAAAAAATAATCGCTTTTCTCGTAAGTATTTTGTACTTTTTAGGTAATAAGCCTTTTTTCCTTAAGTACTTTAATCCAATTTGTATTAGCTCTTCTTTTTTCAGAACTTTGTGCGCGAGGTTACGAGTATTGAAAGCGCCTGCTCTATAATCAAATTCAATCGCATTTTTATTATTTTCAAATATAAGACTCCCGCCATCGGCATAAATCTTCCATATATTGGTTTCTTTGACATATTCTAAAACATCATTTTGAACATTAAATTTTTCAACAATATTTAGCATTTCTTTTTCAAATTCTAATATTTCTACTAACTTGTATACGGCAATGGTTTTTCTGTAATTTTTTGGAAATTTAATTTTACCCTCAACAATTTTTCTAAAGCGAATAATTCCCGGGATTGGTCTTGGCATATATACTTTTAAAAATCGCTCGTTTGTACACAAAAATGAATTCTCATATTGAAATACATCCGGGATCTTTGGTAAAACGCTAACATTTTTAGATGCGGAAATGCTGAAAAACATCGCGAGTAAAAAAAGTGAAGCCATTAATAAGTTTTTCTTGTATTTTCTTTTCATAGTTATGAATCTCCTAATTATTTATTTATACTTCGCCTCTTTGCTCTTTGATAACTGAAAGGAACCTCTGCAAAAAGTTGTAAGAGTAGTCCACGCCTTTCCGAAGATACGAGGTGAGCCATGGCACATCTAATAAGTTTAGAATACTCCCTATATTACTCATTCTTTATCTTACCTTGATCTTCATTTTAATGTTGCCGCATCCTTCTTTTCAACATATTCACTTTTGATTGCGGGAACTATCAATATTGGTTCCATTTCCCCAGTATTCGAATAAATATGTGCAAGCACATAAACCGGCTGAAGATATTTGCCTGTAGCGCCCATCCTAGGCTCCCAGTATGCCAAATAGAATACCTTATCATCCTGAATTGTATCCTGATACATATGTAAAGAACGATTGACGATCTTCCTTTTACCGGATTTCACATCTTCTATGATAGCATATTCAAGTTCTGAACCGCTACAACTAACAAAACTACCCCGACCATTCATAGCGTCTATAAATGCCTCTTCCGGTGATTTTAGAGGGTATTTCCTATATGGCTTCCAGTCACGCATATTACACGCAATTCTGATGGTTTTGTTGTTGTTGCGCAAAATGATTTTAAGGGTTCTGTTAAGAACTGGAAATTTATTTACTTCATCAACCTTAAGCTCCAGTATTTCCCCATCCACAAATTTCTCTCCTTTGGAAGTCCCACCCCTTGTTGCTTTTCTTTTTTTCAAATCAATCCCTTCGGGATATAAACTTATGCCTTTCAGATACTTCACCATTTCTGGATAATTGAATTTCTTATCTTTTTTATTTATTATTTCCCCTACATATATATTTTGCAAAGCAGGAGAGTCAATATTCATCCAGAAACTTCTGAAATTTCCCATAAATTTAATATCTTTTCCCATCATATCGATGAAATATCCGCCAGTTGTATGGTGCAGATTTCTCTTAACTTGTTCCGAAAACTTCAATTCAGAGGAAAGAAATTTATTAATTTGATCATCTGAAGATTCATCCAATGGGCTATTTACATCTATATAAACCATCATTCCATCGGGAATTTTTTCTGGAAAGATCTTTTTCAACAGCGGATCCATTTCAGGAGGAATTTCATTCTCTATTTTTTCCCACTGTCTCCATATTGAGCCAATTGTTCCTCTCTTGTAAATCCAAAACTCATTATAGACATATCTGCTTTCATAGTTGAATCCTTCTACAGGATACGGCAATATTTTAAGATCGGTTTTTCCCTCGTTAAGTGTCGGCATGCCTACCTTGTTTTGATTTTCTTTCTTATCTTTTGTCAAAATTCCTGAAGCATTTAACATCACTACAGCAAGTAGCAACAACACAACAATCAAAAAGCCTTTAAGAATTACCTTTTTCATATCATTTCCCTTTCATTGATCTTCATACATCAGCATTATACCACATAGGATGAGCAATTCCAACATCAGCCAAGGGGCCGGTGGTTGAAAAGTTGAAAGGGTGAAGGTAGGAAAAGGATAGATCCTTCGCTCAGGGTTCAGGATGACGGAATACAGTGAACAATTGAGAAATGAGCAATGAACAATGAAAGAGACGAGGGGGAAACTGGATCCCACGGTCGCAAGCTTCCTCTGGATGACAAGAAAGGACAGGTTCAGCCCGGTTCCTACGATTATTCTCCCCATTATTCACTATTCATTGTTCACTATTCACTGTTCACTGTTCACTGTTCACTATTCACTGTTCACTTCTCTATAGGCCGTGCAGGAAGTGCCCGGCTAAGGGGCAGGTATTGCACCTGCCCCTATTTATATGAAAACGGGTGATTGGGGGTTATTTGTCGAAATGGGGAACATATCCGTATGACGGCCTTCCGATGGACATCTCGGATACGGGTTCCTGATAAGCGGTTATATGTCTGGCAGCTCTCACATCCAGGGTGTGGCCGCCCTTATACACCACCATCTTGCCTATAAAGGGCTTGCCTATGAGGTATATGTCGCCTACAAGGTCTAAGACCTTGTGTTTGAGCCATTCATTCTCGATCCTGAGCTCGCCGTTCACAATACCGTTGTCATCCAGGACGATGGCATTGTCGAAACTGCCGCCCTTGATAAGGCCTTTGCTCTTCAATTCGTTCACAACGCTCAAAAAAGTGAAGGTTCTGGAGAATCCGATCACCGACCTGAATGTATCGGGAGTAATGGTAAAACTTTCGGTTATCTTGTCAAGAAGCGGATGATTGAATGAGATCGTATATTTAACTTCAAATCTGTCCGAAGGCAGAAAGAGTATGTATTTGTCGCCCATACTTACTTGTACCGGCTCTTTAACCTTAAAATACTCACGCTCACTATCGATCGGGACTGTCCCGACAGATTCGATCATCTCAAAGAATACACGGGAGCTTCCGTCGAATACGGGGATCTCGGGGCCGTCAACCTCAATATACAGACTGTCTACGCCCATAGCATGCAGCGCGGCGAGCAGATGCTCGACGGTAGAGATGCTGGCATTACCGGAAGACAGTGTAACTGCGAAATTCGTTGAGGAAACATTTGAAAAATGGGCATCAATGGGAGTGCTCTTTCTTAGAAATGTGATCTTCCCGTGATCTGAAGGAATGAACCGCAATCCTGTCTTTCTGCCGGAGTGCAGTCCGATGCCGTTTAAGGAAAATTCTTTTCTAAGAGTTCTCTTTTTCACGCTACTTTATATTACAAGCGGCGTGCCAGGTGACAATATCCTGATATATTGGGGGAATACATATATTTATGTGAATCTTTTCCGGTAAATTATACCCATGCGGGATTAGTGTGTGGTGGAAAACACCTCAAGACGATGAGTAAGAGAGGTGCACAAGTGACAAGAGCACAAGTGCACAAGTGGGGAAAACACAAGGAGTGCGTATCAGATGGATCTTTCGCTGCGCTCAAGATGACAGCCCATGCTAATTCTCCTTCCCCAACTAACCTCAACCTCTATTGCTTAGTGTTCTGATCCATAAATACGATGACAATGGAATGTTTAGATTTGAGGTAATTCCAACGATAAATGCAGTGTGAAGTGTAAAGTGGGAACCAGACGGGATGATATACAACTGGATCCCACGGTCGCCAACTCCCTCTGGATGACACTTTCCACTTCTCTATTTTTCTTCCCGCATCCGCTCAACGGGAGCCCGGCAGCGCCGGGCGACCAACCCAAAGAGTTTTGAACC
>JAGLWT010000119.1 GCA_023133295.1 bacterium | reverse complement strand
CATCTTCTCTATATAGATGTATTGAACAATGTATTTTTCAACGCCGTATCCATCCTGCTCGATGAGTACGCCTTCGCTCGGAGCAAGGTAATAATGGGAATACCAGGCAGAATCCGAATTATTTGTATGTGAGGTTCCCCCTGAATACACGGGATCGGTGATCCATGAAAAGCTCCCAGTTAATGTAGATGATGCAGGAAAATCATCTTCGATAATATAACCTGGAATATCGGGAATAGGTATATATTCTCCGGTAATGAGCTGATCCGAGTGCGATAAATAATCCCCTGCATCATGATACTCTGCCAGATTGTCAACGCTTCTGAACCTGCTTTCAATTTCCCATTCTACGCCTGCAATACTGCCGTATTGCGCGGAAGTGCCTCCGTTTAATACAACAGTTGTCTCTGTGGAAATATAGTTACCGGCATAATCGTATGCGCTGATCCGTAACACATATTCTCCGGGTGGATAGTTTTTTCCGTCCAGTTCACCGAGCAGGCCGTCCTTGGACATATAATCCATGTTTATAAAATCATATGATCCTCCGGTTATGTCGGATATCTCGTAATACTTCAAATATTTGTCATTGATGTTTCCATAAATACCATAGAATCCGGGCTTGTCTTCAATGGGTTTCACTTCCACCGTATCTATCGTGGGAAGTGTTTTGTCAACAATTACTCTTCCCTCTTTGCATATTTCTTCGTCGGTTTCTGAGGAATATTTCATTACAAATGTGTATTCTCCATCAGAAACATAGTATCCGTAATTATCTCTGCCGTTCCATTCCGCCTTGTTTATTCCGGGGATAATCGGCTCTTTGTCCCAGATGCTCTTTCGTTCATCTCCAAGGGAGTCATATACATGAAAATCCGCAGTCCCCTGATCCGAGAATTCCGAAAATAATTCGATGATATCATAAACCCCGGGAGAACTGACCGGAGAAAAAGAGTATTTCGCAATAGTAGGTAACTGCTCTGAATGATAAAAATGCAGGGTTAGCCTTATTTATATTGCTTCAGGCAATATACATATCATTTCACTTCCGTATTTAACCAAATACGCAACTACTATTTTCATCCTCGTCTTCTCCAACAAATAATTAAAACGGTATCTCCAATTTTTGGTAATAAGTAAAGACACGGTACCCTCTGATTTGACTTATTGGACTTTTCTCATTACAATATGTTGGGGGTATGATTGAAACGGAACATTGTCATCTTTGACTCGGAGAGCGGAGGGTTCGCCCGCTTGAACCTCATTTTTAGAAATAACTTCAACTGTCATCATTATAATAATTATTCCCTGCACATTGAAATGCTGAAAAATCAGGATGTGGATCTTTTCCTTTTTATCATTCACAAAACGGACGGCGAAGCCTTTGAACTCCTGAAGAAGATACATGAATCCCCCAAGCTGAATGTAATCCCCAAGATCACAATTGCGGACGAGATGAATGTCGATCTGGAGATACGCCTCGTATCCCTGGGAGTGATGTACTTCTTTACTCCCGATTATGATGTAAAACGCTTTTACAGGACAGTGGATAATTTAGTCAGGTTCTACAGTCTGGTAACGCAGATCAATCCCCTTTCCCTGCTCCCGGGCAATCTTGAGATCCGCCGAATAATTTCACGGGGTCTTGAGAATAAGGATGACTTGATCGTTGGATGGGCGGATATTGACAACTTTAAAGTATTTAACGATACATTGGGGTATTTTGAAGGGGATCGGATAATCAAGATGACCGCATGGTTGTTGATGGACATGGTAAAGACCCATGACGCAGCGGGCTTTGTGGGCCATATCGGGGGCGATGATTTCACCTTTCTTGTGAAACGAAAAATGGGCAAGCCCATAGGTAAGGATATTGTAAATTTCTTTGACCTGATCATCCGGTCACAATACGGACTTTTGGAATTGGAGAGCATAGGCAATAAGTCATTGAACATCCCCGAGATACTGACCATAACGGTTGCAATGACCCCATTGAGCAAACACAGAACAATATACGATATAAGCAAGCACCTTGCTCATTTAAAAGAGCAATTGAAGGGAGAGCCGGAATCCAATTACTCCATTTCCTGAGGGATCTCTGAGAATATTCCCGTCTCATCGGCCGAGATCCGGGTCACCGAACACCTTTTCACCCTCAGCCAACATCTCAAGGATCCGTTCTCTTGGAACAGGATCGCCCTCGCCAAGTCCGGGACATTGCAGGTATTCATAATTGAATAACTCCTTGTCCAGTATTATCCTCGGCCAGAAAGGATATGTCCTGCATTGTATCGGGCGGGCTTCATATACGGAACACTTCCCTTTCTCGGTGAGAAAGATGCACTCCGTTATATTTCGCTTATCCTTCAGGATATATCTGTCATTGCGTCTTATTGTGTACTCCCTTTTAAATAATTCTGGGGCAACCTTCAAGAGCGTCGCTATTTCTGCGATCTCATTCTCTGAGATCCAAACATAACCGTCACCACGGCAGCAGCGGCTGCATCCGTCAATACAGGAAAAACGAAGGCCTTCTTCGGGAATATCATAATTTGGCATCACGCCACCTGTTATGAAGCCAAAAATATTGCTCGGGACACTTTTTAATGAAGCTCTCCAATGTAGCCGCATATTCCGGTATCAATTTCTCCGGAGAGCTTTCCTGAGAACCCTTGAATTCCACAATGATCCTTCCCTTGGAGAAATAGCAGAAGACAAATAGAGGGATCGCATTGAATTTCTTAAGTAATTTAAAGGGGATCTTGTAGAATCTGGTATCAACATTAAAGAACTTCACAGTATATCCCTGATCAATGGGGCGCTGGTCTACCAGAAGTCCCAGATCCAGCCCGTTCCTCAGATTTGTCAATATCTGTTTGATATCGCCGCGGTCCGTAAAAATACAATTCGCTTTGGAACGGTGTTCAAGCACAAGATCATTTATTTTCTCATTCCGTATCTTCTGATAAAGGATAGCGGACCGGCGGTATTTATAACTTACATAAAGAGGCAAAATCTCCCACAACCCCAGATGTGCGGTGAAATAGAAGATAGGGCGGCCCTGGTCCAATGCTGTTTTGAAGATATCAAAGTTTATGAAATCAATCATGCCGTCAAGTTTTTCGGGATAGGCCGCATAATAGACAGAGAGGACGCTCTGCCTTAGGAAATGGCGGTAAACATTACGGCCGATATAACGCCGCCAATTTGCTCCTTTTTCCGGAAAAGCGATATTCAGATTTTTATATAAGACCTTTTTCCTGAGACCGAACAAAAAGATCATATCGCCCATAAATGAGACAAATTTCAGCATGGGTCGAGGAAAGAAAAGGGATAAAGAATATAGGAATTTTATCAGAAGGCTCATTTTACATTATAGAGGTTCCAGTACACTCCCCGCTTCTCCATAAGCTTCTGATGCGTACCGCTCTCTTCCACAACTCCCTTTTTCAGCACAAGGATCCGATCAGAGTTCACAATAGTGGAAAGGCGATGCGCAATTATGATATTGGTTCGGCCCTTCATGAGGTTATCAAGAGCAGACTGCACTGATTTTTCGGATTCGGAATCCAGCGCGGAAGTCGCTTCGTCAAGAACAAGTATCTCAGGGTCCTTGATCAGGGCACGGGCAATTGAGATCCTTTGACGCTGACCGCCTGAAAGGGCATAGCCTCTCTCCCCTATAATGGTATCAAAACCGTTCGGAAGGCCCTCGATAAACTCCCGGCAATGAGAATTATCGGCGGCGTTCAACATCAACTCCCTGGAAACACCCTTCCTGCCGTATGTAATATTATTTTGAATGGTATCATTGAATAGAAAGGTCTCTTGTGCTACAAAACCGATCATGCCTCTGACATCCTTAATAGAATAATTTCTGAGATCTTCGCCGTCTATTAAAATATTTCCTGAAACAACATCATAAAATCTCAGCAAAAGAGAGGCGATCGTGGATTTTCCCGCGCCGGATTCCCCTACGAAAGCAACCGTCTCGCCTTTGGTGATCTCCAGCTCCAAACCCCTTAATACCGGATTACCCTCATCATAATGGAAGAACACCTCATTGAAATGTATCGACTTTTCCAATTGGTCAATGGGGAGTGGATCTTCAGCTTCGACCACACGGATACGCTCATTGAGTATTTCTTCTATCCGATCGACCGCAGCATAGGATTTTCTCAATGTCGAGAACGCTTCCATGATAGTTCTGGTAGGCCGGTACAGTGAGAATAGAGCCAAGAAATAAGCGAAAAATGTTCCAGTGGTCATTGTGCCCGCCGCTATCTGAAGCCCTCCTTGAACGATGGCAATGGAGATGGCGATGGAGGCCAGGAATTCATTGGAAGGATTCAAAAGCGCCCATGCGCGATTCCCCTTCATCATGGCATTAAAATATTCTCTGTTTACGCCCTTGAATTTTCCGATCTCATATTCTTCCATATTGAACGCTTTTACTATGCGAACGCCGCCGATGATCTCCTGCATAATGGAGGAAAGATTGCCGATCTTTTCCTGAGAGGCCTTGGCAGCATTCTTCATCTTCCTCGAGAGCACCGATACGGGATAGATCAAGCACCCGACGACCAGAACCGAAACAACCGTCAGCTGCCAGTTCAAATAGATCAGCACAGCCAGCGCGAAAACAAAATTTATGGGTTCCTGCACTATCTGTGTACCCGCGAGAGCTACGGTCTGCTGGACAAGAGTAACATCATTGGTTATCCGCGACATGATCTCACCGGTCTGAGCGCGATCGAAATATCTGACGGAAAGATTTTGAACATGGCGGTATATATCGTTTCTGAGGTCAAGCACGATACGCTCGCCTATAAATAACATCATGTATTTCCTGATATACCAGAATATACCCTTCAGAAGATAGATGAATATAAAAACTATGGAAATGATGATCAGGGAGTTTATGAGATATTTCTTTGCCCCTTCTCCCTGAATCGCCGTTGAATCCTTATCGTCACCAATCGAAAGGTTCACATCCTTTGAAAACACCTTTTTCAAGGTGATCTTGTGATCGGATGAAATGGTCTGCCCCTTTGAGATCATTTGCGCCTTGACGAACACCTCGTCAACAATGGTTTTCACCATGAAGATAACCGATGTATTGAGGAGTGTAAATAAGAACATAAAAATAAGGGCAGTAGCAAAACGGCCCGAATATTTTCGCATACGGTCAAGGTAGAATTGAAGGTATTTATTCAATACTCAGCCCTTCCTTGATATACTTCTTTGCGGATTCGAGCCGGTCCTTCTTATTGTAATGAATGAGGATGACGCTTTCGCCCTTGGTGACCGGATCGCCGGGTTTCTTCAGCAATTCCAAACCGCAGCTGTGGTCCACTTTATCTTCCTTCTTCTCGCGCCCCGCACCTGTCGCCAATGCGGCGAGGCCTATCAGATAAGCATCCATTCTGCTTATTCTTCCGGTTTCAGCGGCTTTATATTCAAAGATGTTCTTTGCGGGTTTCATTATCGAATAATCTTCAATGACCCGGGGGTCGCCATTTTGTAATTGGATTATCTCTTTCATCCTGTCGAGATACTCCCCCGTGGAATACTTCTCGTGTATCTTCGATAGAGCGGAGTCCTCATCATGAAAAAGTCCGCAGAGCACGAGCATCTTCGCTGCCAGCTTCTCGGTTAATTGTGTTGTATCTTCCGGGCCGTTGCCTTTAAGTATCTCCATTGATTCAATGATCTCTAATCTATTACCGATAAATCGTCCAAGAGGGACATTCATATCGGAAAGGACATGGTCGGCATTTCTGCCCGCGATCTTCGCCGTCTGAGTGAGATAAGAAGCGAGTTTTTCGCCCTCTTCACGGCTCTTCATAAATGCGCCGCTGCCGTACTTGACATCAAATACGAAGTTCATCGCGCCTTCGGCGATCTTTTTGCTCATGATGCTCGCTGTGATAAGGGGGATCGAGTCCACCGTGGCGGTAACATCTCTCAGGGCGTAAAGTTTTTTATCCGCGGGAGCTATGCGCCCCGTCTGTCCGATCATCGCACATCGATTTATCTTGAGCAGCGACAGGAAACCGGCATCATCATAATCCACTCTGAAACCGGGGATCGATTCCAATTTATCCAGTGTGCCACCGGTATGCCCCAGTCCACGGCCGGACATCATGGGGACGATCACATCAAAGGAAGTTACGATAGGAACCAGAGGTATTGATATCTTATCCCCGACACCACCCGTGGAATGTTTATCCACGGTCGGGAATTCCATATCGTCAAATTGATAACTGACGCCTGAGCCGATCATGGCATTGGTCAGCTCAAGGGTTTCGTCAAAATCCATTGATCTGAAAAAGACCGCCATCAAGAAGGCGGATATCTGATAATCGGGGATGCTCCCCTCAACATAGCCCTTAATGAGAAAGTCGATCTCTTCCTTTGAAAGAGTGCCGCCGTTTCTCTTCTTGTAAATTACATCATATACACGCATCAGAATTCCACCTCCGACGAATCCCCGATATTCAATTGCCTGGAATGGCCCTTAACCCAAGCATTTTTTCCAAGAATGGAATTATCCAGATTCATATTATATATCTCGCTTTTGCGGTCCAGGATTGAATTCTTGATAATAGAGGATCTGATGATCGAACCGCTTCCAACTGACACATACGGCCCGATAACCGAGTCTTGAATATCGGTATCTTCCGGGATATAACAGGGAGGAATAACAATAACGCTTTTCAAAGAATGCACCTCTGTGGACTTGGACAGCAGGAATTTATTAGTAGAGAGAAGCGTTTCCGGTTTTCCGCAATCATACCACCCTTCTGTAAAAGCAACGCCGAAGTCCTCGCCGTCGTTGATCATCTGCTGAAGAGCATCGGTAAGTTGATATTCTCCTCTGGTCTTTATATCGTTCTCCATAATATGTTCGATCGAATGCTGCAAACGGCTCCATTTCATAATATAGTATATTCCCACAAGAGCGAGGTCGGAAATGAATTCAGCGGGTTTTTCCACCAGTTTGACGATACTCTCGCCTTTTGTGACCGCGACTCCGAAACGGCGGGGGTCTTCGACCTTCTTCACCGCAAGTACAGATCTATTCTCTTTCAAGAATTTGTAATCCGTGTCGAATATGGTATCACCAAGAACGATAAGCACTTCTTCGTCAGCTTCCATAACATCCTTTGCGAGATATATAGCATGCCCCAGCCCTTTTCTTTCTACCTGGTCAATAAAGTGGAATTTCTGATCCGGGTAGGTTGCCAGCAAATACTCTCTGATCTTATCGCCCAGATAACCCAGTATCAGAACGAATTCCATTTCACCGCGATCCTTCAACTTGTCAATTATATACGATATGATGGGCTTGCCGGCAATATGTATCAGCACCTTGGGCACTGTATGTGTATGCGGTCTTAATCGCGACCCTATACCTGCAACTGGAATTATTACTTTCATGCGTCCTCCTGATAATTCAACTTGGGAAAGATTATCTCGGGATCCATTCTGCCCTTCTTGTTCTTACCCATGAATAAACACACATCCGATGCCCTACCGGGCCGATTGTGTCTGAAACGGATCTGAAATATTTTCATGTTCTTTCTGTCTGCCTCATTCATCACCTCATGTAAACGCGCGGATGGAAATACAAAGAAGAAATCCCGGGCGGGTTTAAGAAGATAGGATATGGCGGAAAAAAAGACCGATAGGTCAAAGTTGTCATCAAAGCGTTCGCCCTGCCTCTCTTCGCTATCCGGTGACAGCCCCTCTTGCGCCTTGAAGTATGGGGGATTAGAGATAAAGAGGTCAAAGGAATGCGGCTGGAAGAGAACATTGAAATTTCGAAGATCACCCCGCATTAAAGTCAGATTCCTTTCACTGATATCATCTGCGCTAAGATCTAATCCGGTAAAAGAGGAGTCGGGGTATTTCTCCGCTGTTTCCTTCAAGAGTTCGCCTTCGCCGCAGCAAACATCGATCACACAATAATGCTTTTTTAATCTTATGCTCTCATAGAGAAAGATCGTATCTTCAGTCAGCGTCATCTTTTTTCAGATCGTATTTTTGTATCTTCTTGTATAGATTGGAGCGCTGCATATCAATATCATCTGCCGTTTTCGAGATAACCCAATTATTACGCTCCAGAGCTTCAAGAACAAAGCTTTTTTCAACCATGTCCATGTAATCCCCATAGGATTTGGGTTTACCGGCCTTCTGCCCATTGAGGCGATCACCTTTAAGCTCGGGAATGATCGACAGCAATGTACTTTTATCCACAACATTGTCCCCTGAAAGGATGATCAGTCTTTTGATAAAATTTCGCAATTCCCGAATATTGCCTGGAAAGGAATATGTACTCAAGAGGTCCATTGCGGCTTCTTCAAATTCCAATGTATCGCCCTGCATAAATGTCCCTTTGATAAAATCGATCAAGAGGGGCACATCCATTTGACGGTCCCTTAACGGGGGGATATCTATCGGAACTTCATTAAGCCGGAAAAAGAGGTCTTCCCTGAAATGTTCCTTCTCGATCTGCTGAGAAAGATTTCGATTGGTTGCGGCAATGAATCTGACCTTGACTTCCTTTTCTATCGTATCTCCAAGAGGTGAAAATCTTTTAAACTGGAGAACCCTCAAGAGTTTGGCCTGCGTCCTCGGGGACATATCTCCGATCTCATCCAGGAAAAGCGTGCCGTTATTCGCCAATTCTATCTTTCCGGGCTTATCCCTTTCGGCACCGGTGAACGCGCCTTTCCTATAGCCGAATAACTCCGACTCGATAAGGTCTTCAGGCAGAGCGGCGCAATTTACTACAACGAATCCGCCTTTGAGCTCAGAGCTCTTATGTATCATTCTGGCGACAACTTCCTTGCCCGTGCCGTTCTCCCCTGTTATGAGCACGGTGGCATCCGAAACAGCCACCTTTGAAATGGTTTGCCTGATATGTTCAATAGCACCCGCTTCGCCCACTAATTCAAAGGATACCGCCTGCTGAAGCAATTGTGAATATGCGGTGAGTATGCTTTTTTCCTCCCCGATATTGTTAAGCAGGAATTTGATCTTTTCCACTGAAACGGGTTTCTCCATATAATCATACACACCCATTTTCATGGCATCGACAGCATCAACGACATTTCCGTGGCCGGTGATCACTATGATATATGTTCCTGAAGATGCTTTTTTAATGTCCGGAACTATTTCAAGGCCGCTTCTTTTGGGTAATTTCACATCGAGAAATACCACATCAAAAGCGTCTCCCTTGATCTTCTGAAGAGCTTCTTCAGCGGTTCGAGCTTCTACTACGGAATGATCCGCATAGGAAAGTACCATATTGAAAGTTTTTCGGATCGCCTGTTCGTCATCTACGATTAGAATCTTCATCTTTATTTATAACCTTCTCCATGATCAGCCGATTACCCATACCGGGGATAAAGAGATGCTGAAAGCTGTCCATGACCTTCTCGATTATGAAAATACCCAAGCCGCCGTGATGGCCTTCTTTGATGTAATCATCCACATTCATTTCTTCTACATCCTTCTCGGTAGGATCGAAATGATCCCCGTTGTCTATCAGAACGAATCGCAGTTTAGGTTCCTTGTATTGCGCCTGGACAATAAGATGCTTCTCCTTACTGCCCTGATAGGCGTATTTAATGATATTTGCGACCGCCTCATCGATGGACAGTACAATAAGGTTATTATCGTCCTCGCTTAAAGGCAGATTGTGAAGAACAGACAGTATAAACTCCCTAACTCTGGGGAGATTGTCATATTCTCCGGTAAACGCCATTTCCATTGTGAAGTATTGAACCCCGGTTTGTTGTCTTCCCTTCAGATACTCTCTGATATCATCGAAATGATAGAAATACGGGACATTCTTGTTTATCTTATAATGGATCATCTTTTTGTCGATCGTGGAATTCTCTTTTACCAGTATGGTAAAATTAGCGAGGTTCTTCTTTGCGCGATTAGAAAGGATGGAGATATTATGGAGTACAAAGGGTACCAGTTCATCTGTCTTTGTAAGGTCCACCACGATATTACGCTCACCCTTCATGATCAATGAGTTCACATCCCTTTCCAATTCACGGAAGTTGGTTTCATTAAACTCTTCTTTGATGTAGAAAACATGAAGGATCTCTTTTGAGATCATTTTATTTCTCCTCAGTGAACGGGTAGAGATATTCCTTCCAACCGCTCTTTTTAACTTTCTCGATAAAGTTGACGGCATCGTCTCTGGAGTCAAATTCAGCATCAAGGCGTACGCGGTAATAGAGAGTTCCTTTTATCTCCGCTTCAACAACATATGAATTGTAGCCAAGGGCTTTAAAAGTTTCTATCTCCGCCTCGGCAGAGCTCATTTGTGTATAAGATCCGGCCTGTACATATATAACCGTCCTCTTCTCCACCACCTTTACGGGAATTTCTTCCTTTTCGGGTTCTATAACCTCAGGCTCTTCGGTCGTCTCTATGATCGGCTCGGGGGTTTCTTCGATCTTGGGATCCGGAATATCCGTAACCGGCTTAGTAACTTCGGCTTCTTTTCCCACCGTTTTGACATCTGACGGTACATCCTTCTTTCTGGATTTCCAAACAACAAAAACAGAGAAGAGTATGAGTATCACCACAGCACTTACGGCTACAGGGATCATGGGGAATTTCTTTTTTGCCTTTTCTTTGGGAACACCTTTGTCCTTCTCTTTCTTGGAGCTGACAAATTTCACCTTCTTTTTCTTGACGCCCTTTGGAGAAACGCGCCTTTGCAGGCGGGAGGATATCTTGCCCTTGCCGCTCTGTTCTTGAGCTATTTCATCTTCCTTTACCGATGCCTCCGGTTTTACCGCAACCGCAGGTTCTTTTTCCTTTTTTTTCTTCTTTTTCTTCTTTTCATTAAAATCCGGAATTGTAGGTGTCATGCCGGCCGGCGCAATTTTTTCTTCAGCACTGTCGTCCGGGAAAGAAAATTTTTCTGCCTCGGGTTCTGACGGTGTATCCGCATCTGCCTTGGGAGGAGCTTCAACTGTTTCGTCCTTTTGAGCATCTGCTGGATCCGGAGACGGCTCCTTTGGAGTGAATGGTTCTGTCGGAGCATCAGCAGGAACTTCAGGCGGAACTTGCGCCGGAGTTTCTTCCGCTGGGGGTTCTGGTTCTTCAGCGTGAGCGGCCTCGATCGGATCATCAAAAATAGAGTCCAGCTGGCCTATGCTGTCATTTATCGAATCGGGGTCAACATCGGGATGATTACCGGTAGTGATGATATCCTCCGGTACATCAGGAGACGGCAGATCGTCCAAAGAATTTTCATCTGCATTGGAAGTGATCACATTGGCTTCCTCGGCGGGCATCTGTGAGAGTTTTGAATCAATAATAGTGGCTTCTGAATCACCGAATGCCTCTTCGTCATCATCCATTGAATCTCCGAAACCCGAAAATACCGCATCCAATTTCTTGTCCACTTCATCATCGCCTTCGACCTGATTATCGTTTTGTATCTCTGAGATTATGTCCATAGCAATGGGAGATAAGGGCGAACTCATCAATTCCTGGGAATGCTTTACCGGATCCTGCATGACATACTCTTTCAAAGCATCCTCTCCGGGAAGGAAAGCCACCGTATCATTTATTTTAAAGACCTTCTCCACTCCATCACGGATCGCTGAGTAGTTCACATCTTCCTTACTTACTTCCACCAGAGAACATTCCTCCAATTTATTTTTCAGATCTTCTGAAGAGATCTCATATTCTTTGGCAATGCCCTTCAGGATCACTCCTTTTCTCCGCGTTTCTTTCGAAATACAGTAGGGATATTCCGGGATCTTTTTCATGTCGTTCAACTTAGAAATTAATCCCTCAAGAAGTGTAGTTATCATCTGCTCCATAATCAGACTCCTATATCCAGGTCAATGTTGATCTCAAAACCGCCTTCTATCCGCTGCGTGGCAGTAAAGATCACCTCTCCCTCCTGCCATCCGGAGAAATTTTCCGGAAGCACGAGAACATTCTCCGTCCCGCCTTCGGGCCTCTCCAACTCAACGCCGGGATTCGGGTGAACGGTCATGAGAACAGGTAGGGAATTTAACGGCGATTCATTCTTGAAGGCAACTATAAAGGAAGTGCTCTCTCCTATTCTCGTTTTATTTGAAGACCTCTTTACCTTGTATGTCAGGTACCTTCGAGTAGCTGCGATCACATTCCGCACTTTCATCTCTTCTTCTATCGATTCAAATATTTTAGTGAACTGTTTCTTAAATACGCGCTTTTCCTTGTCCACTTTCTTGATGGCCTTTTTGAAATTTGCCTTCTCTTTATTAGTGATGCCGACCATATCTGTTTTCAAATTGATATATTTCTTATAGAATTTCTTCTTCAGTATATTGATATTCTTGTATTGATTGTTCGAGATAAAATCCCTTGAAATGATCTGATTCAACAGATTTGCGATCTCCTCGCTCATATCGTCCAGATTATTCAATTGTTTTGTCCACTGTACATCATCTTCGGCCAATTGACTTCGCAGATAAGATGTCAGGACCCGATTCATCTTCCAGATCTCAACCTCCTTTTTCAGGGTTTCCGAAAATATATTGTAGAAGATAAAGGAAAAAAGAAAATCCTTAAAACTGTCGTATATAAGAGGAGTTTCAGACAATCTGTCATCCCAGTCCAATCCAAAGATCACAATATCATTCAAGGCAATGAGCCATTTCTCATTTTCCAAAGAGAAGATATTGAGGTCAAAGTAACGAAATCTTTTGACTATCTTCTCGGTGTCCCGCAGATATATGGAGATCTCATTTCTTTCCTCAACATAAATATTGTCTTTGATCGTAACGCTATAGGAAACCGTGGGATCTACCCAACCGGGGAAGAGCTCGATCTTGGAACTCTTGAATACCGGCCGGTCATCAATGGTGATCGCGTATTTCAGATAAAGGCCGTCCGCAGGTTGAATGGGGTCAAGGTCGATCTCGATGATCTCTTCAAAATTCAATATGATCTCATACATCTCCCTGAAGACGGTTTCCCGCTTTTTATTCCGTATGATCAGCGGGATCTTCAAGTTAAGGGGTTCGATCTCCCTGTTCAATGCATGTATTTTCAAGCATTTAAAAGCCCCCGCCTCATCAAAAGAGGTTTTATGCTCGATTATCTTCATATCATATTCAACACCTGCAGTGAAAAGATAAGAAGAAAGGATACCGGCATCGCCGGATTCCTTGGAAACCCATTGCACATAACCTATGAAATTGTATCTGGAAGAGATCTTCTCGGGGATCTCAATGTCCCATGTCACCTTCTGCGGGGAATTTTCCCTTAGAAAAACTTCCTTTTTATCATTGTCGATTTTTTGCGTATCTTTATCGACATTGGTTCCGATAAGATACAATTTGATCAGATATTTACCCTCTTGCTCGGCAGAGAACAATCCGGAAACAATGATCTTATCTCCCGATTTTACATTGGTCTTTGATGCTCTGAAAAACTCAATCTTGATCATTATTCTCCCTGTTTATAATATCCAGAAGTTCCTGCAAGTCGCTTTCGGGTATTAGAAGTGAAACATTAAAACCAGAGAAATGGACATCTGAAAAATCCATGGAACTGTTTTTGATGATGCCCATGATCTTTGAATAGAACCTCTTCTGGGTCCTGAATCCCCACCCCACGACAACAATTCGGCTGAAAGGGCCAGAAAGTTCAAAAGGCACTTTCTGATCTTTTAATTTGGGGCGGATCTTCTCTAATTCACTTTCAGACAATGTAAGCAGAAGCTTCTTAAAATCCCCGCTGCTGATCCTGTCAAGGTAGTTTATGCTTATATCATCGCCCAATACGCGAAAAAAAGCTTCCGGGTCGGAATCAACAAGTAATTGATATTCATCGTCTCTGACAGATACCGCGAGGTATCTCTCGTCAGAAAAGGAAAAGTCATCATTCACGATCAATGTGTTTTCATCTTTTCCCAGGCCTTTGACGATCATGGGGACACTGTATTTCTTCGCCGCCTCGATAGCTTTGCCCGCGATTATGCTGACATCACCCTTAGAGAGTTCCATCATCGTGAAATAGTCTATCTTCTTGATCTTCTTCCCATCAGTTAATTCAGGATTTACGGTAAAAATAGCGCCGGTATCCTTATAGAACTCTACCAGGTCCGATTTCAATGCGGCCCCTATAGAAACTGCGGTAAGATCGCTGCCGCCACGGCCGAGAGTGGTGATCTCTTCCAGAAGGTTCACGCCCTGGAAGCCGGCGACTATTACCACCTTGCCGAGATTCAATTCAGATTGCAATTTCTCGGAATTGATCTTCAATATGGAAGCATTTCCGTATTCGGAATCTGTAATAATACCGATCTGATGGCCCGTAAATGAGATCGCGGGGATCTTCTTACCGTGAAGGTACAGGGATAGAAGGGCTCCTGTTTTCTGTTCTCCGGTAGATATCAGCATATCCATCTCTCTCGGATCGGGGTTCGGGCTGATGCTCTTCGCGTAATCAATAAGCCCTTCCGTCTCTTTCTTCAGGGCGGATACCACGGCAACGACCGAATTCCCTCTTTTCAATGTCTCTATAATATTGTTTCCGACCTTTTCTATGTCGTCAAGAGTATTAAGGATTGAGCCGCCGTACTTCTGAACGATCAGGTTCATTTAAAATTCTCTTTAAACCATTCCCCGGTTTCCCGTAATCCCGTTCTCATGTCTCGCGTGGGTTCCCACCCCGTGGCGCTTTTAAGCTTATCGTGGGAAAGCAGGCTTCTCAGCAATTCTCCCGGGCGCGCCTCTAAATAAATGGGCTCTCTGCCGTATTTCAACTCATCCGCCAATATATGGAAGATCTCGTTCACGGTAGCTTCCTTACCCGTGGAAATATTGAATATTCCCTGTGTCTTCTGCTCATATACCTCAACCATCGCGTCAACTACATCGCGGATATAAACAAAATCACGGGTTTGATTACCGTCACCGTAAATATTGATCTTTTTATCTTTCAACATGCGGTTCGCGAAGATCGAGACCACGCCCGCTTCGCTTTGGGGATTCTGCCTGGGGCCGTAAACATTACTGAAACGGAAAATCGAAGTATTGAAGCCATAGAGCTTTTTGAAACAAAAAAGATATTTTTCAATGGTCAATTTATCGATCCCATAAGGAGATTCAGGCTCTGTCGGATGATCTTCCGTCGCGGGATATTCGATCTGCTCCCCGTAGATGGCTCCGCCCGAAGATGCAAAATAGGTCTCCGCAACCCCATATTTGGCAGCGTTCACTATGAGATTTACACTGCCCTTAACATTGACATCGATCTCATATTCGATCTCGCTCAAAGATTTTCGGATATCGATCTGCGCGGCAAAATGAAATACCGAGTCTATCTCGTGATTCTGAAACACTTTTTTCAGGTTTAAAGACCTGATATCCATCTTGTAGAAGATCGCACTCGAATTCAAATTTGTCTTCAATCCGCTGGAAAGGTTATCAATAATGATCACATTCTTTCCCAATTCTATCAGACGATCCACTAAGTGTGATCCGATAAATCCAGCTCCGCCGGTTACTAATACGTTCATAATATTTCTTCCCTCATCTTATATACAGCTGTCTGCATGCCTTCTAAAACGGCATCACAGATTAAAAAATGTCCTATCGAAGCCTCTTCTATCAGGGCATTGCCCTTGAATGGCTTGATATTCTCCAAGGTCAGCCCATGTCCGATATGAACACGCAGGCCGACTTCATGTGCGGTCTCAAAAGCGCTGAAAAGGCGTTCCAGCTCCTCTTCGGCGGCAGCAGTGTCCTTATTCAAGAATGCTGTCGCATATTTGCCGGTATGGAACTCAACTATATCTCCCCCGCATTGTTTTGCCGCTTTTATCTCATCCGTGTCAGGCTCAATGAAAAAACTTGTCAGTATGCCCTTCTGCTTGAATCTTTTTACAAGAGGTGTAAATTTATCCTCATTGCCAGCTACGGCAAGCCCTCCTTCCGTTGTCAGCTCTTCCCTCTTTTCGGGAACAAGCGTTATCTGGTCAGGAAGTACCTTCAAGGCAAAATCAATGATCTCCGGATAAGCCGCCATTTCAAGATTTAATCTTCTGACGGTCTGCCTCAAGAGCATGATGTCCTCATCCTGAGTATGCCGTCTATCCTCGCGCAGATGCGCAGTAATACCATCAGCTCCCGCCTGAATAGCTAAAAAAGCGGCAAAAACAGGAGAGGGGAAACCCTCTTTCCTCTGTTCTCTTAAAGTCGCTACATGGTCTATGTTAACTGACAGTTTCATCGCATAATTCTCCCAATAAGTGTATGTTTATTATACCATTAAATAGGGAGAAATACAAGTTTTCGCTGTATGTATTGGCGTATTGGCGGATTTCTTCTTATTTTATTTATACCAGTGTTCTGATTCATAAATACGATGACAATGGAATGTTTAGATTTGAGTCAATTCCAACGATAAATGCGGTCTGAAGTGTGAAGTGTGAGGTGTAAAGTGGAGAAATACAATTGACAATGGAGGTTATTCTCCTGGGCAGTTGGTCTTTTCTTCTCCTTCTATTCGCTATTTTCTACTCTCCTTTCTCTGCTTCTCCCCAACCCTCGAGCACGGCGCAGCCGTGC
>JAGLWT010000118.1 GCA_023133295.1 bacterium | reverse complement strand
GAAGCAATTGTACACTCTTCGCAATATATAGAATCACACGATAACATTCTCCACACATCTTTTTAATGTCATTCTGAAAGAGCGGTAGCGACCGAAGAATCCATCTCCTTTCTTCTCTGCACCAACCTTGAACTTTTGAACCTTTGAACTTTTGAACGATTTTCTCCACGCACACTTAAATCTTTCCAAAGAGCAGGACCCCATTATGGCCGCCAAATCCGAACGAATTCGAAAGCACATAATTCAACGCTTTATCTCGTGCGGTATTGGGTACATAATCCAGATCTATCTCTTCGTCAGGTGTTGTATAATTTATCGTGGGGGGTATGATCCCTTTCTCAATGGCTTTTAATGACCCTATGGCCTCGATAGCAGCCGCGGCGCCCATGGAATGTCCGGTCATTGATTTCAGAGAAGATACCGGGATCTTATACGCCAGGTCCTTGAAAAGATCCTTGATCCCGAGTGTTTCATTAAGATCATTTGCCTTGGTGGATGTTCCATGGGCATTGATCCAGCTTATTTGATCAAGGCCTATCCCTGCCATTTTTATGGCTTGCGCCATAGCACGGCGGCCGCCTTCGGCTCTGGGAGCGGGGGCGGTATCATGATGGGCATCGGCTGTATTTCCATATCCTACTATCTCGCCGTATATCTTTGCTCCGCGCTTTTTGGCGTGCTCCATTTCTTCGAGGATCAGAATACCTGCTCCTTCAGCGATAACGAATCCGTCTCTATCTTTGTCAAAAGGCCTTGATGAGACGGTAGGATTATCGTTAAACCCTGTGGATAATGCGTGCAGGGAACAAAACGCTGCAAGACTCAATTGCGTAATAGGAGCTTCGGCGCCTCCGGTGACGATTATATCCAATTCATTTCTTTTTATGGTATTATACGATTCCAGTATCGCGTGCGCGGATGACGCGCAGGCGGCTGTTGTGGAATAATTAGCACCCTTAAGATTGTAGGCCATGGAGATGCGGCCCGGAAGCATATCGTTGATCATCCGAATGACGAGAAAGGGGGATACTCGGTCAAGGCCTTTTTCATTCATTACATTAACTTGTTCTTCAATTTCATAGATCCCGCCAATACCGGAGCCGGTAATAGAGCCGCACCTATAAGGATCCGTTGAAGAAAAATCCAATCCCGAATCAGCAACCGCTTCTTTCGCCGCGATCAGGCCGTATGAAATAAATACTGAAAGACGGCGCAGAGCCCTCTTCTCAAAATAATCCAACGGATCATAATCCTTAATTTGACCTGCTACCTTTGAAATTAAAACTTCTGTATTAAAACGCTCGATCCTAGATATTCCCGATACGCCGTTCTCAAGTCCGGTCCAGAATTCCTCAACGCTTTTTCCTAGTGGATTTATTGTACCCATACCAGTGACCACAACCCTTCTCTCACTCATTAATGTCTCCTTTTTTCGGCCGATAACTGCGGAGGTATGCAAAAGCATCCTCCGCATAAAGGCGTTTTTTACTTGCCGGTCTTGTCTTGAATGTACTTGAGCAGGTCGCCGAAAGCCTTAAGGTTCTCAGCGTCAGTCGCAGATATCTTCATGTCATAATCATTCTCGATATCCATGATGAAATCCATCAAGTCCAACGAATCAGCACCCAGATCTTCAATAAATCTTGCCTCATCGGTAACTTCCCCAGCAGCGGTCCCCAATCTCTCGACTACTTTTGCCACCAATTCTTCTCTTAAACTCATAATAACCTCCAGAGTATTTACATTATCATTCCGCCGTCACAATTTATTACCTGTCCGGTAACATAATTGGAAAGCTCGGAACTGAGAAACAATACGATATTTGCCACATCTTCCGGCTGGCCGAATTTTTTCAAGGGAATTACCTTGAAATATTCCTTCATATTCTCTTCTCCGAGTTCGGCGGTCATTTTAGTTTCAATAAAACCCGGCGCGATAGCATTTACCAGAATATTCCTTGAAGCGAATTCCTTCGCTATGGATTTAGTGAATGCGATCAGGCCGCCTTTGCTGGCAGCGTAATTCGCCTGCCCGGCATTTCCCATCAGCCCGATGACAGAGGCCATATTAATGATCCTTCCCCATCGGTTTCTAAGCATATTTCTGTTAAAGGCCTTAACGGTATTGAAAGCGGACTTCAGATTTACCTCAAGAACGGAGTCCCATTCGGATTCCTCCATCCTCATGACCAGATTGTCCCGCGTAATACCTGCGTTATTGACCAGAATATCTACTTTTTTGTATTTTTCTAAAACCTTTTCCGCGGCTTTTTCTACTTCGGCAAAGGAAGCCACATTGACTTTATAGACCTCTTCGCCCGTGAGTTTTTTCAATTCTTCAAGGCCTTTTTCATCAAGGTCCCACCCTATTACCGCAGCACCGGCTTCTTTTAATTTCAAGGCGATGGCCAGGCCGATCCCCTGGGCGCTGCCTGTAACCAGGGCAACTTTATCTTTAAGATCTATATTCATTTTTCCCCCTTATTGAAATATTCCAGATGTTCTGTCTTTTCTATATTCACCCGTAGCATATCCCTGCTGAATCTTTTCATCAGTCCCGTCAGAACATTGCCCGGGCCGATCTCTATCAGCGTTGAGCTTTCCTCGGACAGGACCTTCATCGTATCCGTCCAACGGACAGGAGAGACGATCTGTTTTTTCACCGCGGCCTTGATCTTGCCTCCCTGCGTTTCAGATGTGGCTGAAACATTTAACACTACCGGCATCGTGGCATCCTTGAATTCTATTGAATCGATAAATTCGGAATACTCATCAACGGCACCTTCCATGAATGGAGAATGCCATGCTCCGGAGACCTTAAGCTGTATCGATCTGTATCTTATGGCCAAATCACCCAGAATAGAGAAGAGCTCCTCGCAGCCGGTAGAATCTCCCGAAATAACTATTTGCCCGACCGTATTATAATTAGCGGCAACAACCGTCCCTTTTTTCACTTTTGAAAGTCCAAGTTCCAAATCCTCATCGCTGATCGCCAGCATCGCGTACATGACGCCCTCGGATCTTCCGGCTTCCCGGTCCATCAATTGAGCTCTTTTTGCGATCAGCTTGAATGCCGATGCCAGATCGATCACTCCGGATGCGTAAAGAGAAGACATCTCACCAACCGAATGTCCAGCAGTGATAACGGGTGAAATTTGATCCTTCACTACTTCCCAGAGCGCAAGCTCTGTACAGATCATCGCCGGCTGAGTGTTTATCGTTTTCTTCAGCTCATCATCGGAGCCGTTAAAAACAAGATTAGTCATATCTACGGAGAGTATTTCCGAGGCCTGTGAGAATACATCTCTGGCGGCAGGAAATTTATCATAAAAATCCTTTCCCATTCCAATATATTGAGCACCTTGACCGGGAAAAACAAGACTGTTCATATCACCACCTTATTAAGGCCGCTCCATAAGTAAATCCTGCTCCAAAAGCGGTTAAAAGCAATATCTGCCCGCTTTTTATCCTGCCATCTTCGAGGTATCTTCCCATAGCGATCGGAATAGTTCCGGCAGATGTATTGCCATAATCAGGAACCGTTATCACTACCTTTTCTTCGGGGATACTCAAGCGTTCCGCGACCTTCACCATGATCCTCAAGTTCGCCTGATGGGGAATAAGCCAATCCACTTCATCCGGCGCCAGCCCGTGTTTATCCATTAATTCCTTTGAGACCTTGCACATATCCAGAATGGCCCATTTGAAGATCTCCGGCCCGTTTCCCATCTGCAGATATTGAAGATCATTATCTATTACGGTATTGGAGATCGGGTTCACAGATCCGCCGCCGGGCTGTATCAAAAGATCTCCCAGAGTGCCGTCGCCGTAATTCTTGACATCGATAAGTTCATGGGCATCATCTCTCGTCCCGATGACCGCAGCGCCGCCGCCGTCGCCGAATAAAACGCATGTATTTCTTTCCTTCCAATTGGTGATCTTCGACAAAAGGTCCGAACCGATAGCGAGGACATTTCTGTAATTCCCCGTAGCAATAAGTCCGCGGGCAATGTCCAGGCCGTATAAAAATCCGGTACATCCCGCTTCAAAATCAAATACCATGGCCTCTTTGATCCCTAATTTCTTTTGGACCATCGCGGCGGTGGAGGGGAACATATAATCCGGTGTAACCGTTCCGACTATGATCGCGTCGATCTCCTGCGGGTCTATTCCCGCCATCTGTATCGCTCTCTGAGCGCCGGGAACGATAATATCTGAATTACATTCTTTATCCGTGGCAATGTGCCTTGTTTTGATGCCGGTCCTCTGTGTGATCCACTCGTCAGTAGTGTCCACCATCTTCTCAAGGTCAAAATTAGTCAATACCTTTTCCGGTACACTGTACCCGATCCCCAATAACCCGATCTTCGACATTTTCTCTCCTACTGTGTAGCCGCCTTCAACTGCTCTTCAACCTTCTTATTCAGGCCGGCCGCAGCTACCTTCTTTACAAATCTTAAAGCATTCCTTATCGCCACATGAGAAGAGACACCATGACAAATGATGACATTGCCCGCAAGTCCGAGAAGCGGGGCTCCGCCGTATTCCGCATAGTCGTAATTCTTCTTTATGGCTTTGATCTCATTGTTAAAGAATACTGTCCCGACTTTTGCCCGGACCGATTTTTTTATAATATTGTGAAATTCTTTAAAAAGTGTTCCCGCTATCCCCTCGATCAATTTGAGGACCACATTACCCACAAAGCCGTCCATAACAATAACATCAGCTTTTCCGGCAATGATATCCCTGCCCTCGATATTTCCCATAAAATTCGGTAATTTTTCTTTTAGGAGTTTATATGCAGCCAAGGTCAGCTGATTTCCCTTTGTCTCTTCTTCGCCTATGGAAAGAATGGCCACCTTCGGCTCCTTGACCTCGTTCACTAATTGAACATACAATTGCCCCATGATGGCGAATTCCAGCATATGCTGAGGTTTGATATCAACATTCGCGCCCACATCCAGTATCAGCGCTCGACCGCTTTCATTGTTCGCGGGGGCGATGGCGGCGATGGCAGGTTTACTGACTCCCTCTATCCGCCCGAGTATCATCGCGGAGGACATCATCACAGCGCCGGTATTTCCTGCGGAAACAAAACCGTCGATCTTTCCTTCTTTGTGATCTCTTAATGCGATCGCTATCGAAGAATAAGGTTTTTCTCTGAATGCTTTATGAGGTTTTTCGTCCATCCCTACAGATTCCTCACAATGCTCAATTACAAGATTGTGGGGGATCTTCTTCCAGGGCTTCCATTTGTAGAGTTCGTGCTCTTCTTTTCTGATAAAATCTTCTTTGCCATAAAGGACTATTGTATCCTCAGGAAGCATTTGTGCGGCTTCTATGGCTCCTTCGAGTGTGACTTTGGGGCCGAAATCGCCCCCCATTGCATCTAAGCCTAAGCGCATATCTACTCTTCTATCGTGAGAACTTGCCTGTCGTTATAATAACCGCAATGACTACAAACCGCATGTGGCCTCTTAGGCTGTCCACAATGCGAACACACGGTTATTGCCGGATTTTTGAACTTCATGGCATGTGATCTTCTATGCCTGGTCCTTGATCTGGATTTTTTTACTTTTGGTAAGGCCATTTTTTACTCCTAATATTCTATTCCATCGCAATCAGCGCTGCACAGGGGCTTAATGGGAAGAGCAAGCATGATAGTATCCCTGATACCATCCGCGAAATTGATCTCGGAGCCGGAATAATAAAAGAGGTCATTGCCTTTGCTTTCATCATAACGGTCCCTTGCTTCCGGTAAAAAAAGAAAGTTGAACTTCGCTTCAAACCGGGTATCAAATCCCTTCCCGCATCTCGCACAGAGAGCGAACCAATGAAATTCCACTCTTCCCCGCACATATATTTTTTTGCCCTTGATATCAAACGAGCCTCTGAGCCGGATCTGCGAAAATTCGTTTCCCAGCCCAAGATTCTCCGATGATTCCTCAAGTTCGAACTTAGAGCCCGACTTTTCAAGCGCAGAAATAATAAATAAAGTGCTCTTGCTGATTGCTTCCACTACATTTTCTCTAATAATTAATCAGAATTATATTAAAAATCCCCCTTAAAGTCAAATTTTTCCGTATGTAAATTTCCGCGATCCCGAGCTTTGGATATGTACCGGATCAGCACTTTCGCAGCAAATAGGTTTTTCCCTTGTGTCCGAATCATAACTATTCACTCACTCATTATGCGGAATAAAGTATTCGCTGCCGCCGATAAATTCTCTTAACGGCGACTTTCCCGGGATTATATCAAGGTTCTCAATCTCATCTATGGTTTCTAAAAGCGTGCTTGTCCTAACACCACGGATATAGGGGGCAAGCCGTCCCTCGGCTCTGAGCTTTTCTCTAAACTCCAGAGTAGGGAACTTGTCTTTCAGGGAGGTTTTTAATGCGGGCAATTCATAAGGAAGACCAGCATTCAATACCGCGTCAGTAGAAAGAATATACGGCACGATGTGTTTCAATTCTCCTTTACGGACATAGGGCCAGTGGGCAAGAGTGCTACTGGTACTGTAACCCCTGTGCTGAACATCGCGAATCATTCTTTTTAACATACGCACATCTGCCCAACGAGTGTAAGCGCCGTTCACATCCCGAAGAACATTCATGGTCTCAATATATATCTTGAATTTCTTGAGCTGCGGAACAGACATTGTAAGGTTTCTGTGAAGCCCATGCAGACAATCGATAAGAATTATTTCGTCGGCCTCTATATAAAAAGGTTCATATCTTGTCCTTGTACCGGATTTGAAATCATAACATGGCTTCTCTATCTCCTTGCCATCAAGCAGATCTGCCAGATTCCGATTAAGCAGTTCCATATCAATCGCCTCCGGCATCTCGAAATCGTAATCGCCGAATTCGTCCTTCGGCTGATCTTGCAGACCCTTGAAATAATCATCTATATTGAGCTGCTTCAGCTTCATGCCTATCTTCTGGAGCTCCATCCCGGCTATTACCGTAGTTGTTGTTTTATTTGAACATGAGGGCCCAGCTATAATTACTACCTTAATATCATCTTTTCTATCCACGATCTTGTCTACGACTGCGAGAACATCTTTCCTGTATCTCTCATCAGATAGCTTAATGAGCTCTTTCAAGTCCTTACCGTGACGGCCGTTCACCCAGTCATTCAAAGCAAGAACCGAATCACATTCTTGTTCAATATTCCAGGTAAGCGTCTTCCGGACAAGCTCTTTATGTATCCCGTTAATGGTAAATTGCATGGGGGAAATATCGTTTTCATGTATCTTGCGTTTGCCTTCGCGATATATCATATATCCTTCCGCAACATCAACTTCTCCGATATCTTTCAGCTCTTTTTCGATCGTATCCTGAATATATTCTCTGTTGGGGTACAAGTGAAATTTATCAAGCGGCTGTTTATTCAGTTCGATGATCTTGCCATGAAGAAAACCCACGATATCACATTGTTGCTCTACATTGAGCAGTGGAAATAATCCCTCGGTATATTTGGGGTCGACCTTGGTAGAGAATACCTCTTTTTCTATGAATACCTTCAATTCGTTTTCAAAAGGATCGATATCCTGAATACTTGCGGCATCTCTGAACATTTCAATAAGCACGACAGTGATCCTTTTTGTTATCATGGCGTTTTCAAGCCGTCTAAGGCGCTCTTCAGGATCAAAATTTATGTATTTGATGATGAAATCGGTCTTGAGATAATCAAGGTCATAGAATTCCCGGTAGATACGTCTTTCAATACGCTTTGCGTATATTTCGGCACGCTTCTGACTACTCCATTTGGCCTCCTGTGCTGTTGCCATAATAGCATTACCAATCGATCGCGCAATCCTGTCTATATCAAAATCGGATATAGAGTGATATTTATTGATGATCTTTTCCAAAGTCTTCGGGATACTCATACAAACCTCCGCCGGATAATCGGTCTTTATTTATTATTTGCCTTATAACTATATTCGATCCAAGATCCGCCAAAAGTAACCTTGATACCAATATCAGATATATTCAACAGAAGCAGTCACCGCGAGAAGGTACTAATAGGTGGCTGGGGAGGAGGTGGAGTGCGTTATCTCTTCGCTCTAAATAGAACCGGGAACCACAAACCCCGCTTCCGTTCCATCCTTTTCGTACCTTGTAAGCCCCATCTGTATAAATGCGGCTTTATCTTTTGTAGAGTCCGCCAAAGGAGTCAACACGGTAATCTTCTTATTCAAAAAATCAACCTTCTGAATTGTCCCTACAGATAAAGCAAAGCCGTTGCTGTCCGCAATACCCACATAAATGTCTTTCAGATAAGAGGGGCGGAACCATCTTGTATTCGGATACTTCGCCAGAAGTTCGGCTTTCTGTTTTTGCTCGATATTCTCAGCGAACACCATCAGATTTCCTTCCCAGGCGGGAAGTTTTTCAAATCTAAGGACATCCAGAAAGTCACCATGTTCGATCACACCGCTTCCAAGATATGTTCTTTCAAAATTCACCTGATCCAATGAGAATTCCACCTCTTTGGCATTCTTAAAATATCTTTTTGAGATCGTTTCCCTCAGCTGCCTTCTCACCTCCTGCGAGGTAAAAGAAGCGCTTTTGGAAACCTTGATCCGTACGATCTTTGATTCTGGAAGGTGCTGGACCAGATGCTCTAACTCAGTTCCTCTCTGAAGTAGAATTGCCATATCGGGGTCAACTATGTCGGTTTTTGCCCTCTTTATACTTCTGCCGCCGTCACCATGGACCCAACCCGTGGTATCCATGATAAAAACATCTGAAGTCTTGGAAGCATATTGAGCGACCTTGGAAATACCGGCAAGGAAAACCGCGAAACTGCCGCCCGGCGACAGATTGCCGATAAAATATTCCTTCTCCACAGGGACAGAGGAAAGGGAGGAATACTTCTTATCAAAGAGGCCGTAGCCGATCGTGCCCGGAGCACCGATGTCCGACTGTCCTGTGTCTGTGTCGATCACACCTGTTTTCAATCCCATATCCATAAGTCTATTGGCGATGAATGTGGAAAAGAAGGATTTTCCGGTATCTACTTCTCCGTAAACCAGTATCTTCTTCACATTGTTCTTTTTTACCATCTCGGGGATCTCATACCAGATCGCGGGGATCGTGGATTTCTCAAGCTTTTCCCATTCTCCGCCGGTAATATCAAGAGAACCGGATTCCAGGCAGATGAAAGGAAGCTGCTTCCCCTGAGGTATCTTGAAGGTGCCTTCCGTATATTCGCCGCCTATTATTTCGAAACGGCCGGAATTTATCTTTATCTCTATCGCGCCTTTGCCAAGGTATATTTCTTTTTTCTGAATATCCATTCTATCTCTCCCTGATATCGAACACAAGCGTGGGCCAAAGCTCCTCGAGGGTCTTCATATTTAATACAAAGATCTTGGAAACCTCTTTCTGAGGGATCTCATAATTCTCGACGACCAGCATTTCCGGCGTGATATGAGTCTCGCCGTAATACTCGTTCCCATCTATTGTCACAACAAGATGTTTGGCGTTCTTATCTACTTCTTCCGGCTTAACTGCCTTTATGATATTTCTCGCGCACATGGCGACTATTCCGGGATTTATCGGAACCCTCTTTCTAAGGGACCCTATCTCTTTCAACACATCAATAATGAATTCCTGATTCTCGTATGACTCCAGAAGGGAGTCGGTAAAATCCTGCATCTGAACAAAATCATTTTCCCAAAAGCTCATATTACACTCCAAATTTTTCTTTATCAAAATCGCTGCGGATCTCTTTGAACTGCTTAAGGAAAGTCCCCAAAGCACCGTCATAGTGATAGTCAGCTATCTTTACATTACACTCCGCCGCAACAGGATGTCCTCCACCGGAGATCATATCCCTTTTATCCTCAGAAACCGTATCTTTCAGCCTTTCCGCAAGATCACCGCAGAGTTTGCCTGCATGAATATTTCCGCCTGTGGCGCGAAGTGAGAAGTGAACACCATACCCTATCTTGGCAGCCATGATAAAGAGGCTGGGATCGCCTTCCGAATAATCGAATAAGGCGACGGATCCGAGCATTGGCATCAGGTTCATCTCTTCACCCATATATAAAAAGACCCGTGTATCCTGTGTCTTTTCGAGTTCGATCCTTGTGGAAAGAAGGTCCATGCCTTTATTCCAGTCGGAGTCAAAGAATTTCAGAAGAAGCTTGGCGTTCTTGTGTAATCCTTCAATATTTAAGAATTCGTCTTCATTTTTTACTGCAGCAGGATTCTTTCCCGTCTTTCTGAACCCTGTTAACAGGTCAAAGGCGAAGTCCGGCTGGAACACATCCTTCAGATCTTCATCTTTGTCGTTATAGAAGTACTGGAAGGCGCCGCCGGAAATGGCATGCAGGTCATGTGCATATCTTGAAAGCAGCGTTGTAACCTCTTTCTGTGAGGCCTCGAACATAGTAGGGGCAAGGTTTTTGCGTTTTTCGATCAGATTCGGGAATTTTTCCGCAAATTCCTTATAAAAAGCGTCAACATAGGGTGCGATCCTGTCAACCGCCGGATCAACAACCCAGTCACCTTTCATACCCACCATGGCATACAAGTCTGTGATATCATCCCTGAACCCAAGGGCTGTCGCGATATTATGGCAGATAAACGAAGCTGAACAATACGAATTGGGCTTCAGCGAAGGATTGTAATACATCACCTTCTCCGGAACACCGGGGGTGAAATGATGGTCAATGGTCAAAAAGGGTTTGTTCTCATCATAAAAAGAATCGTAATGCTTGAGGGTTCCCTTATCGGTCACGATTATGGCATCATATGCATCATCCTTGATATCTTCCTTGGGCAAGGCAAAATTTGAAGGCAATGCCATCTTGTATTTAATGCCCATAAAGTCAAAAAGTTCGGTCATTATAGCTGCCGATGAAATCCCATCGGGATCATCATGCGAAAAATAGTAGACCATTTTCCCGCGAAGGGATTCTAAAAGCTCCAACACATCCGTAAAAGACTTGTCCTGTTTCAACTGCTCGATAAATTGTTCGTAATTCATATATTCTCCTGAAAAATTCGATTATTATAATCCTTTTATGGCTAAAAAGCAAATCATGAAGCATTTCCCGACAATTGCCGATATAGATTCAGGTATTCTTCATGGACCTTCCGGGGGGAAAATCGGGATCCGATCATTTCCTTTCCGGCCTGGGATAATTTCTTCCACATGTCTTCATTTGAGGACATTTCAAGCAGACGGTCCAATATGCCGTTAATGCTTGGCTCCAGATAGCCGTTGACCCCGTCCTCAATGATCCGGCCGGCTGCGCCCACGGGAAGTGAGGCCACGGGAATTCCCCTTATGGATGCCTCGGCAAGCGTATTGGGAAACCCCTCGTATTCACTGGTACAAATAACTGCGCAAAGACCCGAATACAGTTTATCTTTGCTATGTTCAAATGGCCGCATTATCACCTTTTCCACCAGTCCGCTTGCAGCGATCTTTCTTCTGATCACCTTCTCCAAAGGGCCGCGGCCATAGAAGATTAAACGAAAATTCTCTTTCTTCAGAAGGCCATGTGCCAGAAATTCATCTAAGAGTTTGATGTGATTCTTTACCCGATGGAACCTTCCGATAAGCGCCGCGTCGAAGTGATCTGCGATCCATGCCGCATTGGAGGAAGCCGGGTCAATGGCATTAGGGATATATTTGATGTCTAAGATGTTATGGCGGACCTTGAACTCAGACAGTTTATCAAAATTGGCCGTAAAAAGATCGCAGCGGCTGGCGGTACGCCGTTCCAGAAAATAGTGAACCGGCTTCTTCCAGTGGTCGGTGCTCCTGAAAGAATTGATCAGAACAGAGTCCTTGGGCTTGAAAATACGCGAAGGAATATTGGTATGAAAAAGAAATGAATGGGTAATGGCATGGGCCTTCATCAATCTGCGGATCCCATACAGGCGGAACGGCAATAATTTATTCACCCGCAGGTCAGCTGTTCCCATCCCATGCGCTTGCGCCTGCTTCAGAAGCTCTCCATTGCCGGTCAAGGCGGCTATCGTGATCCTGAATCCCTGAGCCTTCATATAAGACGCAAGATTCAGAATATTCCATTCCGCGCCCGCCATTGAAGATGTGGTGGTAAGATAGAGTATGCTTTTATCTTTTGCCATCTTATATTAGTGTACTGTTTCATAAATACATTGTCAATGGAATGTTTAGATTTGAATCAATTCCAACAATAAATGCAGTCTGAAGTGTGAATTGCGAAGTGTGAATTGCGAAGTGTGAATTGGGTAAGGACAATGAACAATTGGGGAAGGATAGAAGAAACGCATCCGTAACCAGAAAATCGCTATTTTCTACTCTCCTTTCTC
>JAGLWT010000117.1 GCA_023133295.1 bacterium | reverse complement strand
CTTCGGGCTGAAGTTCTTTTTCCGTCTTTACATACCGCAGTGGGTATGCGGCGTTTCTCGCTCCTTGAATACGGATTAAAATAGCATCAGCCATTGTTAATGTATTTATGAAACAGAACACCTTATAGAACGGAGGTAGTATGGAAGTGAAAGGAGCGGCGGTTGCATCAATTCCAAAATTCGTAAATAAGTTTCATAGCGACGGCTATGATGAGTGGATGAATTCCCTTTCGCCGGAATCCCAAGAAATAATGAAAGAGGCGTTCACAAGTATGTGGTATCCTATTGAACCCTCAATAGTGGAGCCGACGACACAGCTTTGCAGGATATTCTATGATGGAGATCTCAAGGGAGCTTGGTTAAGCGGGCGTTTCAGCGCTGAAATGGCGCTCGGGGGGATCTATAAGGTATTCATTAAATTCGGAAGCCCCGGATTTATAATAAAGAAAGCGAGTCGGATAATGCCTACATATTACAGTCCGTCCGCGATGGAGACCACTGATTTCCAGGCCAAATCCGCGATCCTCAGGATTACCGACTTTCCCAATCTTGATGCGCATATAGAGGGGCGAATAGGCGGGTGGATACAGAAAGCAATCGAGTTAAGCGGCTGTAAAGGAGTTGAAGTTACGATCCCCAAATCCATTTCTCATGGACATTCTTTTACTGAGTTTGATATTTCCTGGCTATAGATCTATTCTCTTGAATAATTAGGCGTTTCCCTGGTAATAGTAATATCATGAGGGTGTGATTCGATCAATCCAGCCTGAGTTATCTTAACAAAGCGTGCTTTTGAATGTAATTGCGCAAGATCCTTCGTTCCGCAATACCCCATCCCTGCTTTAATACCCCCAATCAATTGATATATTGTATCAGGTAATGCTCCTTTAAAGGCAACTCTGCCCTCAACACCTTCCGGTACGAATTTTTTCGATTTATCCTGAAAATATCTATCTCCACTTCCCTTATTCATAGCACCGATGGAGCCCATGCCTCTGTATACTTTGTACTTCCGGCCTCCGTAGATCTCTGTATCGCCCGGACTTTCTTCACAGCCGGCAAGCAGGCTTCCCAACATACAGGCCCCCGCTCCGGCAGCGAGTGCCTTGACTATATCACCCGAGAACTTGATCCCGCCGTCGGCAATGATCTTTTTCCCATGCTTATCCGCCTCTTGGGCGCATTCCAGAACTGCAGTTAATTGGGGTACGCCCACACCCGCAATGATACGCGTAGTGCAAATGGACCCCGGGCCGATACCCACCTTCACCGCATCCGCGCCTCGCTCAATAAGGTCTCTTACGCCTTCTGCGGTGGCGACATTTCCGGCTATTACATCAATATCGGGGAATTTGTTTTTGATACTTTCCAGAGTGCTCATGATCCCTTTGGAGTGGCCATGTGCGCTGTCAATAACGATCAGGTCAACGCCGGCGTCGATCAGGCCGCTGACCCGGTCCATCGTTTGAGGAGTAACTCCAACAGCGGCTCCCGCCAATAGTCTTCCTTTTGCGTCCTTGGAACTTATCGGGTACTTTATCCGTTTTTCTATATCCTTAAAGGTGATCAGGCCGATCAATTTGCCCTCACTGTCGATCAGGGGCAATTTCTCAACCTTATATTTCTTGAGAATGCTTTTTGCTTCTTCCAATGATGTGTTTCCAGGGGCTGAGACGAGTTTTTCGGAGGTCATGACGACGGCGATCTTCTTGCTCAGGTCCTCTTCAAATCTCAAATCACGATTTGTTATTATGCCTTTGAGGATGCCGTCGACAGTTATAGGTATACCGGAGATCCTGTACTTCCGCATCAGATCACGCGCTTGTGCGATAGTGTTATGCGGTGATAAAGTGTACGGTTCGGATATCACGCCGCTTTCGGAACGCTTTACTTTCCGTACTTCGTCAACCTGCTTTTCGATAGACATATTCTTGTGAATGATCCCTATGCCGCCTTCCCTGGCAATGGCAATAGCAAGACGGGATTCCGTAACGGTATCCATCGCAGCGCTTATCAAAGGGATATTCAGGACAACATGTTCAGTAATGTTCGAAACAAGCTCGACTTCTGACGGGAGAACGTCAGAGCGGTTCGGAAGCAAGAGGACATCATCAAAAGTAAGACCTTCAGGGAATGAACTTTTCATGGAAATCTCCTTTGAAAAAGTATAGCAGATTAGATGTTTAAGTCAAGGAATTTTCAGATATTAAGATAATAATCTTTGAAACTCTGCTGAAACTCCTCCGGGATATCGTTCATAAGGTCTTCCAGCGATGCGATCATCTCATTTTTTATCTTTTCCGCTTTAGCTGTGTCATATTTCAATGTATGCGTATAAATGATCTTCAGGATATCGGGAAGATCTTCCTTTGTGCCTTCCGCTATTGTCTCGGAAAGTATGATCTCAAATTTTTCAACGGCTTCTTCATTGCCGCCTATCGCTCCCTGTAATAGAGCATCAATATAGCGTATATCGGTGGAATTATCGTCCCCAGTCCCTTTTTTATACAGAAAGAATTTCTTTGCAGCCTCTTTTAGCTCGCCCGCCTTTATCAGGCATCGTATCCATTTGCCCAAGGCATAAAGCGCGAGGCCTTTGCTTCCAAGCTCAGTAAACTTACTATACGACCCTTCATAGTATTCCAAAGCGGCAGGAAACTCTCCCCTTCTCTCACACACGCTTCCCAACCCGGCGGAACCGTATCCTATCCCGAGATTATTCTCTATCATCCGATTGATATACATATACCGCCTAAGGTACTCCTCTGCTTCATCGATCACATTGAAGGAAAGGTATATTTCGCCAAGATTGTATGTGGTTATCGCCTGCGAAAGCATATCCCCTGTCTGTTCCGCGATCGCCAAACTCTTTTTGTAATATTTCAAAGATTCTATGTAATCGCCTATATGTGAGTAATTACCGGCAATATTATTATAGGCGACGCCCAGGCCCTCGATATCATTCAATTCTTCATTCAAATCGATATTCTTCTGATAATATTCCGTGGAGAGCTCGCTCTTTCCTGTATTCGCATAATAGATCCCAAATAGATTATAGAGGCGCGATTTCCTCTTTCTCAGAAGGATATCATCCTCATCAATGCTATCTATCATTTCCAGAAGGTTAAATAATATCTTGCCGAATTGCTCGGTACTGCCCTGCAGATATCTTATCCATGCTATGGAAACATCAATGGTAAAGATCTCGTTCACATCTTTATCATGGACAAGGCCGTCTTTTATCTTGTGGAACCATTCCAGAGCGGATTCGTATTCGGACATCCTCTGATATACCTCTCCGATATGTCTTTGTATGCCGCGTCGCTCTTTCAGATCCTCTGTGCTTTCAAGAAGCTCCATATATAATTTCAACGCGTCATCATTCTTTCCGACATGTGTATCAATATTCGCTAAGGCATTTTTAATTTTACCTGCGTATCCATCGGTATCATCGATATATTTTAATTTATCCAATGCGTCTTTCAATAGAAGCTCACCCTCGGAATTCGCAAAGGTTTTTCGAGCACGTTCGCCGGCGAGATATAGGTATTTTACTGCCCTGTTGTACTCCCCTCCCCTTTCGAAATGGTATCCCAGCAAGTCATAGAACGAGGCCAGGTCGTCTTCATGAGTTCTCTCGATCCACTCCGCTATCTTAAGGTGCAGTCCGCTTTTTACCCTCTTGAGGATGGAGTTGTAAACTACTTCCTGTATCAGAATGTGCTTGAACTTATACAGGGCATCCGCATTCTCCTTGATCTCTGAATAGTCTTTTTCGATGAGATTCCTGTCAAGAAGGCCCTGTATCTGTGAATCGCTGATATCGGGGAAAATATCCTTGATAATGGTCTTCAGAAACACCTTTCCGATCACCGAGGCGCTTTGGAGCAGTGATTTATCCTCTCTGGTGAGGGTATCGATACGGGTCTGAATGACAGCCTGAACCGTCTTGGGAATATCGACATCGGTTATCTTTTTCATCGCCTTCCAGTATTTTCCCTTATTTACCAGTACACCTCTATCTATGAGGCTTTTTATGATCTCTTCGGTAAAAAAGGGATTACCCTCGCTATGTCGGACAATTATCGCTTTCAATTCCTCAGGAAGTTTTTCAACTTCAAGAAGCATTTCTACCATCTTTTTAGTATATTTGGGGCTCAATTCAGATAGCTCAATATGTAATATATCCCCTTTTCCGCTGATATTTTTGACGAATTCCCTGCATACTGTACTTTCCTTATATTCGGGCCGTGTTACAAATATCACCATTATAGGAAGATCTTCTACTCTTCTCAGCACATTTTCAAGTATTTCGACCGAAGAGTAATCTATCCAGTGAAGGTCTTCTATTATCAATACCAACTTTTCCCTTTCTGCGATTACTCTTAGTATCTTGGTTAAAATAAGTATGGTAAGTTCTCTAACCTTTTCAGGTTTCATATCCGCTGGAATATCAGGATGTTCCAATCCGAGCAGCTTCATCAGCAGAAGATCTCCCTGAACAATACCCAGGTCGATATCGCCGAGAAGATGGATCAATTGGCCTCTGATCTTATTGTGCGCCAATTCCGGGTCATCATTATCTTTTAGTTCAAAGAGGTTCTTAATGATATCCAGAATAGGCCAGTTGATGAACTTATCCCCGTAGGGAAGGCATCTGCCCTTTAATACCTTCAATTTCCCCTTCTCACTTTGCTTGAGAGTTGAAAGAAATTCCGAGGTCAAACGGGTCTTTCCCAGGCCCGCATTGCCCATAATTATTGTTTCCGATATGCTTTTGCTGTCAAAGGATTGCTTGAATTTATCCAGAAGGGAAGCCAACTCTTTATCCCTTCCTACCATGGGAATGTGAAGGCCTTCGATACCGCGGAATTTCCCTCTTTGGGATTTTCGGGCGATAACCTTATAAAGAATAGAGCTCTCTTCCTTACCTTTCAGGGCAAGATCTCCCATTTTTTCGAAAGTGAAAGCCAGCTTCGTGAGGGCTTCGACCTCTTGGGAAACCGCAATGGTACCGGGCGCGGCTTTTGTTTGAATCCGCTCCGCGGTATTCACGGGATCCCCTATTACGGTTTCCTCGGAATGATCGTCGGAGCCCACTTCACCCGCATACACCTTCCCATAATGAACGCCGACACGGAATTGGATATCTTCGCCTTTGAGCATGTTCAAGCCGTATACACCTGTCAGGAATTCCTGTGCGATCAGGACGGCTCTTTCAACATCATTCTCATGAGCTCTGGGGTATCCGCAAAGGATGAGGACGGCGTCTCCCATGTATTTATCTATATGGCAATCGTATTTATCAACGATCTCAGCGATCAATTTCCAATATCTTGTTAGGGTTTCATTGACTTCTTCAGGATCTTTGCCTTCAGAATATGAGGTGTATCCGACCATATCTATGAATAGGATCGCAACTTCTTTGAGTTCCGCGAAGCGTTTCTTTTTTACTAAAGGATTTCCGCAATTTCCGCAGAATCTCATTAAATCCGGATTATCAAACCCGCATTTACCGCATTTCATCATTGCCTCCATGTTTTATTTTAACTTAGTAAGAGAAAAATATCAAACCATAAAAGAAATATTTAGCGCTATTTTGTGAGTTTAAATACATTTTCAAGAAATATTGATGTTGCCAGCAGGTCCGCGGTACCGCCTGCGGAGAATCCCCACTTTTCGACAGCATTTCGAAATTTGCCGATCTCCTCTTCCAGGTTCTTCCCTTTGGGTTCAAGGCCCTGCTTCATTTTATCCAATATCTCCGCCGGGACTTTCTTATACGCCTGAGTGTCATCTGTAAATGCAAATAGCATTAAAAATCTTCTGATCAGAAGTTCATTCATCGAAAATGAGCTGATATCCTCATCCAGCGCCCGCCATACGGAGCTAAGTCCATTCTCCATCTCTCCCCTGATGCCTGTAATGCCGTATTGTCTGTACATAAGGGCACTTGTAGATATTAGATCGCTGTCTTTCAGCTCTTCTGTCAATCCCTTTGCGATCAACTTGATCCTCTGTTTCAATAAGTATCTGCTCACATTTTTCCTTTCCACCCAAAGTTGCCCAAGTGAGAAAAGTATTATTGAAAAGATAAATAAAGCACCCTTATGGGTGTTGATCCCTTTTGTCGCCTTGAACATCTTCTTTTCAATTTTAAGACCTTCTTCTCTGATTATCTTTAGAAGGTCACTTCTGACACCCGGATACAGTGTGCCTGCTTTGAATAGGTCCGGCAGACGCAGGGCGAGTAACTCAGCGGAAAGGGTAAAGGTCGAAAGGTCCATATCCGAATGAATTCCCCTCCCCAGAAGGTCCACCATGCCGGGTTTCGGTGTCGTGGCAAGCTCAGCCATCAAGGATGTTCTGATCAGGTTCCCAAGCTTTTTCTTTATTTCGGGTATTTCGCTGATCCTCTTCATCACTTTGAAATATTCCGCCCTGACCTCTGTGATATTATGCCTGCCCGCGGTTGAACAGACCTTTGAGCTCCCCCTATTGCAGACAATGCATTTACGGGCCGGCAGGCCCATCGAGCTTCTTTTGAATTCTCCTTTATTAGACAGGATATCCATATCCATGATCGAGAATATATACAATGACTCCAGCTTGACCAGAGATAACTTCAGCTTTAAAGGGTCGATACGATCAAATTTATAGATCTTCTGATAACCTGCTTCATCAATGATATGGTCCAACTCAGATATCTTTCCCTGAAACATCTTCTCAAGATAATTAACCGCGTATTTGAAGTATTTCTCATAGGCTGCGGTATTCTTTATCTTTCCGGGAGGTGTGAGTGAAATAGTTAGAATATTGGGAATAGCTTTCAATAATTCAAGATGAACCGCATAACGCCTTTCCCGCGCTTTTAGAATATTATTCAATAACCTGATCTATTGTATCTATTATCGTGCCGTCCCTGTACTCAATAAGGCCGCAGATCTTATCTCCGAATTCAACCATTCGGGGTTTCAGGGTTATCTTGTCAACTTTCTTTTTCAGATCACAGATGTCGATGATATTCAGCCCTTTCCCTTTGAAATTCTCCAGAAGATCCTTCCTTTTCGGATTTACCGCGATCCCTCTTTCTGTAACCAGTATATCCACTGTTTCACCCGGCGTGATAATTGTATTCACCCTATCAACAAGAGTGGGTATCCGAGCCCTGAACGAGGGTGCTACTATAACCGTCAGCTTCGCCGCGGCGGAGGTATCGGAATGCCCTCCGGAGGCCCCTTGGGCATATCCATGAGAATCCACAAGGACATTCACATTAAAATCGGTATCGATCTCGTAAGCCGCAAGGACAACGACATCAAGATTATTTATAATAGCGCCGCTGTTAAAGGGATTCGCGTAAAAATCCGCGGATATCTCCAAATGGTCCTCATTGTTCAAAAGAGAAGAGACCACTCCCTTATCAAAGCTCTGCACATCGAACATCTTTTTAAAGAGTCCCCTCTTATATATATCGACAATATAACTGGAGATACCGCCGATGGCATATGAACCCACAACGCCCTTGGCTTCCATGATATCCGCTACATATTTCGCGACTGCCAGAGATGCGCCTCCGGCTCCTGTCTGAAAAGTCATTCCATTTCCAAAATAGCCTGAGTTAAAGATGAGTTTCGCCGCTTTTTCCGCAATTATATGATCCACCGGATTTGTCGTCAGCCGTGTCGAGCCGCTGCCGATCTTATCCGGATTGCCGAGTTTATCCGTTAAAACAATATAATCAACCTGATACTGCGGTATTGAGATGGGAGTATTAGGATAATCCACGAGGTGATCAGTGACCGCGATAACACAGTCAGCGTATTCCGCGTCTACCATCGCGTATCCGAGCGATCCGCAGGCCGAAGGGCCGCGGACACCGTTCAGATTGCCTTCTCTATCTGAGGAAGGCGCGCCGATAAATGCGACATCTATCTTGACATCCCCGGATTTAATGGCCCTTGCCCTGCCGCCGTGAGACCGAATGACAACCGGGATCTCCATATTTCCCTTGGAGATGAATTTCCCCAATTCTCCCCGCAGTCCGGAGGTGCATATCCTCTTTACAACTCCCTTTCTTACATAATCAACGATCCCCTGATGTGCGGATGTAAGAGAGCTTGGAGATAAAATCAGGTCTTTGAACCCCATTTCATCGAGAACTTTCATAACATTCATAAGAAGAAAATCGCCATTTCGAAGATGATGATGAAAAGAGATCGTCCCGCCGTCCTTCAGTCCGGAAAGTTCTATGACCTTTTTCAGATCTTTAAAGACTTTTTTCTTTCCGGGAAGAGAAGACCTCATTTTAACGCCGGTGGTGGTCAAACCTTCTTTTTTTAATCCTCTCACTCTCGCGAACGGCCCCTTATACGGCAGTATCTTCCCGATACCGTCAATATGATCCGGTAATTTAACGCCAAGTTTATTTTTCATTACCTACTCCTGCTCCATGAGATATGCCATTCCAGCGATCCTTTGAGCCCTTTTCCTTACAGGCGGATCTATCATCTTGCCGCGCACGGCGATCACGCCACGGCCTTCTTTGAGAGCCTTTTCATATGCGTCTATCACTTCAAATGCCCACTCGACCTCGTCCTTGGAAGGGGCGAATACGGCATGTATCGGTTTTATCTGACGCGGATTGATCACCGCTTTTCCGGTAAATCCCAATGACTTGATAAGCCGCGTCTCTTCTATAAGCCCCTCTTCATCATTGATATCGGCAAAGATAGTATCTATGACATCAACATTTGCCGCCTTGGCGGACATAACTACCTGGGAGCGGGCCCAGAGTATCTCTTTGCCCTCTTTTGTCTTAGAAACGCCCATATTTGCGGTCAGGTCCTGGCCTCCAATTGTAATAGCGTCAATCCTGTCAGAGGATGAAGCGATCTCATAACTTTGTATCACACCAATCGCGGTTTCTATCATGGGGTGTATCTTTATACTCCCCGGTTCTATTTTGAATTCCTCTTCGTATTTATTGATCAATTTTTCCAAGGCCTTTACATCTTTGGCGGAATTGGCTTTAGGCAGCCTTATGGCATCAAGATTTCCACTGGCAATGATCTCTTTTACATCTCTATCAAAATATGGGGTGTCGATCGGATTGATCCTGACCGTTATCTCGATATTCTCGTATTCTCTGAACCTTATCATATTGGCGATCAGATCTCTTGCGGCATCCTTTTCATTGGGAGCGACAGAGTCCTCAAGGTCAAAGAGGACGGCATCGGCTCCGAAGATATCGGCGAGCTGCAGCATTCCCGGATTATTTCCGGGTATGTAGAGCATCGTTCTTCTCGTTCTAAATTTCATTCAATTCCCCTGCTTATCGCCGTCTTCAGACGGGCTTTTATGGTCAGGTTCAAGGCACCGTTATCCTGTACCTTGACATAAGCTCCGGTGATCCCGGCCTTTTTCAATTCCTTCTTGACCAGCGCTTCGATCTCTTTCTGATGCTGACTCGTACTTACCGATGAGACCGCTTCCACCTTTATCGTATCCATCGGCTCAAGATAAACCATAAGATCGCTTGACTCCAAACTGCCTGCGGAGGATTTCTTAGATATTTTCATATGAGTAACTCCAGTTCTTTGCGTGGGTTGAGGGTATCGCCCTCAATCCACGCAATCCTTAATTACATATTCTCAATAATAGCGTCGCCGAACTCGGAACATTTGATCTCTTTCGCATCGTCCATAAGGCGTGCGAAATCATATGTAACGGTTTTATTGGCGATAGTGCTCTCGAATCCACTGATGATTAGTTCTGCGGCGTCATTCCACCCCAGGTGCTCAAGCATCAATACTGCGGAAAGAAGGACTGATCCGGGATTGACCTTGTCAAGGCCGGCGTATTTGGGAGCCGTACCGTGAGTCGCTTCAAATAATGCCGTTCCCGAAATATAATTGATATTTCCCCCGGGAGCAATGCCGATACCGCCAACCTCAGCTGCCATTGCATCGGACACATAATCCCCGTTCAAGTTCATTGTGGCGATAACATCGTATTCCGCCGGCCTGGTAAGTATCTGCTGAAGGAATGCATCAGCGATAACATCTTTTACAATAATATCTTTTCCATTCTTGGGGTTCTTAATCTTGACCCATGGTCCGCCGTCGATCTCTACGCCGTCGAATTCATCCTTGGCAAGCTCGTATCCCCACGCTCTGAAAGCGCCTTCGGTGAATTTCATGATATTGCCCTTGTGAACCAATGTGACCGATTTTCTGTCATGTTCGATCGCATAATTAATGGCTGCCCTGATCAATCTTTCAGAACCGGATTTGGAAATTGGCTTGATCCCGATCCCGGAATCTTCCTTTATATCCCAATCGTATTCTTTCTTGAGCAGATCTATCAATCTTTTCACTTCCGGTGAAAAGGCCTTCAATTCTTTTCCGGCATAGACATCTTCCGTATTCTCTCTGAACACGACCATATCTACATCCTGAGGTCTTTTAACAGGTGAAGGAACGCCCTTGAAATAGCGTACCGGCCGTAGGCATACATAAAGGTCAAGGACCTGTCTCAGGGTAACATTCAGGCTTCTGATACCGCCGCCGATAGGTGTGGTCAAGGGGCCTTTTATGGATACCAGGTACTTCTGAATTGCCTTTACCGTATCTTCGGGAAGCCATTCATTGTACTTGTCAAAGGCCTTCTGACCTGCATAAACCTCGTACCATGCGATCTCTTTCTCACCGTTATAGGCCTTTTCGACCGCTTTATCTACAACCTTGTTTACCACTGACCAAATATCGGGTCCGATGCCGTCACCTTCAATAAAAGGTATGATAGGACTATTCGGTACTTGCAATTTGCCATCCTTCATCTCGATGGGCTGGCCTTTTTTGGGTTCCTCATATACTGAAAATTTAATTTCTGACATAATGTCTCTCCTTATGAATGTTTTTTAACGTACTGTAGCTTTCCGCCCGCTTCAAGTACATCGATCTCTTTGTCGGTCAGGGTATGAACCAATTCATATTCCTGTCCCTTGGCGATATTCTTCATTATCACCGGCTGTTTTCTTATATCACTGACACCTATCTCAAGTTTATCACCTTGTTCTATTTTCTCAAAATCATCCGAATTCTTGAATTCAAAAGGAATGATGCCGAAGTTTATCAGATTGGCAAGATGGATCCTGGCAAAGGATTTAACTATAACGGCCTTGATACCGAGATATGAGGGGGCTATGGCGGCATGTTCACGGGAAGATCCCTGTCCATAATTGTCACCGCCGATAATGAATCCGCCCTTTTTCTCCATGGCACGATTATAGAATTCCGGATCAACTACCTTGAAAACATGCTTTGATATCTCAGGGATGTTCGAACGAAGCGGCAGTATTTGCGCTCCGGCGGGCATAATGTGATCAGTGGTGATATCATCTCCCACCTTAAGCAGAACCTCTCCGTCTATCGTATCGGCAAGTGCGTCTTTCAAGGGAAGCGGTTTTATATTCGGGCCGCGTATAATGTCGATCTTCTTAGCTTCTTCAGGTGAAAGCGGAGGAATTATCATCGAATCGTCGACGATGAACTCTTCAGGAATTTCGACCGTAAAGGGCTCGATACCCGATTTCCTGGGATCCGTGAACTTACCCGTGATCGCTGAAGCCGCTGCAACTTCGGGAGAAGTCAGGTAAACCTCTGCCGATTTAGTACCGCTTCTGCCGAGAAAGTTCCTATTGAAGGTTCTAATGGAAACTTCATTACTTCCGGGGGCAAAGCCCATACCAATACAGGCGCCGCATGCGGATTCAAGAATTCTGACTCCCGACATGACGAAATGGCCGATCCAGCCTTCATCAGCGAGGTGATTCATTATTTGTCTTGAACCGGGAAGAAGTCCCACGCCAACGCTTTCAGGTATTTTATGGCCCTTCAGCATCTTCGCTGCGGTTACCAGATCAGTATATGAAGAGTTGGTACATGATCCGATCACTACCTGATTTACAGGTTTTCCTTCCAATTCGGATATCGGAACCACATTACCCGGTGAATGGGGTTTTGCGACCATGGGTTCGATCTTGGAAAGCTCTACTTCCACTACCTCATCATATTGAGCATCCGTATCGGGAAGTAATTCCACCCATTCATCCTCTCTTTTTTCTTTCTTCAGGAAATCTCTGGTGATCTCATCAGAAGGGAATAAAGAGGTTGTCAGGCCTAATTCGGTCCCCATGTTCGTAATAGTGGCCCTTTGGGGAACCGAGAGCGTTTCAATGCCTGGTCCGGTATATTCAAATACCTTTCCACGGCCGCCTTTTACATCAAATTTACTTAGCAGGTACAGTATCACATCCTTTGCAGAGACAAACGGCTGTAATTTGCCGGTTAAACGGATGTTTACAACAGAAGGCATCTTGATCGTATAGGGCTCTCCTGCCATTGAGAGCGCCACATCCAGGCCGCCTGCGCCGATGGCGATCATCCCCATTCCTCCGCCGGTTGGCGTATGAGAATCGGATCCGATCAGCGTTTTACCCGGAGCATCAAATCTTTCAAGACTTACCTGATGACAGATACCGTTCCCCGGGCGGGAAAAATGTATGCCGAATTTCTTGGCGATACTTCTTAAATACCTGTGGTCATCCGGATTCTTAAAATCCACTTGTAGCATGTTGTGATCAACATAGGACACTGATCTCTCGGCTTTTACCCGGTCAAGCCCGAGAGTTTCAAATTCCAGGTACGCCATCGTACCTGTGGCATCTTGCGTCAAGGTGTGGTCGATCTTGATCGAAATAGCTTCTCCGATCTCCATCGTACCCTCGACGAGATGGTCTTTTAAAATCTTTCTTGTAAGATTTAGACCCATGAATACCTCCTGCAAATTGGGTTTAATATATCCCAATGTATTAAGTTAAGTATTTTTTCGTGGAATAAGGGGGGCAGCGAAACGTCGTTTTTCATCGTATTTATGAAACAGAACACTGTGCTCTGCTTCATAAATACATTAACAATGGCTGATTCTATTTCTATTCCGTATTCAAGGCACGAGGAACGCCGCATACCCACACGGTATGTAAGCAACGAGCAACGCAGAAGACGGAAAAAGAGCATCAGCCCGAAGGGAAT
>JAGLWT010000116.1 GCA_023133295.1 bacterium | reverse complement strand
TCATTCCTGCCTCTAAAAGCTCTAATGAACGGTCACGCCTTCCGGAACTCTCGGTTGGGCGCACGGCTGCGCCGTGCTCGAGTGTGGGGGAGAAGCAGAGGAAGGAGAGTAGAAAATAGCGAATAGAAGGAGAAGAAAAGGCCAACTGCTCAGGAGAATAACCTCTTTTTGCATTTTATTCCACCACTTTACACTTCACACTTCTTAATGCTTCGTACATCGTTCACGAGTGAACGATAGTGATCTGACTGATGAATCAGATCACTAGTGCGAAAGCAGGGGAATTACTTCAAGCCGTTAAAGACAAGAGTCAGCTTAGAAACCCTTCTCGCCGCCCTATTGGCATGTACTATGCCCTTGCCGGCGACCTTATCATAAAGTGCCACTAATTTTTTGTAAAGCGGCTCGATCTCCGCCTTTGCCTGTTTGTTTTCCAGAGCTTCAGCGAACTTCTTTTCAAAGGTCTTGAGAGTGGATTTATAATAATAGTTTCTGGCCCTTCTCTTTTCGTTCTGCTTAATACGCTTAATAGCAGATTTATGATTTGCCATAGTTGCCTCCAAATATGCGTTAAATGGGCATTTTAGCAAAAACCCCGGGAAAAGTCAACCTTTGAAAAAAAGGGGAAAATAAGATATAATCACGAATTAAGTGAAAAAGTGAAGAAAACAAATTTCCGCGCCTTATTTAAAGAAAGAAATAGCGAGATAATCGATGATTTTTATAAATTGACCTCGTTTAACGGCTCGATGATGGACACCGAACAAAGAGAGAATTTTATTATTCATCGTCTTCCTGCTTCCGCTAATAAAGATGAGGTAGGCAACATTACCTGTACATTGGGCTCGGGCCCGCTGCATATATGCATTGCCGCCGGACTCGATGATGGCATTTTCGCCTCAATCGACCGAAGGATCAAGATATATAAAAAGAATTTATTTGGTATCGGTATTATTGATGATATTCGCCTTGTTATACTGATCAAATTTCTTTCGGTGATAGAAAAAGAAAAACTTTTAAAAGGCCTGAAGATCACTTTTCTATTTCACCGGGGACAGAATTCCAACAATGAAGGGCTGCATTATTTCCTGAAGAACAGGACCTTTGACATATGCCTTACCATGAATCAGCACTCGGTTAACAGAATGGGCATCAAACCCTTGTCATATGTGCATTTGCGCGTGTATAAGAACTCAGGAAGAAAGGACCCGTATTTCGAGTTGTGTAAAATGCTTTATGAAATAGAAAAAAGTACAACGGACTGGCATGTAATGATAAAAAAACTCATTCATCAGGGTCGGAAGGGCATTATTCCGAAAATGGCCTTTGGCGATCTTCTATTTTCCTCTCCGAAATTAGAACCTTCATTTCTTATTAAAAAGTTAAAAAATTACCTGAAATCCACTGGTGCGGATTTTAATATAGTACAGCGGATCGGCCCGAGAGCCAATCCAATGGGTGGAATATTGAGAGAATTCTTTGAGAGTACCGTAAATGATATTGCGAAAATGGAGAAGATCACATTATTGCCTATTGAAACAGGGCTTCCTCTGGACGGCTCATTGATAAATGCCTCCGGCACGCCCACTTTTGATATGGGCCTTTTTACATTTTCCTGCGGCAGTATAGTTGAAGAAGAGATTATTCTGCCTACTGTTACATTGGGGACGGGAATACTTTACAGCATGCTTGAAAAGATCTCGATCGCCGGAGAAGAAATACTAAAACATGGAAAGACTTGAAAAACTTTATCGTTTGCTCGAGGCCAAGAACGGCCAGAATACTGTAATCATTGACATCAGCGAAATGGCTACATTTGCAAATTACTTCATCATTACCGGAGCAATGTCCACTCCTCATCTTAAACAATTGAAGGAAGAGGTGAAGTATGATATGAAACATGAAGAGGATGAGCTTCCCCTCAGCATGGAGGGTGACCCCGCATCCGGCTGGATAATCATTGATTATAATGACATAATTGTTCACTGTTTTTCTGCCGAAAAAAGGGAGTATTATGACCTGGAGCGTATCTGGGGGAGTGGAAAAAGGATAAGTTTTGAGGATTGATATCCGTTATATGGGTAAAATAAAGAATGATTTTATCCGTCAGGGCGTCAATGAATACCTGAAAAGGATCAATACCAAGGGCTGGCAGGTGAATCTCCGTGAAAATCATAAAACCGCCGGTGATACCGACTACATACTTTCGGAAAGGGGAAGGGCTATCGGCCCGGAAGAACTTTCTTCATTATTTGTAAAAGGCAGCAAGGGCGCGCCCGTAGGTTTTCTTATCGGCCCGCCTTCCGGGTTTAAAGAAGATATTCCGTCGAAGAAAATGATCTCACTGTCACCGTTGACAATGACATCCGAGCTGACGGTGCTGATGTTCATGGAACAGCTTTACAGATTCTACTGCACATCAAAAGGAAAGACCTATGTCAGATAGAGATATTCTTAAAGGCCTTTCACAGCGGATAAAAAATCATTTCAAAGATAAATATTCTCTCACGGTCGATCCCGTAATACAAAAGGGAACGATCGAGGGCGTTGAATTCTACACATCGCTTCCCCTGCAGCTCTCCCGCGAACTGAAAAGATCTCCATTGGAGATCGCCGAGGAGCTTACATCCATAGAGGCGGATGGAATTATCCGCCTGGAAGCCGTAAAGCCCGGATTTCTGAATATCACCCTTTCAGAAAATGTCTACCTTCAACATTTCAATGATTTTTCTTCCATTTGCCGCAGCAAGAACGGTAAAAAAGTCAATATCGAATTCATCTCCGCCAATCCCACCGGGCCGCTGAATGTGGTATCCGGCCGTGCCGCCGCTTTTGGCAGGGCATTGTCGTACCTTTTTGAATATGCAGGTTGGGAAGTTACAAAAGAATACTATATCAACGATGCCGGTAATCAGATAAATATCTTCACAAATTCTATTTATAAGGCGTATCTGGAGAAATTCGAGAAACAAACGGTGAACTTTGAGGAAAATGAATACAATAATGCCTATGTCCGTGAGCTTGCGGAGCATTTCAGCGAAGAGATACGGTCCGCGTCCGACCCCAAGGCCTTTTTAAAAGATGCTGCTATCGGCCATACGGTAGCATTGAACAAGAAGATACTGGAGAGAATAGACCTCTCTTTCGATGTGTGGTTCTCCGAATCTTCTTTATATGAGAATGCCCAATTAGCCGATCGCGTATTATCGATATTGAAGGAAAAATCCCTTTCATATGAAAAGGACGGCGCTCTCTTTATTAAAAATACCGCTTTGGGAGATTCTCAGGACTGGGTGTTGAAAAAATCCAACGGCGAATACACATACCTTTTCGGAGACATTATGTATCATATCAATAAATTCGAGAGGGGATTCGATAAGGCGATAAATATCTGGGGCCCGGACCATCACGGCGGTGTTCGCCGGCTTCAACTTGCCCTCACCGCCTTCGATATTCCCGAGGATTTTCTGGAGATCATTATTCTTCAGCAGGTCAATCTTATCAAGGATGGAGAAAAACTGGTGATGTCCAAAAGAAGCGGCAATTATATTCAGTTAAATGACATAGTAGATAGCGTCGGCGCGGATGCCGCCAAGTATTTCTTCCTTTCCAAGGGCGCTAATCAGCATGTGGATTTTTCATTGGACCGTTTTGAGAAAGAAGGGGAAAAATCACCGGTATTCTATGTTCAATATATGTTTGCTCGTATCAACAGCATCTTGGAAAAGGCGGGCCGCCCGGACAAAGACGGGATCAGTAAAGTGCTTGATGCCGAGAAAAAACTCCTGTATTCGATATTCCTTTTTGAAAACGCGATGAAAGAAGCGCTCTTAAAAAGGGAGCCTGCGATGGTGATCACTTATCTGAATGCCCTTGCCACGGAGTTTCACCGTTTTTATCACGAAAGCAAGATCATCGGTTCGGATGAAGAGGCAGAATATTTAAAATTCGTCTCCGCTCTGGGTACGATGGTCAAAGATATTCTTAATATGATCGGGTTCAATGCCCCGGAAAATATGTGAGGTAGTTATGGAATTAGAGAAACACTATATACCAAAAGAGCATGAGCGGAGAATTTATGAGAACTGGCAAAAAACAGAGGCCTTCAAGGTCAAAGGTACAGCGAAGAACGGGAATTATTCTATCGTAATGCCGCCGCCGAATGTCACCGGTATGCTGCACATCGGTCATGCGCTGAATAATACGCTTCAGGATATACTCATCAGATACCACCGTCATCTGTCAGAGAACTCGCTCTGGATCCCGGGCATGGATCATGCCGGCATTGCCACCCATACGGTTGTCGAGAAGAAATTGGCAAAGGAAGAGGGAAAGACAAGATGGGACATCGGAAGGGAAGATTTTGTCAAAGAGATCTGGAAATGGAAAGAGGAATCGGGCGATATTATTATGAAGCAATTGAGAAGAATACTCGTTCTCCCCGACTGGTCAAAGGAAAGATTCACTCTTGATGAGGGTTTGTCCCATGCGGTATATAAGGTTTTTGAAACGCTTTTTGAGGAAGGCCTCATTTATAAAGGAAATTATATAATCAATTGGTGCCCAAGATGTCAAACGGCATTGGCGGATACGGAAGTGGAGCATATGGAGCGCAATGGCAATCTCTGGTATATTCAATATCCGTTAAAAAAGGAGATCAAAGGCCTGACACATCTGACGGTTGCCACAACTCGTCCGGAAACAATGCTTGGCGATACCGCGGTTGCAGTGAACCCCGAAGACGAAAGATATAAATTCCTGATCGGTGAAACACTGATCCTGCCGATACAGGACAAGGAGATACCGATAATAGGCGATTCTGCAGTTGAGATGGAATTCGGCACAGGCGCTGTCAAGGTCACGCCTTATCACGACCCCAATGATTATGAAATGGGAAAAAGACATGCGCTTGAATTTGTCAAGGTCATTGATGAAGAAGGTATGATGACCGGAGATATACCTCCGGACTTTGAGAATCTTGACCGCGATAACGCAAGGACGGTGATAGTTAAACTCCTGAAGGAAAAGGGCTATCTTGTAAGAACAGAAGAGCATGTACATTCTGTTTCGACATGTTACCGCTGTGATACTATTTTAGAGCCCTTGGTGTCAAATCAATGGTTCGTGTCCATGAGAAGCCTGGCGCAGCCCGCGATCAAGGCCGTGGAGGACGGCTCGATAACCTTCTATCCCGAGAAATGGAAAAAATATTACTTGAATTGGATGCGGAATATCAGGGACTGGTGTATATCAAGGCAACTCTGGTGGGGACACAGGATCCCGGTTTTCTACTGCGATGAATGCGATGAAAAATGGGTTTCCAAGGAAGTTCCGCAAGAATGCCCGAAATGCGGATCCTCCGATATCCATCAGGACGAAGATGTTCTTGACACCTGGTTCTCATCCGCATTGTGGCCGTTCTCAACAATGGGCTGGCCGGAGAAAACAGAACTCCTCAGCGAATATTATCCTACCTCGGTATTGATAACGGATCGGGGCATCATTTTTAACTGGGTCGCGAGAATGATAATGATGGGCCTGAAATTCATGGACAAGAAACCGTTTTTTGATGTTTATATTCACGGCACCATACTTGATGAGATAGGAAGAAAGATGTCTAAATCATTGGGCAATGGGATCGATCCGATCGAGATGGCGGATAAATACGGCGCAGACGCGGTTCGTTTTTCATTGATATCTCTCACAACATTCGGCCAGGATATCTCTTTGTCGGAGAATAAATTTCAAATGGGTAGAAATTTTTCCAATAAAATATGGAACGCCATGCGTTTTATCTTGATGAATATCGATGAAAGCGTTGAGTATGTCGATGAATTCAATCAAAGAACTCCATTTGACAAGTGGATATATTCACGATTCTCCCAAGCAGCCGCGAAGATGAAGGCCGCTCTCGACGAATACAATTTTTCTGAATATGCGGATACGCTTTATCACTTCTTCTGGGATGAGTTCTGCGATTGGTATATAGAGGCAAGCAAAAAGAATCTGGATAAAAAGGAAACTCTGCAGAATCTACTGTATATCGCAAAGCGATTTCTGATATATCTTAATCCGGCAATGCCTGTTCTCAGTGAAGTTCTATATGACTATCTTCCGAAAAATTTCCGCACGGACACCGGGATAATGGACGAACCCGTCTTTATGCCTAAAAAGGACGATATCGATATCTCCGGAGAGGAACTGATGGCTTCAATCCTCGAATGGATCACAGCGGTAAGAAGATCAAGAAAGGAGTTCAATATCAAGCCGTCATCGGAATTAAAGGTTATCTTGCAAGCGGATGAAAAGATAAAGAAATTGATGCTCCAAATGAATGAGGAGCTGACAACATTTGTTAAAGCATCCGCCTTGGATTTTACAATGACAGAGAAACCCGGCGGCAGTATAAATGTGATCACAGAAGGCATTACATCGTATATTCCGGCTCAAGGGCTCATTGATATTGAAAAGGAAAGATCCCGGCTGAAAGCCCAGAGAGCCGAGGTGGATAAGTTCATCTCCATGAGTGAAAATAAATTGTCTAATGAAAATTTTATTAACAAAGCTCCGAAATCAGTTGTAGAAGGTGTTCGCGAGACATTAAGGGCGAATCAGGAGCTTATAAAGAGGATCGAAGAGAATCTTGAGAGTATTCAATAGTGTACTGTCTCGTAAATACATTTACAATGGCTGAAGCTATTATATTCAGCATGAGAGGCGCAGTGAACTCCGAATACCCACTGCGGTATGAAAAGACCGAAAAAGAGCTTCAGCCCGAAGGGAATATCATCTTTGGTCAATTTCTTCCTCTCTCTTCGCTTACGGACCACAAAGGGTACGCAACGCTCCTTGTTCGTTGGAATTGCCTCAAATCTAAACATTCCATTGCCATTGTATTTACGAGACAGGACACTAGCGAGCAGCTCCATAAATATGAGGTTGGAGGTTGGAGGTTAGTGCAGAGGGGAATAAATACAAAAGCAAGTGTGAAGTGTAAAGTGGGAAAATACAATGAATAGGAAAAAAGAATGAATAATTGTGAAGCTGAGAAGCATTATATTTGTCATTCTGAAAAAGCGGTAGCGACCGAAGAATCCATTTCCTCTGTCATTCCCGCGAAAGCGGAAATAACGGAAAAACATATGCGGATACTGTTTCCAGGTGGTTCTAGCGAGGCAAAGAGTTTACACGCTCCGCTTCCTGTCAACTCTTTGCTTGGTACTTTTACATCGGGACAGACGAACGCCGGTGGCGTACGACATGTCCCATATCTATATTCGGTTACGGATGTGGATATTGTTTTCATTTCCACCTCACACGTTACACGTCATACGTTACACGCGAACCCTCGCGAACAATTGTCAGCGGATTTATGAAGCAGAACACCAGAGAAAATAAAGGGAGATTCATAAAGGATTTCACTTCTCATCCGGAATATCCTCCGGGCTGCAGATATCAGATCGACCTGATCGAGGGATGCTCCTCGCATTGTGCTTACTGCTTTCTGGATGACTATCTCAATGCAGACCTTATTGTCATATTTTCAAACCCCATGGATCTGGAAAAAGAGCTTCAAGAAAGCAGCGGCGACGAATTCAATCTCACGGTTACATGCGACGGAAGCATGCTGCCTCTTTTGAAGGACGATATCTCAGCAGTATTCAAGATCCTTTCCCGCTTTCCGCAGAAGACCTTTGAGATACGGTTTAAAAGCGGCGGTGTTCTTGAATTATTAAAATTCAGCCCCCCGGAAAATATTGTCTTTACCTCTACGATTTCAGGATACGCGATCTCACATTATCTTGAGAAAGGCACATCACCGGTCGATCAGCGTATTTCCGCTTTGAAGAAATTTCAGCAAAAGGGCTATAGGATCGGCGTTATTTTAGACCCTGTGATCCTGTACGATGACTGGGAAAAAGAGTATATTCAGATATTCAGATCAATTGAAAGCGCTTTTGATCATATTGACAGATTGGGGATAGGACTTCTCCGCCTCACCAAGGGGATGAAGGATATATTTTTGCAGAGGGTGTCGCAAACTCCGATGCGCGGCCGCCTAAGGGGTGAATTATTTCTTGGAGAAGACGGGAAGTACAGATATGTATTTGCCGAAAGACAAAAGGTATATAAGAAGCTCAAAGAGATGTCCGAGAATGTGAACGCGGAGAAAAGAATTGTTTTTATGGAGAATCCCGATGCGGGAAAAGAATTTTTACCGTAGCTCGCTTTTGATGAGCATAATGGTCTTTATTTCCCGGATATTCGGATTTCTAAGAGATATCATTCTGGCAGCTTTCTTTGGCACTTCAACACTTGCTGATGCGTATTTTTTGGCATATAGAATACCCAATACACTAAGAAGCCTTTTGGGAGAGGGCGCCTTCAACTCCGCGTTCATTCCGGTATATTCCGGATATGTAAGCAAAGATGACAAGAGGCGCGAAGGCCTCTTTCTCGGCAATCTCTTTCTGCGCTTTTCATTTGTCCTTTTTCTGGTATCTCTTGCGGGTACATTGCTGTCACCGTATATCATCAAGGCGATAACGGTATTCGCTCCGGATAATCATATATTCCGGGACAATGCAACGGGATTGCTGCGCATAACTTTCTGGTATCTTATTCTGGTCGGTATCTCTGCTTTTTTCATGGGTGTTCAGCAATCGCACAATTCCTTTGCCCGCCCGGCTGCGGGACAGATATTTTATAATATAACTTTTATTCTGATCCTGCTGATGCTCTTCAAGGAGAAGGATCAGATACGGCAGATATATATTGCCGCATGGGGCGTGATCGGTGCCGGCGGAGTTCAAATGCTTTCTCAATGGTATTTTTCTTCCCGCCTCAAACGGCCGTTCAAGTTTAATCTGAAAGAGGAGAGACCAGCGATCAAGCGCTTGGTGAAGATAATAACACCTGCCATATTCGGCCAAGCCATCATCGAGATAAATCTGATCGCGGATAATCTCTTTGCTGTGATGTTATCCTCGGGTGTCATTTCCGCGATGTATTATTCGACCCGTCTTATGCAGCTTCCGATGGGAATATTCGCGATCAGCATAGCGACAGTATCACTGACGATCTTTTCCAGAAAAGTCTCCAAGGGGGAAAGCCCCCAAAAAGACTTGCAGACGAGCTTTAATTCCCTTATGTATGTGATACTGCCCGTATCCAGTTATCTTATGGCAGCGGGAATTTACCCCGTCAAGGCACTTTTTCAAAGAGGGGAGTTCGACCTTGCCTCCTCGGCTATAACCGCTTCTCTGCTCACCTTTTATGCTGCGGGGATCATATTTTACTCGCTGGCAAAATTATTTGGCCAGGTATTTTATGCCTACAAGCAGGTGAAATATCCTGTGATATTCACATCAGTTGCGATGCTGATAAATATTGAATTGAATATGATATTCATACGATATATGGGAGCGTCCGGACTCGCCTTGGCATCTGCGCTATCGGCTGCTGTAAATGTGGTGTTCCTATGGATCTATCTGAAGAAAATGTTCGGACTGACATTGAATATTTCCAAGATGATCAAATTGATCCCCGCGTTTGCTGTCTCGTATTTTCTTTTAAAATATTCCGGTGCTCATCTGAATGCGTTCTTTACGCCGAGAATGCCGGTATTTTTTGCTAATACATTAATATCCATAGTACTGCTTATGATCAATATGCTTCCGTATATGCTCTTTGTCGGGCCTTCCAAATTTATCAGGATATTCAGAAAAAGAATTCCTCCATCGGTCTAGTTAGGGAAATATCTCGGGTTAAATAATATATTTCGCCATTCCTAAGCCTGTGACTTCAGGAATCCTGCTTACTATCGTGGATCGGGCACCTATCTTCTTTCCATTCGTCATTCCCGGCTCGATCGGGAATCCAGGCCTCACCCTCTCACTTCTCCCGCCCAACAAGTTGCTTAAGTTGCGGGTTGGCCTCGATCAAATCGAAAACATGTATTTGCGAAATGCTTTGCAATTTTTCTCATTTTATGATAAATGTTCATTATAGGAGCTATGAAGACATGGATAGAATCATTATGGGAATTTTTAAGCCAGTAAACTCGTTCATTTTTAGCCATAAACCCCTCAAGGCCGATAAGTATTTTCTTCTGGCGGTACTATTCGTAAATGTGGCGATCAGGCTGTCTCTCATTGACTATTTCACTTTCTTTACCAATTTTGACGATATTGTGAAGTATCAAATCGCGACCAACTGGCTAGATGGCAATGGAGCTCTCTTCAATGTATTTAAACCTCCTGTTTTCCCCTTCCTCCTGGCCGTCATGTTAAAAATCACCGATATCCCGATTCTTGCAGCGAAGATCCCCGCGATCATTTTCGGTAGTGCTGTGTTTATTCCTGCTTATGCAATTTTGAAAAAACTCCTAAACCGGCCCGCCGCGATCCTTTTCGTAGTACTTCTAACATTTGATCCGATCCTGATCGAATATTCAATTCAGAACGGGGAAAGCACTGTCTTTGCGTTTTTATTCTTTCTTTCATTGATGTTTACCGTCATGAGCCTTGACTGCAGAAAAGGCGTCCTGCTTATTTTCTTTTCGGGGATAGCGTCTTCGCTTGCTTATATGACCAGGGTTGAAGGTTTTTTTCTACTCTTTATTATCCCCATATTCATTTTTCTGACGAAAGGGTTGGGCAAAGTCAGTCTTAAGAGATACCTACCGGTCGTTTTATTGTATATGTTAATCTTTACTATTTTTTCCTTGCCATATATAAACTTCTTACATAAGAAAACCGGACGATGGACCTTGAGCGGCAAAACCCACGCTTTGAGGAGGTTCTTCAAGGATTCCACTTACACAGAAACCCTCTATGAATACGATGATGACCAGAACATATCCAAGATGCACCTCATGCATAATCGGAGAGAACTTACCCTTTCAGATGTAAAAAACCTCTCACTTAGATACATAAACAACCTGAGTCAGATGTTTGGCTGGGTAATTCCAAAGCTCTTCAACAACAATATACTGAAAATACTGCTTCTGATCTTCGGTTTTCTGATTATCATATACAAGAAGAGTCCTTTGCTGAAACTGCTTACCCCTGTAATGCTTTTTACGATGACCATCCCATTCTTTGTGCCATGGAAGTCACTAGCTACCCGATATTTGATATACCTTCTTCCTTTGATAGCAGGGATTCAGGCATATGTGATATTTCTTTTATCTGAACGTTCCAAGCTGATATCGGTTATTACTATGGCTGTATTTCTCCTTTTCTCTCTGTTCAATATCCCCCCCAAGGCAAACAACTTCGAGTATTATCTCAAGCTGGGGATGATGGCAAAAAACATCGGCCTGGATATTAGATCAAATATTCCGGAACATTCCAAAATAATGGCGTTTCCTCCTGAGATCATCTTTTATGCTGAGGGAGAGGAAGTGACTTATGTCCATGGTATGGATATAGATGACTTGAAGCGGTATCTCATGAAAACAAATCCCGACTATTTACTGTTTAATCGGGCGAACACTGGCTGGTGGCTTGTTAATGAAAAACTCGATTTTCTTGACAGGGAGAACGACGAAACAGACTTTCTGACATACATGGGGAAATATTCAGCTGACAATCTTGATACATGGTTTGACCTTCCGTCATATAAGAAGATTCGCAACAGCAAAGAAATTATACGGGATTTATTGAAAGAATTTGAGTTATCATTCACATTATACAAAGTCAACAAAGGAAAGCTCTTCACTGAAGGTGATGCGATCCTGTCTGAACTTCCTGACAGCATTGAAGATACTACGCTGGATTTTGAAGGAAAAGTCCTTTTCCGGGGATTTAAACATAGCTACAATGATTCCAATGGAATGTTCGACTTTGACTTCTACTGGGAACCCAAAGAGGTTATCGATAGAGCTTTTTCTATCATGGTACATATAGAAATGGACTATAATGAAAAGGCATACCGGTATAATATTGACCATGAACCCCATATGGATTTTCTCTCAAACCAAATCATTTCCGGAAGGGGATTCATCAGAGAAAATCTAGCCTTCATATTTCCAAAAGATGCCCCAAAGGGCAAATACAAGGTTGTAATTGGTATTTTTAATAAAGAGAGATCAGGACCTGAAAGCAGACTCCGAATAATGAAAGATGGGACCTTTTCCATTGAGGAAACTGTTGGCATCATCAACAACAGATAGAAATACAGGCGCTGCTCTCCGGTCTCCAGATTTTCTATACAAATGTCGGGGGTTTTGATGGATAACGAAAAAAGCTTTCTTGAAAAAATATTCCATATCGTAATTGAGAAGAAGGCTTGACTGGGTACTGACGGGGACTACTGACGGGGATGGTTGTCCCGATACCTCCAAGCAGCTACGGGATAAATTGCATTTGTTGCAAATTAAGATAAGATCACTTGTCTTTATTTTTTATTTGAATTGAATTAGCGAACTTCCGGGGGGAAGGATCCTTCGCGGAGAAGCTCAGGATGACAGAATATAATGAATAGTGTAGAAATGGTTGATAGGCTTAAGTATAGTGAACAACGAATAGTGGGGAAAACACAAGAAGCAAATATCAGATGGATTCCCGCTTTCGCTGGAATGACAATCAAAGATGTGTGGAGAATGTTTTCGTGTGAAACGGATAGGATTGTTCAAAAGTTCAAATGTTCAAGGTTAAAAGCTGGAGAGAAGGAAATAAAGATGGATCTTTCGTTACACTCAAGCTGACAAACAGCAAGAAAGATGGGTTATCGGGTCCCCGATGTAATCGGGGTTTCCAAGGTGACACGCCCAATAACGATAATGACGGAGGACAGGTCAATCTCTGTCCCTGTGATAATTCATTCTACCAATATTTCCGCTGTAAGTGAAATCGTTTTTGGTATTTAGTATTTCTTTGTCTTGCATTGCCTTATATAGTCTGTCAGAACACTATAAGGATAATAAAGAACCATATTTATTTGCATTTCATTCTCAAAAAGGTTAGAATTTAACTGAAAATATATGAGAAAGACAACATTATCGATGTTTCTCTTGAGTTCACAGCCTGCGCCGCAGGCGCGCAATCCCAAACTACGCAAAATAATAAATAAATATGGAGGAGACCTATGATTCTCACAGCAGTTATAGACAGATTTGAAGAAGAGCTCGCCGTTGTGGTCCTTGACCGTGGCGGAGAAATGCTCATCCCCATCGCGCATCTTCCGCAAGGGGTTAAGGAAGGAGATGTTCTGAATGTTGACATTTCCATTGACGCGGACGAGACGAAGGCCCGTCTGGAGAAAATGAAAAAAATAAAAGATGAACTCAATGAGGGTTCGAGAGGAAATATATGAAGAAAATAACGATCATATTTATTGCCGCCTTGCTTTTGATATCTATGCAGATCGCGGAAGCGGCGACTCCCGGTGATGTTGTCATCAATGAGATCGCCTATGACGGAACCACGGATTCGGCAAGTGATGAATGGATAGAGTTCTATAATACCACAGATGCACCGATCGATATAGCCGCTTGGTCGATCTATGGCGCTGATACCGGGGTTGTCCTGAATATTTCAGCAGCCGACGGAAACAATACCACTATCATTCCCGCCAATGGCTATCTGATATACGCAAATGATGCCGGAGTATTCACTTCGGGAGCTACAATTGAGATCTGGGACCTTACGATAGGAATGAACGCCGGCGGAGACAGTATTATCTTATACGATGGCCAGGACGCTACCGGCAATGTGATCGATGTTGCTGATGACAATAGCGGGGCATGGTGTGCAGGAAATACTACCGGAGAATATACGATGGAAAGGATAGACCCGTGCTCGCCCGGAAATGTGTGTTCCAATTGGGCTACAAATGATGGAGTTACCATAAATGGAGCGGATTCTGGTTCAAATGCCATTCACGGTACTCCAGGTCAGGACAATTCCTGTATGGTTTCGACCTGCGGCGGTGCAGCTGCGGATACGCAAGCTCCGACCATAACCGCGACGGCCCCGGTTAACGGCGCGTCGGCGGTCAACCCCTTGGCCGATATCACAATAGATTTTGACGAGGAAATGGCGGATACCTCCACTTTGGGGATAATTATATCACCCTCACCCGGAGGAGAAGGATATGCATGGTCAAATACTACACAAACACTTACGATCACACATAATACACTGTCATTCGGGGCGACATATTATATTGAGATCGATAAGACCATAGTTGCGGATGTAGCGGGCAATACGCTGGCTGACTCCGCTTCAGTGGATGATTCGGGCGGAGATACATATACATTCAGTTTTCAGACATCGCAATACGGTGACGGTACCGGTACGGCGGTCGCATATCCCTCTAATATTCTCAAGGATAATCATCAGAGCGTAAATGTGATCTATACCGCATCGCTTGATATGGCAGGCGGGCAGGTCGCGCTATATATTCCCGCGAATTGGTCACAGCCGCAGGACGGAGCTCCTGCATCGGAAGGATATCTTTCCCTTTCCGGCGATGCCGCGGCATCGATCGCTTCCATTACGGGAAATGAGACCACTGGTTGGGAGATAATAGCGGATATTACTACGCTCGATACCGGAAATACATTAGTATTCATTTATGGAGATATGTCTTCGGGTTCGCCCGGTGCTATGTGCGACACGCTCGGAACATATACCTATACCGTAAGATCAAAAGGCACAGGGACGCTTTCGGCGATCGGAGCATCTCCCTTGATCGAAGTATATGAGTCAATGACCGGAAAGGTTGTTGTAAATGAAGTCGCCTTCGGCGGTACATTGCACTCATCTTCCGATGAGTGGATAGAGCTGTACAATCCGACAGGTGAGGGGATCGACCTTACCGGCTGGTATGTTCAGGGAGTCGGGTTCTCGACGGAAACGCTTTCGGGAACTATTCCCGCTTTCGGATATTACCTTATTGAAAATTCCGAGGATACCGTGAATGATGTTGCGGGCGGACTTGTGGATACATCTCTCAGTTTGAGCAACACCGGTGTGACGATAACTTTAAAGAATTCATCCAATGTGACAGTTGATCTGGTCGATTGTAGTGCCGGTTGGTACGCAGGTACGGGATCCCCTAATTATTTCACAATGGAGAGAATAGATCCATGTGTCGGCGGTTCGGTCGCCGGTAACTGGGGTTCCAATGACGGAATTACAATAAACGGCCTTGATGCCGACAATAATCCGCTTAATGCCACACCCTGTGCTGAAAACTCAAATTACAGTACAAGCTGTGGAGATTATGCCTCACCGACCGTTCTATACACATCTCCGATCGATTCGGGAGTGAATATAGATACAGTGACCGATATTATCATCACATTCTCAGAGGAAATGAATACCGTATCGGTGGATTTATCGCTTGAGATAGTGCCGGCTGTAGCATATACGCTTTCCTGGGATGCCGGCAATGAGACATTAACGATGACCCTTACGGCTCCGCTTACAGAAGACACCTCATATGATATTACCGTTTACTCTAGAGCGATGGATATATCAGGCAACGGCCTTGACGGAGATAATGACGGCGCTCCCGGTGGAGATTATCTCTTCTCTTTCAATACCATCGATAATCGATCGCCATCGGTGATCAATGACCTTAGCGCATATTCCCATCCTACGATCGGCGGTATCAGAATAAACTTTACCGCAGTGGGCGAGAACGGACTTGGCGTATCTCAATGTGATAGTTATGAGATCGCTTATTCCACCGCCCCGATCTCTGATGACGCTGACTTTATCGCTGCGGATAAATACGATACTTCGGGGATAACACCGCTTCTGCCGACTCAGACAGAGGAGCATGCACTGACGATGCTGCCTGCCGGCACAACATATTATATTTCGGTGAAGGCCCTTGATGAATCAGGCAATTCCTCGCCTTTCGGCAATGTGGATTCTGCGGTTTCCGGCTCTTATGGCATTTCAAAAACTCCCAATGTCCCGCTTTGCCAAGGCGGCAATGGAGATCTGGGTATTGATTATACGGTAGGTTATCCCAAGCTGGATGGAGACGATGATCTGTATATTGTTGTTCATTCAAGTTTTACTCAACCCACATTGGCAAATCTGACGGTAACCGTCGATGCTTCCAATACGGTCGCCTATACGGTTTCCGGCTCCACCATTACCATTCCCGGGATAACCGCGGCAAGCTCGGTGAGCATAGATTTCAATGGTTATGATTTCCCTGATGCGGAAGGAATATACGAATTCGGGATAAGCATTTTAGAGAACGGTACAGACCTTGTTGAACTGAATTCGCCTGAATTTGATGTCCTTTCTCCCGCGGTAATGACATTTGACCCCGCGGAAGATCCGCATACCGCTCCCGGGAAGGATCGGGATATCTTGGTCTATATCACTTCTGATACCGGATTGGGATTGTATGGTGCGGATGTCGCCACCTCTCTTATCGACACTCCTTTGGGTGCGTCTATCGCCCCATCCTCCGCCCGGACCGGCACCGACGGCTCGGCGTCATTCACATTGACCCTGGCCTCCGAGGCGGGAAAGCATATAGTTGAATTCACATGTGTTGACCTGCTGGAGTATTTCATTGACACCTCATTTGACGGGAATAATATATATACTCCATATCCGAATCCGGCAACTCCGGATGTCGACACGATAACATTTGAGATAAACATACTGGAAGAATCCAATGTTACGCTGACGATCTTGACATTGGATGCGAGAAAGGTGATTGAGATACACGATGCTGTGCTTTCTGCGGGATTCCATCAGATAAGTTGGGATTTGAAGGACAGATACGGGAGAAAGATCCCCGCGGGGATATATTTCGGCCTGGTAAAAGCGGATAGCTTCACCGCGATGGTTAAGTTCTCGGTGGTGAGGTAGATCATGAAGAGATCTGTAATATTCATAATGGTTCTCTTGATCTCGGTTTGCATTGCCGCAATGGGCTCTTCCAATGTTTTTAATATTGACCCGACTTCGGGAGCACGCGGCAGCGGGTCCGTTCTCGGCGTTGATATTGATGATTTTGGTTCCATACTGGTCAATCCGGCATTGATGCCTATCTCGGGCTGGAATTATTTTAAAACCAGCTACAGAAAATATTATGAGGAGATGGATGTCTCTTTAATATCAACGGCGGTGTATCTTGAGAATTTCGGCAATGTCGGGATCTCTGCCATTTACGGCAATTGGGGATATCAGGATTCCCGGGATGAGATAGGCACGGTTACCGGGCAATTCCATTCTTCCGACCTTGGACTTGTGCTTTCTTTCGGCGATGCCATCGGCCAGAATACATATGCCGGTGTAAATATAAAATACCTTTTCAGCCGTATCGATACATATACAGCGGACTCTTTTTTAATTGACCTCGGCCTTGCCTTTAAGATGAAAAAGCTTCTGATAGGACTTTTTGTAAATAATTGGGGTACGAAGCTGGAATTTGAACAGGAAGGCGCGTTCCCTTCTATATCCGGAGGTATCGGCTTTCGATATAAACGGCAAATGGGTGACGGAGGCATGGCGCTGACCCTCTTGACACAGGCGGTTATCAGGGAATCTTCAATGATCTTGAATTCGGGCTTAGCTTTTAATATTACTAAATGGATAAAATTGAGATTCGGCGCGAGTGATGCATTGAATGATACCACAAGAAATATTCTCTTCGGTGTTCAGATCGGATTGAACAAGCTGGAGATCGATGTCTCATACGGGTTCGGATCGCTTTTACCGGGAACGGTATCAGCCGGCCTTGGGTATCGGTGGTAGGAGTATATGATGAAAAAAATATTAGCATTGTTGATCATCCTTTCGATACTGCCCCTTGCGATACATTCCGCTTCAAGCGGTGATGTTGTTATTTCAGAGCTTTCATGGAGCGGGACCATTGCCCAGAGCGGGTACGAATGGATCGAGCTTTACAATCCCACGGGTTCCGATATCGATCTTACCGGATGGTATATTTGGGATAGCGGTGGAATAATTGTTGACCTTACCACTGCTAACACAACCACGATCAGATCGGGAGCATATTATCTGATAGAATACAGAAGCAGTACCGAGCCGGTAAAACAGGCGATCGCCGATATCGAAAGCGATTCTGAAGACCTTGGCTACAGCAAACTTTCAAATGACGGAGAAAACCTCCGCCTGTATGATAACTCCGCTAATCTCATTGATCAAGTCGACTGCTCAGATGGATGGTTCGCCGGCCAGTCGGGCGGCGTTTCCATGGAAAAGATCATTCTCGGAAAGGACGGCAACGATTCTTCCAATTGGGCGGATAATGATCTTATTACCATATACGGCACCGATTATCTGGGCAACCCTATCTACGGCACGCCGCGCCACCCCAATTCGGTCGGGCCTACCGAGTCCTCGATCAATCTCCGTGCTTTTGTATACCCCACAAGGATCGAAGTTACCGGGGGTACGCCGGAGACCACGACGGTCACGGTTAAGCTTCTTGATGAGAACTACTCCGTCTATACCTCGTCTCCGACACTAGATATTACGATATCCGCTTCTCCTGCCGGAACCGGACATTTTTCGGGAGGCACTGACACGATCGCGCTGACCTTGATCAATGGTGAGGGTACGGTTGATTTCGGCGGATGCCTGTCTTCGGGAGTTATTGAAATAACACCGGAAAATACAGGAGTGGATGGTATTGTTTCCGCGGACCTTACGGTCTTGCCGATAGATATTACGGGCCCCTCTCCTGTTTCCATGTCTCCTTCGGGAGATTTCCCCCGTGTTTCTCTTTCAGCCACATCGTTTGAGCTGATACTTTCAGAAGAGGGCGGTATTGAAGATACATCTACCTTGAGTTTATGGTATGAGATCAAGACCTCTACTGGAGTATTCGTAGATTCCGGCACGGTAACACTCGCCTACAGCTCCGGCGCTGACGGCAGCGAAGACGGCATTATATGGGGAAATACCCTGGTTTATAAAGGCGGAGCTGACCTTACCAAGGGTTCTACCGTGGATATACCCAATCTCTCGATCATAGGTTTCTGGGTCACGGGAGCGGATCAAAAAGCAAATGCGATCTCGGACACCGGAAATTCTGTTTCGGACTATTTAGAGTCCATAACGGTAAAGGACCCTGTGATCCTAATTACCGAAGTAGATTCTATCGGGACATATGGCGAGGATTTTGTGGAGTTTTACATGATCGATGACGGTAATAATGGAAACGGTATCGACCTTAAAGGATTTTATCTTGATGATCTTGATTCGATATCCACTTACGGCACCCGCGCCTCCATTACGGACCTGAACGAAAAAGCCGATAAAAAACTTTCATCCGGTATCTTCCGCACAGGAGATTACGGATTATTGATATATGATAATGCGGATGACTGGAAACTTCCCCTGACCAAGGCATCGTATTTTGTGACGACCGCCGATACGGGGATAACCGATTCGGACGAGCAAATGGGCATATTTACGCCGAATGGCGAATTGATAGACCTTGTCTGCTGGGCGGATCAGGGCGGCTCCCTGTCCGATGATGACTTTGAGGAAGCTTTTGCTGTCGGCCAATGGAACATAGGCTACGGCTCTCCCGTTGACGGCGAAGAGATCGACTGTGTTTCATCGGATTTTTCAAAGGGCTCTATTGTCAGAGATTATTACAATACGGATACCAATGATAAAGTTGACTGGAAGAATACCCTGGTCGTTACGCCGGGTTACGGCCATCCGATCGATACATTGCCCGCCGAAACGGATATCGTGATCTCAGAGGTTTATTTTTACTCACCCTCAGGATTTCCGGATTGGATAGAGCTTTATTGCAAGGATGACGGCAATTCCGGAGCAGGTGTTGATGTCGGTGGTTGTTTCATGCTGACGGACAGCGTAATTGCGATAATTCAGCCCGGAACGACCTTGAAAACCGGTGAATTTGTCATTATCACCGTAGGAAATGAAAATGACAGCGAACTTACCGCGGGAAGTGACGGAATATTAACGATCTATCTTTCGAAACTCTCGCTTTCCAGCACGGATGAGAACCTTGAGTTCCGGGATTTTTCCGGAAATATCAAAGATGCCGTTGTATGGGCTGAAAGAAATTCAGAAGAACAAATATTCCCCTTTGACGAGAACGGCGATCTTATAGCCGACGGACAGGTGGTTCCCGCCGCGTCGACATGGGTCGTTTCAGAATTGATAGATATCTCTTATATTGAATACAGCGATTTCTATGAGGTATATTTTTCATCCGATCCCAAATTAGGAGCATATCATTGGGACGGAGAGATCTATAAATTTTTCCCCAATATGGCGAAGTATCCCGATTATCCTCTTGGCGAGCAGCCGGACAGCGGATATATTTACGATTGGATCTATGCCGCTACCAATGCCATCAGATCAAATAATGTGGAGGAAGAATCATCTATAACGCGTGATGCGGAATTTACGGATACGAACACGCTTGCCGATTGGACGATCACGGAAAACCCCACGATGGGAAGGCCTTGCGATGAAACGGAGATACCCGCCGGCAATATTACGCAGATCGAGATCTCCCCGAGGAGCTTTGTTAATGACGGCAGCGATCCGAATAGATTATATACCGAGATCTCCCTGCATGTTGTTTCCGAGGGAGTGCTCACGCTGCGTGTATATGACATTGCCGGAAGAGAAGTAAAGACATTATCGGAAAAGACAGTTCTTCCGCCGGGGCCTTTCTCTGTGAAATGGATCGGCGATGATAATCGCAACCGGCCGCTGCCAATGGGTGTGTATATTCTATATATCGAATTGAGAAATGAAACGAAATCTATTTATAAGAAAGAAGTCGTTGCCATTGGGAAAAGGATGTAGGGGGCTGCCATGAAAAAAATAATAATAGTAGTTTTCTCGATCATTCTAGCCATCAATGGATGGACTGCCTTTGAATTTGAGGGGAATATGCCCCTCAACCTTGCTACCGGTGGAGCCAATCTGGTGCTTATGGGACCTGAGGCGATATACAATAATCCCGCCATGCTGGCCTATCTGGAGAATGTCCATTTGAATTTTACCACATCCCGGCTATACGGCATGGATGAACTGGCAAACACCTCAGCAAATTATATCAAGCGCTTCGGCTCGATGACAATGGGCCTGAACCTTGTAAAATTCGGCTCATGGCTGTATGCGGAACAGCAAATACAATTTGCCGGCGCATTCAATGTGGGCTCCAATTTCGCGCTTGGTTTCAAGGGGAAGTATATGAGTGTCGTTATCGACGAGATCGGTTCGGCATCCACACTTGCCCTGGATATGGGAATGGTGCTCTTTGTAAATAACGATCTTTATTTCGGAGCAAGATTCAGAAATGTTTCAGCACCGTATATCGGCCAGGAATACATGGCGAGGGATGTCGGCATAGGGGTTTCATATACCCCTTTTACCCAATTAAATATCTATTTCAACCTTATCGCGAATATTCCCGCATCGTTTCTGAAACATACTTACGGACTCGGGAGTTATACCGATGCCGAGGAAGCGGAGATAGAAGAAGCGGTCGGTGATTTTGCCGACTATGACGCATATCTGGAAAATTTCGCGGCTAAACGGGACCTTTACTCCGAATATCATTTTGGTATCAAGTACGATATGACAGATAACTTTGCTCTCTTTGGCGGCATTGAATATCTTCACTCGGAGCGTTTTTCCTATTCTGCCGGCCTCGGAATTTACGGCGGCGGAATGGCAGTTTCATATGCTTTGAAGGTACATCCGGAGCTGGGCGCCACACATACCTTTGCCTTTGGACTCGGAAACAAAGAATCCAAACCCGAACTCTCGGTGATCAACGGCAGGATAAATATTAATCTTGCAAATGCGGAGGAGCTTTCCGCGATCCCGGGCATAGGCAGCAAGACAGCAGAGCGTATAGTGGAATACCGGAAGGTGAACGGGCCGTTCAGAAGAGTGGAAGACCTGCAGAATGTCTCTAGAATAGGCGTTAAGACCGTTGAAAAAATACGGTCCCATATTACCGTTGGCAGTAAATATGAGTCATCGACTCAAATTGTGCCGTCACGCAGTTCCTCGGCCACTTCCACCTCCTCGAAAACCTCTTACAGCGGACCGTTAATAGATATCAACTCCGCGGACAGTGCGGAGCTGCAGAAACTTCCGCGCGTAGGAGTGAAGACAGCGGCGAACATTCTTTCCTACAGGAAGCAAAACGGCGGATTTAAGAACATAGAGGATATTATGAATGTTCCCAGAATAGGTCCCAAGACCTTTGAGAATATGAGAAATATGATAAAAGCGGGAGAATACGATCCCGCTGTTGATAATGGCCAGGGAGGTGAATGATGAAAGGTAGAATACTATTTCTGATCGTTTTGTTTTTGGCCTCTTTTGCATTTGCTCAGGATTATGATCTTTCGATACCCATATCTACGGAAGACGAGATCGCCGATCTGTACGAGTCCGGAGATATCGATCAAGAGCAGTATATTATGCTTTGGGAACTTTACTCAAATCCTATAGAGGTCAATAGCGCTCCTAAGAGTGAGCTGCTGCGGCTTCCCAAGGTAACCCTTGAGATCGCTGATGAGATCATCAAGAACCGGCCATTTAAAGATGACAAGCCCCTCAAAAGGATCCTCGGGCGTACAGACTTCAGTTTTGTTGAGGGATTTATGCGCATCATTCCCCCGGTAAAGATAAAGAAGGTCAAGGGTAAGAAGGTATTGAAAAGGAAAACCGACCTCAACTTTAAATTCAGGGACGAGGTTTCTTCCACGACCAAATCAGAAGAGACGCCTTATGTACAGTTCAAATACCGCTTCCGTCTCGGAAAGGTATTGGATATAGGAATTCTTCAGGAACGCAGATACGCCACATACAGCTTTGAGGAATATGACGGGCCTGTTACCTATGATGAAAACGGCGAGATCTTCCTTCAGCCGGGCGAAGTTATCGTTGACCCGAAGAAAACGGTATGGCCTCTGCCTAAGGTATTTATAAACTGGAATACAAAGAACTTCCAATTGATCACGGGAAATTATATGGCGGGCTTCGGTCTTGGCGTGGTCTTTAATGAATCCGATAACAAGAATCTGTACGGCTTCAAGGGCGACCGTTCCAGTGATGTTACTTCCGATTTCAATCTGAACCTCCTTGGTGCCGGTATGCGAACGGTGCTGGGACCGGCGGAGATATTCATCTTCGCGTCACAGATACAGGACAAGCTCTATCAGTATTCACATCTTCTGGTCAGTTCGGCCGATTTCAGCGCGGATGAATCGGCGTATTCAGAGAGCGATTTTGACGAAGATACGATCGCTCTTTCCATTCCGAATTATGTTAACAAGACCATTTTCGGCGGGCATATGCGCATCGGCGGAGAGGACAATTTTATCGGAATGACCGTTTACCACAATAAGGAGATCTATGCCTCTGACCTCTACAAGCCGAATAATTACTCTGAAGGCATGTTCGATGCATGGGTATGGGGATTGAATATGCGGTGGACTCCTTTTAAAAAGTCGGCTATTCAGGCGGAATTCGGGCAATTGGAATCAGGCGCTCACGGCTTCTTATTGAAGATGACCATGAAAAAGAAAACCGCGCGGATCAATTTTATTTACAGGGATTTCCACAGGGAATTTGAAAATCCCTATTCATATACATTCGCCACATATGAATCTCCTGCGGAGCTTTCCGCCCAGAACGAAAGGGGTATTAAATTCGATGCGCTTTTAAAATTGGGAAAATTGGAGATCACTCCCAAGGCGGATATCTGGAGGTATTATTCAACTCTTCAGACCAATTTCGACGGCTCGATAAAATTTCAATATCCGATAACGCCGCTTGTTGATATGGCGGTGACGCAGCGGTATAAAGATAATGATGTAGCAAGGAACTTGAATGATTCATATATTACGGATTATTCCGAATCGGACAAAAGCACAAGGACTTATGTGACTTTTAATTACAACTTGTCCGAGAAATTGCGCCTGACAGGCATTTACCGCTTCAATACCTATATGGAACATTCTCTGCCTCAGAGAAAGGCCAATGCATCCTATCAGCTGAAGGCGAATTGGAAACCCGCCCTGGGTAACTTCCTGTTCTCGTTTAAATCCACGGATAATAATATCTACAGGAAGTCGGACTCATCCACCTCTGAGGAATACCGTGAATGGTCGGTTGATTACAGCAGAAAACTCTGGTGGAAGAATCTGAAGCTGAAAATAGGGTACAAAAGAAGGTATTATATTCAGGATAATTCGGCAAGGGCTGATAATACGGTTCCGCAGAGGGCTTTCAAATTCTATCTTGACTGGAGAAGTTAATGAAAAAAGGAAAGAAGGCCTTTATTTTAATAGGGATAATTATCATTGCGATTGCCGCGATCCTGGTTCTGGCCTTTGATAAGAATTATACGATCGAGGGAAATCTCAGGTCCAATGAATCGTATTACGGGTTTTTGGAAGAAAAATAATGTATTGGGAAAATAAACTCTATCTCTTTACATTGTTCTTTGTCCTCGGCATCCTCATCAGTTTCGGCGTCTTTCCTTTGGCCTCTCCGCTTATCTTTTTTGCCCTCTCTGCCGCGATTCTTCTCGCGGCTGTAGCTGTGGGTTTTTATAGCTATAAGCGCTGGGGTTATATCAAGAAGATACCTATGCTGATGGCTTTTTACCTTCTGCCATTTGTACTGGGCCTTGCCTTTACGCACAATGCTCTGAATATTGACAGAAAAGGGCATATACTGACCGTTACCGGTGGAGAAGATCTCGTATCCGCAACGGTCGAAGGATATGTGTACAGAGAGCCCGAATATTTTGAGAACAGGATGCGGGTTTATATCAAGCCCCTGAAGATCTCGGTCAACGGCGCCCGTTCGAAAGAAGTAAAAAAGGGGAAGATCCTTCTTAATTATTCGTTCAAGAAAGGCAAATACCCGGAGTTTCTCTCATACGGCCACTATATCACCTTTGAGACAGACTTGAAGAGGCCGCAGAAAGCAACGAATCCGGGCGGCTTTGATTATAGAAAATTTCTGGAAAGCACCGGAGTATATTATACAGCATATTTCAAGGATGCGTCACGCATCACCCCTGATGAGCTGACAAAGAAGAATCCCTTTGTAGCCTTCTCGTTGGGTATTAAGCAGAAGTTCTTGAAGACCATTCGAAGAACGGTGAAATACCCGGAGTCGGCATTTTTAGGCGGTATTACTCTGGGGCTGAGATACGGCATGGACGGGATCTTCTTGCCCGATGCCCGATATCAGATAAAGGATGAGTTCAAAAGGGCGGGCGTGAATCATGTACTGGCAGTGTCGGGGCTTCATGTTACGATCCTTATGATATTATTTGTGGGGATCTTTTCATTGATAGGCGTACCGAGGAGAGTTTATGCCGTTATTACAATACTCTTTTTAGTGATCTTCGCGATAATCACCGGCGGACGGCCATCCACTCTCCGTGCTGTAATAATGAACAGTGCCGTGCTGATGGCCTGGGTACTTTCCGGCAAGGGTCTGCGAACCTCGATCGAGGTGGGTATTTCCGTTGCCGCTCTTATGATATTATTTGTGAACCCGCTTCTATTGAGAGAGGCATCCTTTACTCTATCGTTTGGAGCGGTGCTGTCTCTTGTCCTTATCACGCCGTTTCTGGATGATATTTTCAAGAAGTATCTGATCGGATATACCTTTTGGGCGGCTTGCTTTGTTTTCGCCTCCTTCACCGCGCTGATCATCATCTTCAAGAGTTATTTCTTTAATTCACTATTTCTGTGGGGATTTTTTGCCGCTTCCGGGGTGTTTTTGTATTTATCCAATAAATTTGAGGAAAAAAAGCAACTTGCCGCTCCATCCTACAGGAAGATGCCACCTTGGCTGATCTCCTTTATATCGGCACAATTCGCGATACAGCTGGGAATGATGATCCCGCTTTCCGCATATTATTTCGGCAGATATCCAATTGCGGGTATGTACGCCAATTATATCGCCATACCCCTCATCGGTATCAATGTTCAATTGGGGATGATCGCGGCAATTCTGTCTCTGATACCCGTTGTCGGTATCTATATGGGACTGTTCATCAATGCCGCTAATTATCTGCTGTTGAAGCTCTTCATACAGTCCGCGCATTTCTTTTCGACCACTTTTCCATATCCATATGTGAAGAAGTTCACCTTCGGCGGGCTGATATTCTATTTTATAGCGCTGCTTATCATTATCAATCTGCCGTATATCAAAAGTAAATGGCTTGACTATAAATATAAATTGACGGTATTCAAACAGAAACACGACAAGAGGGCGCGTATATTTAAGTTTCTGCCCGCGATCATAATCGCCATTGTACTTCTGGGCTCCATACTTCTGCTGATACCAACAAAGAGGGATAATGAAGTTGACATAACCTTCTTCTCCCTTTCCAAAGGCAATGTCGTTTTCATCAAAACGCCTTCGGGGAGAAATGTATTGATAAATGCGGGGAAACATTCTCTCTATAACAGAAGGGAATGGGACGAGGCCGACCGTGTGGTCATGAGCATTTTGATGTCTTACGGTATCAACCGCATAGACGATCTGATCCTGACGGATTACTCTCAGGATAATAATTCGGCGGTTACTACAATACTAAGAGAATATCCCGTGGGAAAGGTATATCTTCCCACAAATGTGCAAAAAGCATCCGCATCTACATATGAAGACTTCTTGAAATCTACTGATAATGAGTATTTACTTGAAAGAGGCCAGGCTTATTGGGTAAAAAGCAGATATGAAACATGTCAAAAGGTAAGCAACACCCTATTGTCCAGTAAAATACCCTATGAAGTGGTAAAGGCAGGTGATTATATTCTGAAAGAGAGTAAGAAAGTGGGAAGCAGTGAATATGTGTTTGAGATATACGCTATATACCCGGAAAGCAGCGGCAAAGAGGATTATTTTCAGGATAATATGGTACTTAAGGCCGATTATATCTTGAAGAAAAAGGGTATTGAGATCTCAAGAAAACAGTTTTTATTAGCCGCTGATCTGGACAGGGGGGAAGTGGATAAATTGATGTCATACAAGCAGTATTTCGATAAGGTCGATGTGGTGCTTATGCCCACACGCTTTCTGTATAATTACAAACTCAAGGATATGCTGAATCTCGCATTGCCCATGGACATGCTTTTCCATATTGATTATTTCAACAAGGGCAAGGAACTTGCTCAATTCCAGAAGGATTTTAGTTATCTGAAGGATAAGGCCGGTACTAACTTCTACGATCTCTCTGTGGGTTATGTAAGATATAAGATCCGTGACGGCAAATTACTGAGATTTACTTCCGGCAATTCCTCGGGCGATATGGAGATCGCGGATCTTCAGCATGAATTCTGATAACAGAAAGAACCTGTAGATCATTCTTCGGGTGAAATATAGATGCAGAAACAAGATGTAGAAAAAAAATCAATGGGAAAGAAAACATATACCGTACATTTTGCCGGGGCATTGATATTTCTATCGGTACTGATATTTCTTCCAATACTTAAAAGTTCTTTTCTTCTTCCCAAATTACTGTTAATATCTTTTTTGCCCGTGGTTTTTACTATTAAGAGGGTTACATTCAGATCGATTCTGATCTTTTTCGCCGCTCTGGTCTTCTTTGCTGTCAATCCATCCTGGTGTGGATTTTTCTGCCTTGTTCAGGTATTGCTTTTTCTTTTGATCTCGGAATCCAGTTTCAATACCGATATTCTTTATCGTTGGCTGCGTGTTTCGATATTCCTTGTTTCGCTGTACGCAGTCCTGCAATTTTTCAAGATAGATTTTTCATTCTGGGAATTTGACTGGTCGGGTAAGCGTGTGTTCTCGACTATGGGGAATCCTAATGAACTGGCGGTAGTACTGACGATGGGATTTCTTGCAGAAATGTTCTTTTTCAAAAAGAGAAATTACTTTTTTCTATTTGTTTCAGGGATAGCTCTTTTGATGACATTTTCTAAAATAATGATAGCAATAACCCTGCTGTCTATTTTGATCTCATTAATCAAAAAAAGTATTCTGAGGAGAATAATATTCTATACTGCCATCATTCTGGGATTTTTCCTTGTAATAACCGTTGCTCACCCTTTAAATACCAGAAGAACCGTAATCAGGACCGGCTTGAAAACAGTAATTGAAAATCCTTTCGGCACCGGCCTAGGCAGGTTTCCATCGGCATATAAGAAGAACCTTGCTGCAGTAAGTAAAGAAAAAGGGCTTTACTCCACCTCCAAATTTCTGGTCAGGCGCGCCCATAGCGAGATCATACACATGGGTGTTGAGGGAGGATTCATCGGCATTTTCTTATTTCTGATCGTATTTATTTCCTTATCAGAATATCTTCTTGGTCAGGCAACATCCCGAAGCGCCCCCCTTCTGGCATTTTTAATATCCCTTATATTTGATTTTCCTTTGCATCAGCCGATCGCTGTCTTGATCTTCATACTCCTATTTTATCCGTTCAAATATAAAATCCGGAGCATAGCCCTGCCCGGAAGCATAAAATGGGCACTCCTGCTGATCCCGATCTCTATTAATATAATCCAGTTCACAGGCGAACTTGGAAATCATCAGATCTTTTATAAGCGCTATCTTGAATTCAATGCAAAATCAGTGGAATCCTATAAAAAAGGTGATTATGAACAGGCGATTAAATATATTGATTCTGCATTGGATGAGGATCTTTATCCAGAACTTTTAAATCTGAAAGCAGAAATTCTGCTTCAGCGCGGAAAGAAAAGCGAGGCGGAAGAATTACTCCTTTTTTCTAAATATCTGGTACCGGAACTGAAACACACAAGGAAAATGCTTTTGAAATACTACCGCTTTGAAAATAGATGGCAGCAGATCTCAGACGAACTTGAGGAGCTGGTCAAATACGACCCCTCCGCGGAAAACTTTTTTTCATTGGCAATCGCTAAATTCCGAACAGGTGAATACGGCGAGGGAAAAGGACTGCTTCGCAAACCGATATATACCACAGAAAATATAGCGGTAATAAATATACTGCTTGGAAATTATGAAGCCGCAAGGACTTATGGGGAATTATCAGACAGAAGGAAGGAGATCGAGGAAATAATATCCTTAAGAAATTCACCATTTGGATTTGGCAAAAAGAGATTTGATAAAATATCGGCTCTCGTTAGAATTGAAAAAGACAGAAAATATCTTCTCCTGAAAGACCTTTACAGCCCTTTTCCTCCTTTTCTGAAGGATTCCGAAGAGAATATTTTCAATCCGCTCTATTACTTATTTAATTTCGATACGAAGATTGCCGAAAAAGAGAATATCGTTGTCTTAGCGGAATATTTCTCTTCCTACTCCTACCTGAAAGGGCCGCTTTACACCATATGGAATCTCCCGTACAGGATCGATCCAGATTGCACCAGTTCTTTTGCGAGTATGATACTTGAAGGAGAATTTTCAGAATATCCCTATCTTAAATACCTGATAAATCCTTCGGAAAGTTCTGCTTTCAAGGAACTTTACGAAAAAATAATGAAAAGTAGCATTATTGAACCTTGCCGCTTTGCTCTGCGTCATAATAAATTATACGGAAACACATATTCTGTCCTGGGCGAGGGGTTTATCAGGGATCTTCGTTCTGTCGGTCTATTTTTTCCTGAACTTTTTCCCTTTCTTCTAAAGGAGGAGAAAAGACTGAATCAGGATGAAAAAGATCTTATAAGGACTACCATTGAGATGTACACAAAAAAATATATTGATAAGGATTGGGGTCCTGCTGATTCATTGAAGATATACAATGAATTTGCGAGTGCTAAGACGCTTGTAATGGAGGATTATTTTAGATATTTGTTCACCTACTACGATTTTAATGACCAAGGATCATCCCTTCCCGATATCACAATAGAAGATAGAAGCAACTACCCCTTATTGTACCGGATCTTATGGGATGAAAAATGAGAAATATGAAGAACGCGGAATTTGACGCGATGATCTCGATAATCATTCCGGCTTTCAATGAATCGGAAACTATCCTGAAGGTCCTTGAGCGGATCGCCAAGCTTTCATTTAAACATGAAGTCATCGTAGTGGACGACGGTTCGACAGACAGTTCGAACGCAATATTGAAAGAGAACTTCAATCTTTATGATATCCTTTGTGAAAACCGCGTGAACAGAGGAAAGGGTTATTCAATAAAAAAAGGCTTGAAAGTGTCTTCCGGTGATATTGTTGTTATTCAGGATGCCGATCTGGAGTATTATCCGGAAGAGATATCCGGTTTGTTACTCCCGATCATAGCAGGGCAGGCCGATGTTGTATACGGTTCAAGATTTTTGAAAAAAGTAAAAATGAAATCAATTCCCCGGCTCCTGGCGAATAAACTCATTAATCTGACGGTGCGGATACTATATGGAAAAAATATTACAGATGAAGCATCGGGCTATAAGGTGTTCAGAAAAGGCATTCTGGAGTCGTTGAATCTGAAATATGACGGATTTGAAATGGAGTGTGAGATCACAGCAAAGATCTTTAAATTCAATTATAGATTCTGTGAGATCCCGATATCTTATACTCCGAGAAAGGTCGAGGAAAGCAAAATTCATTGGATAGATGCTATTTATGCCTTTTTTGTCCTCTTCAGCGAAAGACTGAAAAAATGATTTCCTCCAATCGGAAGAATCTTGCATAAATTATTAGATAATGTATAATTTACAGATGAAAATAATCGGATTGAATTGCTTTAGGCATCTTAGCTCTGTTGCCGTCATCGATGAAGGCGGCAGTATCCTCTTCGCAGCCGAAGAGGAGCGTTTCAACAGAGAAAAATACACCGGAAAATTTCCGCATGGAATATTTGATTATCTTTTTAAAAATGGAATATTGGCAAAGGATGAGGAGATTATCCTTGCATATTATGTGAAACCTCTCCTGGGAATTCAGGGAAGACTACCCACCATAATAAGGAATTTCCCAAAAAGCCTGAGTTGGGGTAGAACACATGGCGGAGATTTTTTTAAGATGCTGAATGTCAGAAAATATATTCCGCTGAAAGTAAAAAAGACATATTTTGTAGAACATCACCTTGCCCATGCGGCATCTTCTTTCTTTCCCACACCTTTTAACAGCGCGGCAATATTGTCAATTGACGGTTCCGGAGAAAGATCCACCTATCTTTTGGCAAAGGGATCGAAAAACCGTATCGAGAAAATATACGAAAATCCATTTCCCCATTCATTAGGCTATTTTTATTCCGCCATTGTAAGATATCTGGGGTTTCAGGTGCATTCCGGCGATGGAAAGGTAATGGGCCTTTCTTCTTACGGAAAGCCGGAGTATTTCAATGATCTTGATGAGATGATCACCGTGAAGGAAAATAGGATGAGAATAGACCTCAGTTATTTTGAATTTCAGAATTCAGTAGAAAGGGATATCTCAAAGAAGTTCATCCGCCGATTCGGTCCAAGAAGAGACCCGGAAAGCGAAATAACAACATTCCATGAGAATATGGCAGCATCCCTTCAGAGAATACTGGAGAAGTATATGCTTTTGCTTTCCGAGAATCTCTATGAAGAGACCGGCGAGAAAAAACTCTGCCTTGCTGGGGGCGTGGCGCTGAACTCGGTTGCAAACGGTCTCATTCAAAGGGAAGGTCCCTTTGAGGATATTTTTGTTCAACCGTCGGCAAATGATGCGGGAACCGCGCTCGGAGCAGCGCTATATGTTCAACATTCAATATTGGGGCGGGAACGGAAATATATCATGGATAATGCATACCTTGGTTCCAGCTACAGTGATGATGATATCAAGATTCAACTCCATAAGAATAAACTTCCCTATAGTAAGCGGGCTAATATTGAAAAAGCAGCAGCTCAGGAATTAAGCCGCGGCAAGATAGTCGGCTGGTATCAGGGAAAGATGGAATTCGGCCCCCGCGCCCTTGGCAATAGAAGTATTCTTGCGGATCCCCGAAAAGGGGAAATGAAAGATATTCTGAATGAAAGGGTAAAGCATCGCGAGGGATTTCGACCTTTTGCGCCGAGCATTCTCGAAGAGAAGGCAGGGGAGTATTTTAAAGGGTGTGTCTCTTCTCCATTTATGCTTTTTGTTTTTGATGTATTGGATGAAAAGAAAAATGATATTCCCGCGGTAGTGCATATTGACGGTACGGCCAGGGTTCAGACGGTAAATAGAAAGCAAAATCCGGGATACTATGATCTTATCAGAGAATTTGAAATGATCACAGGTGTTCCGGTTGTATTGAACACCTCATTTAATATCAGGGGAGAACCTATCGTCAACTCTCCTGCCGAGGCGATAGAGACATTCTTGAAAACAGATATTGATGTGCTTATATTAGGAGATTATTTAATTGTTGATAAAACGGCTGTCTAAGTATTTATTGTTTTTTTTGATCCTTTTTCTGCTTTTTGAAGGCCTTGCAAGACTATTGGACCCCATATCAAAGCTACAGGATTATGACAGAAGAATTTTCGAAAAAGACAGTGAACTTGGATATCGTTATAGAAAATCATCGTCATATATGTGGCGAAATAAGAAATTTACAATAAATTCATCAGGGTACAGGAATTTGAATACCATAGAGAAGTCAGAAAAAAACATTATCTGCATAGGCGATTCCATTACTGCCGGCCTGGGAGTTGAGGACGATGAAACCTACCCGGTGTTTCTTCAAGGCGAATTGAAAGAATTCAATGTTCACAATATGGGGGTTTGCGGCTATGGACTTGATCAAAATATTGTGATATTGGAGAAGAATCTCCAGAAAAATCCCCCCGAAATTGTAGTATGGCAGTATTTTATCGATGATATACTTTATGCATTTCATCTGAACGGGATAGGTTTTCTGGAACTTGACACAGACGCCGAGGTTATAGTAACAAAGCGCCCTTTTTCGTATTCATATTTATTTGCATTAGCAAAGCTCCTCTTTGCCGGAAATTATGAAAAAGCTTATAACAGCAAAGAATTTTACGCTTCCGCTGCCATGAAATATAATGATCCGTATTTGCGCAAAGATCTGACAAAGAAGATAGAGAGAATAAAAATGACCTGCGAGAAGAGAAAGATCCACCCCATATTTATAATTACTCCGCTAAGATATCAATTACTCAATAGAGCGGACTTTTCATATCAGGAAGTAATGAGGGAAGTGTTTCAGGAATGCAGAGTAGATTTTGTGGATATCTCACAGGAAATGCGCAAAACCGATCTCTTGCTTTATGATGACCTTTATGTGGATGATATTCACTTTTCTCCGGAAGGCAATAGATATATTGCAGGGGTTCTGGCCGATCATATACGGAGAATTGAATGATACTGGGATTGAATTGTTATACACATGATTCTTCTATAACTGTGATCTCAGGGGAATCCGTATTCTCGATCGAGGAGGAGCGTCTTTCAAGAGAAAAACATACATCGGTTTTTCCGCATGAATCCCTTGAGCTTATCGGCAACAAGTATGATACTTCTCCTGAGCTGATCGTTTTTCCCTGGCTCAATACTCCCATGCTGTTTCAGCGGGCGGGATTTCTTCTGCTGCGATTTCCCTCATCGTTAAAATACCTTCATTCCAGGAGCTCATATGTATCATCTCTTTTGGGCATCAGGAAAAAGGTAAGGGCTATTGATATATTAAGAGATGCCCGCTTTGTCAAGATATCACATCATATGGCGCATATGGCCTCCGCTTTCTATCCGAGCGGCTTCGACGAATCCCTTATACTATCAATTGATCATTCAGGGGAATTCGAGACGATGACCGTTGGAATCGGAAGGGGTAACCTTATTGAACAGGTGGCACATGTGAACTACCCTCATTCCCTGGGAATGCTGTATTCTGATATCACTCAGTATCTTGGGTTCAAAGCACATAATGGAGAAGGTAAGCTCATGGGCCTGGCTCCTTACGGTACACCGAAGTATTTTTCTGAGATCATGTCACTTGTAAGGGTAGGCAAAGGACGGTTTTCTTTTGATCTTTCAAAATTCAATCTCTCACATGGCTGGGAGAGTTATATCACTGAAAAATTTGAAAGAAAGCATAACTTCTATCCCCATGACAATGCTACTGAATTTACGGATCTTGAAATGGATATGGCCGCTTCTTTACAAAAAGTTACAGAGGAAGTGCTTCTAGAGGTAGTACGGTATTATCTCAACAAATACTCCTTGAAATATCTCTGTATGGCAGGAGGCGTCGCCCTGAACTCGGTTGCTAATGGACGGTTGCTCAGAGAAACCGATATCGAAGATATGTATGTCCAGCCCGCTTCCAATGACGCGGGAACTTCGCTTGGCGCCGCTCTGTACGGATACTATAATATACTTGGTAATGAAAGTAAATTGCCGTTGAATAATGCCTATCTGGGTCCTGCTTTTGACAATGAAGAGATATTGAATGTTCTCAAAAAGAATAAACTTCATTTTACAAGATCAAGTGAAATAGAAAAGGATACGGCTTTGGAAATAAGCAGGGGGAAAATAGTCGGTTGGTATCAGGGGAAAATGGAATTCGGACCACGCGCCCTCGGCAACAGAAGCATTCTTGCGGATCCCAGAAAGAAGGACATGAAAGACCTTATTAATGAAAAGGTCAAGCATCGAGAGGGTTTCCGCCCGTTTGCACCAAGTGTTCTTGAGGAAAAAGCCGGAGATTATTTTATCGGCTGCGGTAAATCTCCTTATATGACAATTGTTTTCGATACAGTTCAGCAAAAGCGGAAAGAAATACCTGCAGTTGTACATGTCGACGGAACGGCAAGGGTTCAAACGGTAAGTAAAGAACAGAATGGGAGATATTATTCTCTAATACGGGAATTTGAAAAACTTACGGGCATCCCGTTGGTTTTGAATACCTCTTTCAATATCAGGGGAGAGCCGATCGTATGCACTCCTCAGGATGCGATAAATACATTTAGCGGCACAGGGATCGATATTCTCGTAATGGGAGATTATAAAATTGAGAAATGAAATAAATAGCAAAAGCAGTCTTTTGCTTTACAATAATTATTTCTCTTCTCCTCGATGTGAAGGAGTAGAGTTGTTCAGAATCATGGAAAACTAAATATTTAAATATGAAAAAATGTAAATTATGCGGCTGCAACTCCCTTATGATATTGAAAAGAGAGATTGTGAAAAAGCATGTAAAATGTTCAAATTGCGGCTCGGTGTTCTATGAGGGTTTTGCAGATATACGATATGACGATCTATATAATCTGGACTCCTTTGTAAATCCAAATAGTGACGAAGGATACGGAAATTATATTGACGATTGCATTGATGGAAATTGGTGTCAGATTTTCAGAAGGCTTGTGAAACATGTTTCCAAGCGAGCATCTTCTCTTTTAGATATCGGTTGTGCTTCCGGTGAGTTTCTTTACTCCATTTCCGAAATTTCGAATATGCAGCTTCAGGGTGTTGATATAGGAGAGGAGATTATTGCCCTTGGAAAGGAAAGATACTTTCTTGACCTGAAAGTTCATAATTACGAAACCTCTTCACAAGATACGAAATATGATATTATCACCGCATTTGATATATTTGAACATGTAAAATACCCCGCGCGAATGCTCCGTAACATAGGTAAAGATCTTAATGCAAATGGAGCGCTCATATTAACAGTTCCTCTGATAGATTCACTATTTGCTCGAATAATGGGGAGAAAATGGTACCTTTTTATACCCCCATATCATTTAAATTATTTTACAAAGAAAAGTATTAAATACTTTTGTAATAATAATGGGTTTGAAATTAAATCTATTAAATATTACGGGAAATTTTATTATTCAAGACATATCTTTTATCATATTCAAAGAAAATTTCCTATATTTAAAGCGATATATTTATTTTTATTGAAAAATAAGATAGGAAAGATTAAAATATATCTCAATCTTTTTGATGTGGCAACAATTTATGCAAAAAAAGTAGAGGGTAGATGACTATGACCGTAATAGAAAGAATATTTCAAAATAAACTGATATTTAAGTTTACATGGATACAGTCCAGATTTGTTTTAAATTCAAATCCATATTTTCGTTTACTTTTTGGGATAAAAAGCCCTTACCATAATAAGGAAAATTATATCAGTATTGTTACACTCCGCTTTAAAAAAATCATAAAATCCCTGATAAAAAATGCTTATTCATGGTTTTTCGGGATTTCCAAGATTTATATAATAACTAAAAATGATAATTGAATTACTCTATTTTATTTTTTTATTTATTGTTCCAGGCATCGTCATATATAGAATTTTCTTTTCTCAGGAATTAGGTATTGAAAAAGTTCCGTATTTCTTTGTGCTTTCCCTTTTAATTTATTATATCCCTTGTGGTTTAGGGTTTCTTTTTGAGCTATCGCTTAAAAAAACGGTATTTTTAGTATATGTAATATATATTTTATTAGTAATGTTCTTTTTGTTTCTATTGCTTTCAAAAAAAATAAAAAGCACAAAAATCATACCGCTTAACACTTATTCATCTGTTACAATTGGTATAGCACTGGTTTATGTAATATTGCTTTATATTATTAAAGGAGATATTGCAAACGATCTTAACAACCTTTCCATAATTTACAAATCTCTTTTTAACAATATAGTGCAAAACAAGAATTTTGTCTATAGTAATGAAGGGATGGATCCGAGATTCTCTTTTAGCCTTTACCATTTTATGATATTGATTTACAGCAAAATTTCCGGATTGGATCCTTTAAAAATATGGATAAATCTTCCGGCGTATATGAGCTTTATTGCTATATTTGCCCAATATTGTTTTGGGAAACATCTTTTGAAGAAAAATCTTGGTGGTTTACTTGTAGTATTAGTATTTATTTTTCATTTCGGGGGAATAGGGTATGAGCGATTGATATTGAGAAAATTTGCACTCGCGGATGCTATTGCAATGTATACGATATTGCCGTTGGCACTAATTGAAATGATTAAATACCTTGACAGCAGTGATAAAAAATACCTTTGGACTACAATAATTATTTCTTTGATATTGACGGAATTTCAGATATTCTATATGATTCTTTTCTATCTTTCGCTCTTTGCGATATTTCTTGTGAAAATATTATTGAGGGATAAAAGTAATAGAAGGGTTATAGAGATCTTTTTCTATGTTACGATTTTCAATATTCCTTATTACATTCTAAAATGGTTATCTTATGGTATTCACAATCCATTACATTATGATCCACAACTTGCACAGCAAGCTTTCTTTCTTCCGGATCACCTCGTCTTTCTTACAAAAAATCTGTTTATTATTCATCCAAAATTTGTCTTTCGCCAAATCTATATTATGTTTACACTACCACCTACAATTTATCCGATTACTCCATTGATAGCTTTTTTAGGAATATTGTTTTTTATTAAAAAAATTAGAAGAAACACTACTTTACAATTTATGATATCAACAGCAGTCCTTTCTCCTTTGTTGTTGTTAAATCCAATTCTTGTAGTAGGTTTATCAAAAATAATCAGTAGTGCTTATGCTTCGAAATTAAGTATATTTGTACCTGCTTTTTTAATTTTGGCTTTTATAATTCTTGAATTGAAAAAGAAATTGAAGACAAAATATTTCGGTTTTTTGCTAATATGTTTTTTGCTGATTATAAGTCCCAAAATCTTTAAGAATTTGGTACGCGATTATAAACTGATAAAGAATAATATAGGTGTATCACAAAAAAGCAAGTTGCCCGAAATTATACGATATTTTAATAAAAATAATATAAAAGGGGGAAATATAATATCAGACCACTGGACTTCATATCACATGGCTATATTTACAAATAATTATGCTTTCGCAATTTGGCCACTCGTAGCTGATCCCAATGCCAAAGATGTTCTACAACGGGAGAAAGATTATAGAATCTTTTTTAATGAGAAAACTAAAGTAAAAGAAATGGATGAAATCTTAAAAAAATGGGGTATAAAGTATATAATATTAAATCCCTATTTTTATAAACCGGAACGAAATGTTAAAGCCATTGAAGTAAATTCTATTGAAAATATGTGGAAACACTCTTTACAATGGGGCCCGGATCGGAATTTTATTGTAGATAAAGTTTTAAAGTTAAATGCAGAACAGGTTTTTTGTGAAAATGGATATTATATTTTTAAGATGAATTTCCATAGCAATCAAATGTTAGATAAAAGCAAAAAAATAGCTTTGGATTATAAACATAAAGTAAATTTAAATTATAGAAAATTCATTTTTTTAGGGTATAACAAGATTGAAAAAGAAAATAATTATATCTATGAAATATATTTAAAGATGAAGGAAATAGATGATGATCTGGTTATGTTTATTCATAATTATAAGGATGATAAACTTGTAGTACAAAATTGGCACTCATTAACTATGGAAGAAATGGGTGTATGGTCTTTTGTTAAATGTCATATTAAGATATCTAAGAATAATGGAGACTATAAAATCATTTTTACAGATAGGAATCATAGACCGTATTTACCCATTAGAAATAAAAGATTTATAATGGTGAACTTAAAATGAATATCTTCAAAAAAGCTTTAAAGATACTACTTTTTATTATAATTTGTTTTTTATTATTGGATATTATTTTATTTGTTCATTGTAATATCAGTGGTTTTAATAAGGGTAAAAATGGATATGGTTCCTATGTTTATGATAATATACTTGGAATTAAACACAATGAATTTTATCAGGCTCGACGATCAAAGGCAAAGATCAAAACAGGGAAATATGGTAATCGAAATTGCAGAAAAATAAGAGATAATGAGATTCCTATATATGTATTGGGAGATTCTCAAACTGATAATTATGTTATAAACAACAATCTCTTTACATCTCTGTTAAATAAAGAGGGGAATGGGTATTATTTTTATAATTTCGGGGTTATTACATATTCGCCGATACAAGAGTATCTTTTACTTAAAAAATATAATATCTCAAAAGGTTCAAATGTGCTTATTATTTTCTATATAGGAAATGATTTTGGAGAGTTCTTTCGTTATCCAGGATCAGCCCCGACAATAGTTAAAAATGGGAATGAATATTCAATAGTTTATCCCAATAAAAGAGCATTTCCCTGGATTATAAATAATGATCCATTGATTGCTCTTTTGCACCCGATGTATTTATCATTAAATATTAAAGACAAAAAGAAAAGCCAATACTATCAAGGAGAAGACAGTTATGAATATTTTAAAAAGTACAGTAAAGATTATAATGAAGGATTAAATAGGTATAGGTATCTTATAAAAAAGATTCAGAATGAATACAATTTGTCAATTATTATACTTGGGAATTATATGTTGACACAGAACAAAAAAGATAATAAGTATTATTTTTTTTAAAAAATGGTGGATGATATTGAAAAAATTAATAAGGAATTAGATATAAAAAGTTGCATTTTTATTCCGGATAAACTCTCTCTCGATAAAACTTATCATTTAAATGTTAAAGGCAATCGTGAACTTAAAAATATTATCAAATCAAAATGGTTAGAATAAAAAAACGCATATTTTGATATATAGAAACAATAAATTATTTGACTTTTTCTGAAAAATCCGATATATTTCAACTAATCTGATAGGTCACAATGTCCTGCTCTCCCTTGAAAGTGAGACAAACAATAGTTTACACCATGAAGGGCGAATGGAATGCAGCGTAGCGAAATGGAATTCGTCCTTTCGGATGAAATGAAGGCAATATGTCAAAAAGGAGCAGACTTACGATAGAGAAGGAGATTTAAAAAAATCTGAAATGACCGAAGGAAGCGAGAAAAGGTTCCTTAAAGAAAAGGATGGTTAGTTATTATAGAAAAATATAATTTAAAAGGAATTAAGTTTTTTTTATTACTGATCATCATGTTATCAGTCCAGTTAATTTTTGTAAACAAACCATTCAATATAGATGACCATAAGACAATTGAATCTATTCAGAGGACACCTTATGGTCAAGTTCCTATAAAGAATTTCTTTTCGAAGGAGAATTATGTATATTTTCTTGGTGAAACTGTACCGTATTACAAATTTACCAAGCCACCTCTAAACTTTTTATACTGTCATTTCTGTTATATAATTGTAGGAGAGGTAAATGAAACTTATTTTCATTTATTTTATATTATTTTCTATATTTTATCTATTGTTTCTATGTACTTTATACTAAAGGAATTTGATTTGTTTTCTTTTACAGCAATCTTTCTGTTTTCCTTCTCTTCAATACTGTTTACTTCGTCAATTAGTATAATGAGTGATGTTCCAATGTTTTCATTTTTTTTATTAGCATTTTTGTTTTTTATAAAAGGAGTAAAAAACGACAATGTGTTACTCTTAATTTTATCAGGACTTACTTCAATAATATCATGGGGAATTGATTATCGGGGTATATTTCTACTTTTTTTGTTTGTTTTGTACTATCTTATTTTCAAAAAAAAGAAATTTATTTATTATATACCCTTTTTAATTTGTTTATCATCAATATTGATCTGGATAATCTTCACAACAATAAAATTTGGATTTCCACATCCATTATATGCGTTAATGTGGCCCGGTGACACAAATTTAAAGCTAAGGGCTATATCAATGCTCATTCCTAAATTTATTTCAAATATTATAGTGATAGGCTCCACCACTATTTTCCCCATATCAATAATAGCTCTGTATCTTCTTAAGTCGGTAAATAAAAAGTTATTAATAATTCAATTACTAATAACTATCGCTTGTACGATATTTTTTACCAGGAATTTCAATTTTATAAGCAGGTCATTATTTATAATATTTCTATTTTCCGGATTATTAATTATGTTTAGAATTATTAAAGAATTTATAAGACCCAATAATTCTGTTACAAAATTCTTATCAATTTGCTTTCTTTTGTATTTAATCATTTGTACTTTAATTATGCCGTTGGGCATTGCAAGATATTTATTAATTACATTGCCGGTTATTACAATTATTATTTCGTATGATCTAATAAATTTGAATTTAAATTTAGTATTAAAAAAAGTGTTCATTGCAATTACGCTAATACTTACATTAGGAAATACCATCGGCATTACTTATGCTGATTATAGATTTGCAGAAAGCTATAAAAGATTTGCTGATGAAATCAAATCTACTGTTAAAAACAACAGAGTCTGGTTTATGGGTGAATGGGGCTTTAGATACTATTTAGAGAAGATAGATGCTAAATATTATTGCTGGAATTCAAATGAATTAAAGGAAAATGATATAATGATCATTCCAACTTATTCATGTCCAGCTGAATTAAAAAATAGTATTAGACCGGATCTGCTTCACATAGAAAAAGTTATTTATAAAAGTAAGTTTCCATATAGAATAATGAACGCCAAGGCACATGCAGGATTTTATGATAATAACTTAGGAATATTACCGTACTCATTATCCAATGTTGAATTGGAAAATATTAATATTTTCAGATTTGATAGACAAAATCACTTCGCTAAAATAAAGACAAGAAAAGTGAAACCGGAACATATTATAAATATGAATTTTAAGTATTTTAAATTTATAGGCTACTCAATTGAAGAGAATGAACAAGAAAAGATATTGAGTCTTTTCGTACGATTTGAAAAATATAAACCGACTTATGCTTTTTTTCATGATAATATCGGAAAACCTGATTATCAAAAATGGAAATATATTGCTCACTACTTGCTTGATCTGAACGGAAATGTAAGAATTGATCTGGAGATTGAAAGTGGTGTCAAAAACGGTTATATCCTGTTTACCAATGATAATTTGAAACCCATTTATCCCATTGGAGATAAAAATAACTGTAAAATGGAGATAAAATAAAGATTATTGATGTGAAAAAGAAATATCTCATTATAATTTTAACCGTACTGGTGTTAGTAACTATTTTCATCCCTCCCTTTTGGGATAGTTCCAAAAACTTAATTAGCGCGATATCAATCAAAAATGGCGGTTTATTTAATGCTTCTTTTTCATATTACGGTAAAGAATCTTATGTATATAATGATACGCATCCGCCGCTTTTATTACTCTTTGCCTCGCTTTTCCCAATTCAGGAGGACATATTTTTATTTTATCTTTTTTCAAGTTTGCTCTACCTTTTTGTGTTTATGCTGATAATTAGAAAATATACCGCTAAAAAATATCTAATATTTCTGGTATTTATTTCACCAATTGTTTTGTTGTTTGTTAATTCATTTATGCATGAAGCATACTGCTTTGTTTTTCTGATATTAAGTTTCTTAAAATATGAAGATTATAAAAAAAGTAGAAAATTAAAAGATATTATTCTATCATCTTTGTTTTTGTCCTTTTCACTTCTAACAAATTACGCTATAATTTTAGTTGCCTTGTTTTTTCTAATAGATATGATCATACGAAAAGATAAGAAAGTATACATTTACTTTTTTCCAATCATTGTTATTTTTCTTTATATCCTAATATGTTATATTGAAAAAGGGGGAAATGTTATTTTGGATGCCTTGGTATGGAGAGGAGATTACCATTACGGAAATAGGATAGGATTTTTTCAAAAAGTATTTTCGGTTCCAATTAACTTAGCTATTCTTACATTACCAATCCTAATCTATTTATCCCGAAAAAAGAAAATGTATTTTTTCCTTTTACCTATATTATTTCTTTGTATCTATTTGAATACGGATATTTCAAAAATTATTGCATTCATTATTTCTCTCTATTTGCTTATTTCTATCCTTTTGCTATTTGATCTTAAAAATATTTTGTGGTTACTTTTTATATCTTTTGCAATTATAATTGTGTATCCGCAGCCAACGGTAAGGAATTTTTCTTTAATATTTCCGTTCATTATATTTTATTCAAGAGATAATCTATTTAAAAGAAAATTTAGTGTATTTGAACTAATATTTGCAATCTCATTTTCTCTAATATTTATTACAGGATTTTACGATTACTCAAAGACGGCAGCGGAGGTCGGAAACAAAGTAATTAACGATAACGAAAATAAGAAAATCTATGCTGTAAGCGGTGAAGCAAGTAGGTATTTGTTTTATAAAAATAATATTCCGGAACTTGATTTTGGAAAAATGAAAGCGGATATGTTAATCGCTACAAATGCAAATTTAGAAAATTTAATTATAAAGAATGAATTACCGTATAATATTATGTTAATGAAATCTTACAGTAGAAAAACGAAACTTCCTTTTGATCTTTTTATAAAAGGAACATTTATATGTGGGAACAACACCTTCCCGATTATCTTTGAACGGAGTTTAATTGATACAAAATTGTATAGAGTTGCAAATAACAAAAGAATTGAAATGAATCCGGAAAATATATTGAATAAGGATTTTAAATATTTTAGATTTAGAGGTTATTCAATAAAAATAAAGGAAGAAAAAAAGACACTGATCACTTTTTTAAGATTTGAAAAATATAAACCGATATATTTGTTTTTTCATGATAACTTCGAAAAACCTACCTATCAAAAATGGAGATATATTGACTATAAGTTACTTGATTCAGAAAAAAATGTAAAAATTGATATGGAGATTAAAGGTGATGTCAAAAATGGCTATATTCTGTTTACCGATGATAATTTGAAGCCCATTTATCCCGTTGGAGATAAAAATAATTACAAAATGGAAATATCAGTGAATTAAGTAAATAAGTTGATAGGTTGGTAGGTTGATAAGGAAAGAATTGAAAATGAGATTATCACGATGCAGTTTACCCCGCACAACCAATCAAGTTGAGTACATGCTTAATATGGGACAGGAATGACTAAAAAAGTACTGTCATTATCGTTATTGAGCGTGTGACCTTGGAAACCCCGATTACATCGGGGACCCGATAACCCATTTTTTGTTCCTCTGATATCAAAACTGATTTCAAGTGCATACGCATCAAAGCTCCCGAACATTATCACGGTATTTCTTATTATTGCTTATGTGGCGGCGTTACTTCTGAAGAAAATTAAGCGGCCCTATATTATCGGAACTATCTGTATCATTATACTCCTTTTGATGTTTTTCAATACAGGCAACATTAAGCGGAATTTCTCACTGCTAAACCGCCATATACCCAAGGGTGATCAAGCGAAACTCCCCGGCGTCATTACTTATTTTACAGACAATAAAATAGAGAAAAAAATATTCTTTCCGATGAATGGACAGCCTATCATATCGCCACATCCACGGACAATTACGCATTCCATGTATGGCCGCTGGTGGCAAATCCCGCGGCCGCGGATGTTCTTCATAGAAAAAGGGAATACGATGACTTTTTCCATCCCGATATCACCCCTGCAGAGATGAAAAAGATGGTTTTAAGGAACCGGATCAATTATATAGTTCCCAACCCGTATTTTTTCGGGAAAAAGAACAATCTCATTCCTTTAGAGGTAGTGAGCCTTGAAGATATGCGGGCATATTCTAATCAATGGATCCCTGAAAAACCCTTCCTGGTGGAAAAGACTGCAGATCTGAATTTTGAAAAAGTATATGAAAAAGACGGCTTCATCGTTTTCAGGACGATTATCAGTTCTTAAGCTCTGTAAGTAAATTTTCCGCCGTCCTTCTGCCGGATAGTATTGCCGCGTCCATATTCAAATATGAGAACAGCCCCTGCCTGCCCGCAATGCCTACATTTTTTATATGGCCGAGTTTTGAGTACATCATTTCCCTTTTTGCTTCAAAACCCTTTTTATATATAGGATATCCGTTCTTCAGAAAATGATATTTAAAATTACCCTTACGGATATGCCGGGCTTGCAGGAGTCCCTTTTCTGAAAGCTGCTTGATAATGAGCTCGAAAGTTTCGTCCACGCTGTCATTGTGCAATTCTCCAACTTCAACAATGAGCGAGGTCCTGTTCTCCGGGTATGTGTTTGTGAAATTTTTCATCTCTGATACCCTGTAGAAAACATCTTTTGTATCCGGAAAATATATCCAGTGGTTACGGGATATCCGTGCGGTTTCGATCGGAATAAAAAACATATGTATCGGCAGGTATTTCAGATCTGCTGCGTCGGTGTTTAAACACATCCGTGCGGTTTGCGGCAGCGGATTTGTAAAAATGAAAAGGTCGCCTTCAACTATCATGTCTCCGTTAGATACAGCGGTCAGCCTATCTCCGTTATTTACAGCACTCTTTACTTCAAATCCTTTTAATAATTCAATGCCCCCGGGTATCAGGCGCTGTGAGATCATCTCTATGCCGTTTTCGGGATAAAGAAAAAGGGTTTCATATGGAGAGTGAGGGTGGCTCTCTTTGAAACGCCGCTTGAATAGAGATACGACAGTTTTTAGAAGTAGCTTTGAAAAAGATGCCAAAGGGATCCTCTCCGTTGCCCAGAGAGAGGAGATGTCCTTGGCGGGCATATGCCACATTTTTTCGGTGTACGGGCGGAAATAGATATTATATAGTTTTCTTCCGAAATTAGAAATTATATACTCCTCGAAATTCGCGGGTTCCTGCTGTCTGAAGCCATTTCTGATCTTTGAAGATAAGTAGGAACTAAGCGAAGAAACGGAATCGGTTAATGGTAGTTTGAAGAGAACATCACTCATTTCTATCGGGTAGTTCAATATTTTTTCTCTGAAAAAAATCGAGCTGGATTTTTTCTTCAATACCAACTCACTTTCACGAAAGAGAGATATTATTTCGGATTTAAGCTCTTTGCTATGCGTGTGAAAACGATGCGGTCCAGTGTCAAATAGAAGACCGTCAAAGGAAAATGAGTGGGCGCTTCCGCCAATATACGGATTCTTTTCCAGCAATGTGATCATGTCGAACAAAGTTGTTTCATGCAAGGATTTTGCCGCGCTGATACCGGCTAATCCCGCGCCAATTATTACTGCCTTCATAGGTAAATTATACATCAAAGCAGGAAAAATACCAACAATAGAGGTTTAATTGAAAAAATGCCATCATTTGAGTCCCCACACAATATTAAAGTCATATCTGACGGGTATCTGCGTTGGCGGTTTCACAATATAGGATTCAGCGAGGTGATATTTTCAGAATTAAGAAGCGATATGATCTTACTCTCTTCGGAGAACCTTTCAGTTAACTTCAATACTCATATGATATTTTAAAATAAAAGAGTATTTAGAAGTGACATTGATCCTGCCATCGACCTTTTTCTCGGGAAAGCTTTTTTGAATCGAAATCAGAGTTGGCGTATCCATTTTATTTCGATAGGTTATCAACAGAGTTCTATCTGCAGAAATGTGCGAAAAGTAAGTCAGAAATAGATTTATCTCCGGATATTATGATTAATAGAGATTGTGGCCCAGTAGTTTTTCAGGGGTACAGTTTTCGAAAGGATGAAAATACGTTAATATGCTATCTGAAATTCAAAGAAGCATATAAGCCAATATTGATTTTTTTGCATGATAGTACCGGAACTCCAAACAGACAGCAATGGAGATATGTCGGCCTCAACGATATTTATTCTGAGAAAAATCCCTATATAGAAATTATTCTGGAGAATAAGCAGGAGAACTAATACTTATTATTCACGGATCTCCAAAACCGGCCGCTCCACAAAAGTAAAATTAAGTTGAGAGTGAAATGGTGAGACCCTCAGAATTTTCATTTTACTTCGGAAGGAGAAAGGAAAACTGCAGAAATTATTTTTCAGCATCTTAATACCGCTCAATAAGTTTTGACATATTGAATTCAAAACATATATTTGGTATAATATCTAAACAATTATTATAGGAGGTCCTATGGGAGCTTTAAAGAAAGTTCTATTGTCCCTTTTGCTAATCGCGTTCAGCGTTTCAATTTGTTCTTACGAAACCCCTGAGTGGGTGTGGGGAAATGACGGGAATAAGCCGTATATGACACATTGGCTTGCAGATTACATCTATTCTGGATGTGACGGCACCAATTTTTCTTTTCTCGGCGGTTATTTCGATCATCAGTTTGTTACGGGCGCCACCGACCTTGGCGTGGGTACTTCCTTCCAGGGAAGGGACTGGGGGGCCTATGGCGCTTATTATGAGTATATGGATTATGATCACCTGTACATGGGAAGTTTGATCGTTTCTGATTCTTCTGGAAGCTGGCTTTTACAAGGCAGCAATGGGAATGCAAATGATTTCAGCCATGCCAACTTCATTCAAACATATTTTCTTCAGGAACATGACTATTTTCTGGATCAGGGCGGCGGTCCGGTCGCCAATGATAGTTTTTGGGGTATGGTCAGATATGACCGGCACTTTGCGCCTCGACATGCAATCTACGCGCCATTGGAGTCATACTGTAAAATAATGGACAAATATTCTCACAGTCCTCAAGGAATATCTGTCGATGCCCGTACTTTTTCCTATACATCAGAAAATGCGAATAATTTCTTTGAAAGTGTCGCCTTGGATTGGGCGGATTATGATATCAACCCTGCGTTTTACCACCCCGATTTTGATAATATCATGCTAAAGGCGTATGTAATAACAAATAATAGTGATTCAGAGAAAGAGGTTTTTGTTACCCAGCGTCTTGATGCAGATATCAGGACAAGATGGAGTGAGGCGGCTGTAGTTGTAGACTATGAGTATAGCACCGGATCGCCCGAAACACTTGGTTTTTATATACCCGATGGAGGGCAAAATGATGATATGGCCGCCTGGGTTGAGCCCGACTTCAATCGTACCGGCAATTTCGGCGTGATATATGATGAGCAGTCCACTGCAGGAGAGAATCCTTATTTTGTTCTCGGAGTAAAACTTCTCAATAAGGATGAATCTCCAGCAGGATTCAAGATAATTAGCTATGACCCCGCTTATTCTGACATAGATTCCAATGGGATCGATGACAATATTCCGGTCGCTTACGCCATTGACAGGCCTCTTGGCGACAGCATAAGTTCACAAGAATTCGGACTCATGCCGTGGAACCCTATGGTGGCCACTTATAGCGATTTTGTAGGTCAAGGATTTGATTCGAATACAGCTGTAAAAGGCAATTACGCTATCGCGCTTACAGCGGGTCCTTATGAGCTCGAAGCGGGTGAATCGAAAGTAGTATTTTTTGCTATTGGTAAATCCATGGGAGATACTCTGGATGCAGCTATTGATGCCCTTGATGCCTCATATGACGCAATGGCCGATATGCATAATGTCGGACTGAACTACGCAGATATTGCCCCTCCGGCCGCCCCCTCGCTTACAAATTACTATGAGTATTATAACCCAGAAACCTGCTTGACTGAATTCCGGCTTATCTGGGATCCTGCTGATTTCAATTCGTCCGAAACAGTTCCATATGCTGCGGGTTATCAGGTGTTTATGTTTGCAGGAGGAAAAGCTGATTTCCGTTTTCACAGATTGGGGGATAATGGAGGTCTCCAACGACTGACTGGATACCTGAGTAATTCTCCGACGTCTTATGCGGTGTACACTTCAACCTCTTATGTTTTGTCGTCAACAGATTATGTGTCAAGTGCATCTGGTGAATACAACTTCGGCATATCCGCTCATGATGATGCATATTACAACTATTCTACCGATCTTGCGGATTTTTACTCAGGGTATTTTAATGAGAGTGTTCCCGCGTATCTTCTAGAGATGACCTTTGAACCGTATTTTACTACCGCAATAGGTGAGATTAGTTTTTATCTGGACGATAATTCGAATATATTCCGTTTGATGTGGACGGAGCCGCTCTCACGGGAAAAGGACATTGAAAAGTATGAAATTACCAGAAATGCCGTGCTCGCTCACACAGTATATGTTCAGAACGGCGCATATGAATATCTGCAATCTGCGGCCACGGATCATGTGGTTTATGCCAAATATGGTGATGAAGATTACAGATTCAATTTAAGTGATGTTACTTACATTGATACATCATCTCTTACGGAAGTGCTAATTGACCTCTCAGAGTATAATTACTCTGCTGGGAATAATATTGAGAAGATTATTGTGAACAATTTCTGTCTGCAGGAAATTGCGAATAGTACGCCTTTTACCATTTCCACTTCAGATACCTCCCCGGTCAATTATTTTTGGGAAGGATATGGGACTACTAAAACCGTCTTTTATGAAACCAATACACAGAAAATGGTTTGGGAAAGTCTTGACGATTGGGGTGCTACTTTTTACAGAGTAAGCGATGGTTCAAAAATATATTCTTTGTGGGATCTTCCTAACGGCTATAGTTGGGTGCAGGATACTACATTGTATCTAACATCTTATCCGGAAATAATGGTTGATTGGGTATATCCGGAGCTATCCGGAGACATTACCGTTAATTATACGGTTAAAAAGTATGACTACCACACTTCATTAGGAGAATTGCCGGTAGAAACAGGGAGTGTTTTTACAAATCCGGACTATCCCACAAATCTTGTTGCTATAGACACCAATAAAAGCGTCACGCTCACTTTTAATAAGGCTTCCGGAGATATTTTCCGATACTATGTTTACAGATGTTCCACTGCCGCGATATACGATAGTGTAGAGCCTTTGGATGAGGATTATATCGAGAAAATCGGTGCCGTGGCTTCCACGGGAGCCGACACCTATACATTCGTTGATACTTATATTGATGAGTATGCTACATATTACTATTTTGTGACCTCCTTTAACAGAACCACGGATCTTGAAAGTAAGCCGTCTAATATCGCTACGGTTTCCAAGGACTTTGATAAGGAGCAGAATCTTGAACTGGCGCATTGTGTTCCCAATCCTTTCATCTACGGAACAGCAGACGCTCTTCAGGAAAACAATCATATGGTATTCGTGCAGCTGACCGAAAATGCGACCATTACTATTTACGATATTAAGGGCGGTCTTATCAGAACTATTGAGCATTCCGCCACCAGTGAAACTACTTATGGTGACGGCGGCGAGAAGTGGGACCTGATGAATGAGGACGGCAAAGCGATAGCTACCGGATTGTATTTCTATGTTATAACCAACCCTGATGATGACGAGGATGTCATGAAAGGGAAACTTGTAATAGTGAGATAAGGAGATAATGATGAAAAAAATAATAATAACGCTGGCGGTCATCCTTTTTGCAGTATCCACATTTGCGGTTTCTAACGGTGAGACCTCCGGATCATTTCTCTTAATGCCCATCGGAGCAAAGGCGTTCTCACTGGGAAATGCTATGGTCACCTCAAGCAATGAACCCTTGGCGATATTCTACAACCCCGCGAATGTAACATCATTTACCGCGGCTTCTGTTTCAATCGGCCAGACAAATTACCTCGTGGATACATCCATGGAATATTTCGCGTTCTGCATTCCCTTCACGGAAACAGATTTCTTCGGCCTTGCGGTCAATGTGTTTTTTACAGAGCCCATAGACGCATTTACATGGGGAAGCTGGGAAGAGTCGGTAGAGCAGTTCGATGTGAGTTACAATCAATTCTTTTTGACATACGGGAAAAAATTAGGAGATAACTTCTCCTTTGCCGTTGCGGGTAAATTTTACAAAGAAGAACTTGCGAATGTTCTCGCAGAGACCTTTCTTATGGATATCGGTATGAAGTATAAGATAGGCAATGGAAATGTCGGTCTTGCTATTTCGAATCTCGGCTCAGGCCTCTTATACGAGCGGGATGTCACGGGCGATTATGAAATACCGACAGAAAAGATACCTATGAATATTACTATCGGCGGAAATTATAATCTCATCAAAGGAATGGATCTTTCGCTTCAGGCATCCATACCTTCGGGTAATCCTGCGGTGATCTCTGTGGGCCTTGAGTATTCCTTGTTCAGCGCCATTCCTCTTCGTGTGGGATATTCCAATGTGGAGATAGGAAGTATAGGCTTTGGATTTGGTTTTGATCATACTTTCCAGAAAACCCAGGGCAACAGAAAGGTTGATATTCTTACTCTGCAGTTCGATTATGCCTATGTTCCCTTCGGTGATCTCGGCGAGACAAATCATTTAGGAATCAGTTTATTGTTTAGATAGACTATTTTGATTGGAGGATTTATTTTATGAAAGTTGCAATTAATGGTTTTGGTAGAATCGGCCGCCTTGTTTTCAAGAGGTTATTGAGCTGTGATCGCTTTTCGGATATAGATGTAGTTGCTATTAATGATCTGACCGATCCCGCAACATTGGCTCATCTTCTGAAATATGATAGTGTTCACGGAAAATTTCCCCATCCGGTAAAGGTTGAGGGCGATTTCCTGAACATAAGCGGAGAAAAGTACAGAATATACAAAGAAAGAGACCCCTCAAAACTTCCCTGGAAGGAATTGGGAGTAGATTATGTGCTGGAATGCACGGGTATCTTCAGAACGCATGAGAAGGCATCCCTTCATCTTCAGGCAGGCGCAAAGCGTGTTGTTCTGAGTGTTCCCGCAAAAGGTTCCCCCGGTGCGGACGCGACCTTTGTAATGGGTGTTAACCATAAAAATTATGACCCGGCAAAACATTTCATTATCTCGAATGCTTCCTGTACGACAAATTGTCTTGCCCCTGTTGCCTATGTTCTGAATAAGGAATTCGGACTGGACCACGGGTTCATGACAACGATACATGCCTATACGAACGATCAGAAGATCCTTGACCTGCCCCATAGTGACCTCAGAAGAGGCCGTGCCGCGGCTATGTCCATGATCCCCACCACCACCGGTGCCGCAAAAGCCGTTGGCCTTGTAATTCCTGAATTGGATGGAAAACTTGACGGCCTTGCTGTCAGAGTTCCTACTCCGGACGCTTCTATGGTCGACCTTACGGTAGAGCTTAACAAAGAAGTTACAGTAGAAGAGCTCAATGGTAAGATGAAAGAATACGCCAATGGAGAATTGAAGGGAATTTTGGAATATGAAGAAGATCCGCTGGTCTCAACCGATTTTATCGGTAATTCACACTCCTCAATATTTGATCCTGCAATGACCAGAGTGATGGGAAAGACGGCAAAGATATTCTCATGGTACGACAATGAATGGGGTTATTCCTGTAGAATGGCCGACCTCATAAAATACATGGCAGATAAAGAATAAATGAACTCGATAAAGCGGCTTACCATCGGGAAAGCCGATGTAGTTTTTCTTAGGGTGGATTTCAATGTCCCGGTTAAAGACGGTATTATTAAAGATACTAAAAGGATAGATGCCGCCCTGCCGACGATCAAATATCTACTGGAAAAAGACGCTAGGATAATAGTGGCTTCGCATTTGGGCCGCCCTTCCGGTATCGGTTATGAAGAGGGATTTTCTCTGAAGCCCGTATTTGAGAAATTACAGGAGTATCTTGGCAGCGCGAATGTTAAATATTCGAAGCAAGTGATCGGAGAGGATGTCAACAGCCGCGTTTCTGACCTTCAGCCGGGCCAAATTCTCTTGCTTGAGAATCTCCGGTTTCACAAGGCCGAGAAAAAAGGCGATACAGAATTTGCGAAACAATTATCTGCCCTCGGCGCGAAATTCTATGTGAATGATGCCTTTGGTACAATGCACAGAGAACATGCTTCCGTCTTCACTCTGCCCGGACTTTTTCCCATGGAGAACAAAGCGATGGGCTTCCTTGTGGAAAAAGAGTATATGTATTTGAATGAAAAGCTCACAACACCGGAAAGGCCGTATTCGGTGATAAGCGGAGGAGCAAAGGTCAAGGACAAGATAGGACTATTGGAAACAATGATAGTGCAGGCCGACCATATACTTATCGGCGGTGGAATGATGTTCACTTTCCTGAAGGCAAAGGGATATAATGTCGGAAAGTCTTTGCTGGAAGAGGAATCTCTTGACATCGCATCGAGAATAATGGAAAGAGCGGGTGATAAACTAGTACTTCCCTTGGATACTCTCGCGGTTGACAGTATTGAATCTCCGAAGTACAAGGAGATCCGGGATGTCAATGCCATGCAGGATTCGGATATCGGAGTGGATATCGGTCCGCGGACCTGTGAATTATTCAGCGGCCTGATAGTTAAATCGGGTTCTGTTGTATTCAACGGCCCCATGGGGATCTTTGAAATAGATGAATACGCCCGGGGCACTGTTGCCGTTATTGACGCGATGGCAGAGTGCGAGGGCATTACCGTAGTGGGTGGAGGAGATTCCGCCTCGTCGGTAAAGAAATTTAATAAAAGTGATAAAATGTCCCACATCTCAACCGGCGGTGGAGCTTCGCTGGGGATGTTATCGGGAGTGAACCTTCCCGGATTCAGGGCATTGGAGGAATGATGAGAGAAAAAATAGTTGCAGGCAATTGGAAGATGAATTTGAATTCATTGGCGATTGCCGATTTCATTAAAGATTTTCCGCAATTGGTGGCGGATATTGAGGGTGTGAAGAACATTATTTTTCCTCCTTCGATCTACCTTCACCTTTTTCAGGAGCAGGACAAGATGCTTTATGGCGGAGAAAATATGTATGATAAGGAAAAGGGTGCGTTCACAGGCGAGATCTCTCCCGGAATGCTCCGTGACCTTGGATGCAAATATATCCTTGTCGGCCATTCTGAAAGAAGGCATGTCTTCGGAGAGAAAGACGAATTATTAAATCGCAAAGTCATTTCCGCTTTGAAGAACAATCTTATTCCGATATTCTGTATTGGAGAAACGCTGGAAGAAAGAAAATCAGGCAAAACATTTGATGTTCTTGGCCGCCAACTTAAAGAAGGCTTGAGATCCATCGGATGTATCTCAGACCTGATAATTGCGTATGAACCGGTATGGGCTATCGGAACAGGTGAAACGGCTACGCCGGAAATCGCCCAGGAAGCACATGCTTTTGTCCGTAAAACGGTTGAAAAACTCTGTAAAGGCTGCGGTGATGCCACATCCATATTATATGGCGGCAGCGTTAAGCCGGATAACACAAAACAATTAATGAATATGAAAGATATAGACGGTTTTTTGGTGGGCGGCGCAAGCTTATCTTCAGAAACCTTCGCACAGATCACTAGACTTTCAAGGGAGGATTAAGAATGTTTGCACTTTTATTGACAATCTACATTATTGTTTGTATAATACTCATTATTTCTGTTCTTTTACAATCAGGCAAGGGTGGAAATATGTCAAGTTTGTTTGGCGGCGGCGGCGGAGATTCATTCTTCGGTGCTACCGGAGGGAACAAGTTCCTGAACAGACTTACGACCATATTGGCCATACTCTTTTTTGTGATCTCTTTGATCCTTGCGAGTAATACCCAGAAGGCGGAAACCTCTCTTATGAAAAAGGCGGGGACAACCGGCCAGACAGAGGTTCAACAGGAAAGTGAAATGCCTTTACCCGGACAGGGCGAGACAGCGGCAATACCGGTCACAGAGACACCTGAGCCCGCAGAAAAGGCAGGAACAGCAGAACCTGCTCCGGCAGCAAAGCCAGACAATAAATAACAAACTCAAAGGAAGCTGAAAAAGCATCCTTTTCAAATCGCCGGGGTGGCGGAATTGGCAGACGCGCTAGGTTGAGGGCCTAGTGGGCAATATTGCCTGTACGGGTTCAAGTCCCGTCCCCGGCACCAATCTAAAAATAGTGAATAATGAATAGTGAACAGTGAATAGTTGAGGAAGGAGAATAGAAACACATACGGTGTGGCGTGGAGCGTGTCACGAGAAGAATCCAGAAGAAAAAATCAATGAACAATGCTGAAAGCAGTGACCCAGTGGACCAATGCCCCAGGGACAAGGTTTAATATCAGGAATCCATCCCTTTGCCTTTCATTCTGCCACATTTTAGCGGGAGAATGTATTGTCTGTAAAGGAAGAAACGGTGCTTGCTATTAATCGTAGACCGTGTTATACTGCTGGCAGTAGGAGGAGATATGAGAAAATATCTACTTATTATAGTTTTCCTAGGTGTCTTTTTTTTAGGGTGTCAGGAACATAAGGAATTAACCACACCTGAAGAGTCATTGTATAGGTTCAATACAAGTAGTGAGTATTCGCTTCATTATAGTGAATTCTCAGATATGATTGATATTCTTGAAATTGATGACAATGGCTATATCATTTTTCTTTATGAAGAAGACCCATGCCAAATTCAAATATCTGTGGATCATGATAGGGTCCAAAACCCTTTCTTGAAAGGCGATGAGGGGGATTTGCATGATAGAGAATATATCCCTGTAGACCCTAAGTTTTTTGCTTTTTTGGAAAGAATGCAAACTTTCATTGATCTTGGTTGGGTCGGCTTTGATACTGCTGGTCACTTAAAAGCAGTTTCTCATAAAATTAACGCTGTAACCCATTTGATAAATAAAAAACAATTTTTTTCGGCCATGAAGCGGATTGAAGAATTATATATTCATACAACATGGATCCAGGACCCAGAATTTGAGACAATCTTCAAAATGTATTTAGAGGCCACTTATTGGATGGTAGAGAATCCTGATGGCAATCTTTATTTACCTCAAACAATTTTGGTCTGTGCGTGTCACACGCACAAACAGGTCGCAATGAATGAACTGTGTAAAGGCTGGGGGGTTGAAGCCAATATGAAGGAAGGAATTGATTGGCATGATGCTTGTCAAATTAAGTGTGCAGAAATATATGGTGATCAGGTAACTTGCACTCAAGGATCGGCAGATACTTCTTCAACTGTAGACTGTGCGCATGTATGCAACACAATGGAATGATTATGAAAATAAAAATATCATTAATTATTTCAATAATTGCGTTGTTAGTTGGAGTTCTCGCACTGATTATCAGTTATAAAAGAACAGACGATAGTGTTATTTATCGTTCTTTGTATAAAAGTGCGAAATGGGAATCACTCCGAGGCTATCATGTCCAAAAGATCGGCCCCGGACTAACTGCTGGTACGATCAAAAAACCTATTTATCTGACATATCTCCAGAGACTTGAGGATGAGATCAACCACGATCCGGGAAATTTTCTTCTGTATCTATTATACTTTGAGAAAGTATTTGACGACAATGCATTTGTATCGGACTTGAGGAAAAATCGTAAGGAAAAGGATATTTCGATAGCCCGGAAAATGATAAAAAATGTGAATGTAAAATATTTGCCATGGGACGAATCAGCGACATACAAATGGTTCCTTGCGCGTTTCCAAAAAGTTTACAGGATTGGCATCTGATATAGAGACGGAGCTTATCCCGTCCTCCGTCATCCAGAAGGAGCTTGTGACCGTGGGATCCAGTTTTATTGCAAGTGCGAAGTACGAGGTGGATAAAGAGAAATGTACAATGGACATGCTTCGCAGAGCACAAGTGCACAAGTGACAAGGGCACAAGTGGGAAATGAGAAATAATAGAGGATCTTCGTAGGGACAGGGCTTGACCGGTCTTTCGTCATCCTGAGCGGAGCGAAGGATCCATCTCTTGCAGGTAATGGATATGATTCTTGCATTACAATACTCCAACTTTGGATCAGGCTATCTTGATAATCCGGGTATTTTGTTATATACTGCTTTTATACAAAGGAGAATTCATATGAATGAGAATAAGAGAAAACATGAACGGTTGCACACTCATAGCGCAGATATTAAATTCATGTTTGGCGGAGATGAAAAGGAATATTCGGCCAAATTGATTAATATAAGCGGAGGGGGAACCTGTCTGGAGTTAGATCTTGAAACTGACAGTGTGATCGAACTTTCTGTATTTAAACCGCTTGTCTTTGATCTTGAATTTGAAGATAAGGTAATCGAATGTCAGGGTCAGGTGGTGAGGGTTTTCACAAAACACGAAAATAATAAGACTCTGTATGATTTCGGTATAGAATTCAAAAATATGTCTGACACCGATGTCAGATTGATTTCAGATTATATCGATGAAAATTCGGACTGACCGTCCCTGATAATATCCGGATCAAGATCCATCGAGTTTTTTCTGAAGAGCTTCCACTTGCTCTTTGAAACGGATTATCTCATTCCCCCTGGATTGCAGGATATCCTGCAGTTCTGTCATCTGCTCTCTCAATTCCTTATTTTCCTTCATGGTATTCATCAATTTGTTTTGCATATCCGATTCATCTCCGCCAGTTGTTTGTTTGTCGCTGGGTATTTCCTCTGGTTCCAGTTTCTGGAGATTCAGATATTCCGCAAGGGGATCCTCGACCTCCTTAAGTTGAGTCCCCAGAACCTCGTCTATCTTCTTAAGAAGTCCTTCCATTTCCTTTTCTTTTAATTTCAATTGTTTACTCAATTCTTTGTTATTTTCTTTTTCCTTTTTGATCTCTTCGAGGATAATCTTTATTTCTTTACTAAGATCCTCCCTCTCTTTCAGGATATCCGCATTAGTCTTTTCCAGATTTGCGATCAACCCTTCTTTTTCAGCAATACTGCTTTTTATATTGCCGTCCTGGCCTTCAAGCTGACCGATCCTTTCACTCAGCTCTGAGACAAGAGTTTCTTTTTCGTCTCTTTCATTGCCCAGTTTTTCCAGGTCATCCTTAAGCCCGGAATTTTCAGAAGTCATTTCAAAAATGTTTTTACTCAGTTTGTCAATAAGCGACGCCTTTTCTTTAAGCTCCGATTTTATATCAAGGTCGTCCTTGGATAATTCCTCAAGCTTTATTCCGAGCCGATCGATCTGCTTATCTTTGTCTTCTATCTCCGTGCTCAGCATGGTTATACCTTGTTCTTTTCCCTTGAGCTCATTCTGTGCCGTTAAATCGTCCTGCGTGATTGCATCGAGTTCTTTGCTGATTTTTAAGATCTCACTGTCTCTTGATTCTAGATTATTCTTCAGTTCAGAAGTGCACCTTTCTTTTTCTGCTTCGTTCTCTTTTAGTTTTTCATCATTTTCTTCAAGACTCTTTCTGAGGCTATCTATAGTAGCCTTAAGTTCTTTAATGTGAGCTTTACTTTCTTCGGTATCGCCTTTTAAACGATCATGGTCGACCTCGGAATCGGAAAGCAGTTCCTCAAATTCAGAGATATCGCTATTCAGTTTATCTATTTGTTTTTTCAAGTCTTCTGAAATAGAATCCCTTTCATTGGCAACAGCCCTTTTCTCTGACTCCAGTTTTTCAATTTTATTTTCAAATTTGACAATTTTATTTTCCCGTTTTACCTTATCTTTGTCAGCGGCCTTCTGAAGTGATTTCAATTCCTTCACTTCTATTCTGCGATCATCCTTGTCCTTATCAAGGTCTTTTATTTCACCTCTGAGCTCACCTATGGTCGCACTCAGATTTTTGATGATATTGTTGTTGTTCTTCAAAGCGCTTTCATTATCCGATAGTTTAGTTGTGACCTTTTCAAGCTGCTCGCTCAGGTTCTCCTTGTCAAAAGCATAATCGGACAAATTATTGTTCAGACCATCGAACTCGTTTTGAATTCTTTCTTTCTCAGCTTGAATCTCGTCGATCTTTAATCTTAATCCGGAAATCTCGGAAGTCTTTTCTTTCTGATCATTCTCCAGTTTTTCCAAAGCATCCACCGCGGTTGTGTTTTCCTTTAACAGCCGTCTATTCTCTTTCTTCGTGTCCTTCAGGTCGTTTTTCACCCCGTCACTGCTATTTTCAAGGGCTTTGAGTTCATTGTATATTTCATTACGGTCTTTTTCAATTTCTTCAAAGGATGCGCCTGCCGAGTCGGTTTGTTTTTTGAGGCCGCTGATCTGCTTGTTAAGGTCCTTGATCTCACTTTTCATATTCAGGAATCTATCTTTGGCAAGTCCAAGTTTTCTCTGCAATTCTTCCTCATTCCTATCTTTCTTTTTCAGGATCTTTTGATGTTCAGCTCTCAATTCTTTGAACTGTGATTTTAATTCTCTCGATTTTTCAATTTCATTAAAAAGTTCGTCGAATGCCATAAGGTATCTTGAAACAAGTTTCTCTACCTCATTAAGCTTGATCAGGGAGCCGAATTTGCCATATGAAGGCAGTTTATCAAGTTTTGGCAAGCGATCCTTGTTTATCATGGTGAATTATACCAAAAATGCTTTTCTTATTCAATTGTTATTATCACAAATAGATAACATACATGAAAAGGACAGAGCGCCATTATGTGCAAGAGAGAAAAGATGGTCCGCTGGAATTATGAAAAGACAGCAGGAATATTTCAATAAAGATGTCCGTTATCGGTAAAAAGGAAAGGAAAATGTCAGCGATAGAGTATTACATGGAGAACTATATGGATCGGAAGCAAAAGTCAATATGTTATGGCATCAATCAAATCAGGCATCAATCAAAGAATTGACATATCCCGGGTTATGTGTTAGAATTTTACGAGGAGATAGAACCATGGATGATAATAGAAAAGTAAATGAGCAAGGTAAGCCCGGGGGATACAAAAACACCGGTGCGTCAAGCGAATCCAAACCCACCGTCATTGGAGAATCCATACTGATAAGAGGGGAGGTATCTGGTAAAGAGGATCTTATTATTAAAGGTAAGATCGAGGGAAATATTAATTTGAAGAAACATCTTCTTATTGATATGACGGGAGATGTCAAGGCTGATATTGATACTTCGGAGATCAAGGTCTCGGGAAAACTCACAGGAAATATCATAGCGACCAACCGCGTTGAGATAACGGATCATGGAAAAATGACCGGAGATATCAAATCTCCCAGAGTTGTTTTAGCTGACGGTGCGGTATTCCGTGGGAGTATCGATATGCAGAAAAGCGCGGAAGACAAGGAATAATCCAAACGGAGGAAGGACATGGAAGATAAACATACTGTCATTGGAAAAACGATTGTTATCAAGGGAGAGCTTGAAGGTGATGAAGATCTGATCATTGAAGGAAGAGTTGAGGGATCGATCAAGTTAAATAAGAATCTTACAATAATGGAGACGGGTGTGCTTGAGGCGGATGTTCAGACTCAAAACACCGAGATCAGTGGTCGGATAAACGGGAACATTACAGTAAATGATAAGATCGAGATAACCGAATCCGGTAGAATGATAGGGGACATCAAGGCACCAAGGCTTGTTATCAAGGATGGAGCTAAATTTCGCGGTAATATTGATATGATGAAAATTGATATGGGGGATCTTAAAATTTCTCCCAAAAAGGACGGGCCTGCCGAAGAGAAAAAAGTAGAACCTGCACCCGTTGAAGAAGTGAAAGAAGAGCCTGTAGCGGAAAAAGAAGCCGAAGCAAAGAAAGAAGAGAAAGAAGAAGTGAAAAATGAAGAAAAGACAGAGGTGAAATCCGAAAAGAAGAATGTGGGGCCAAATATTAAGCGCAAGAAAAGGAAATAGCATAAGTCTTGTGCAAAGTGGTGTAAAGAAATGGAAGAAAACAAAAGCAATATCAACGATCTTATCGAAATGGGAGAACTGTATTTAGAGGACAATTCTGTTGATGAAGCCCTGAAAGAGTTTCGGAAAGCTTATGACATTGACAGCAAGAACATTGATGTACTGAATTCCCTTGCGTATTCATATTATTTAAAGACTGATTATGATAAATCGCTAAAGTATTACAACACACTTCTTGAATTGGGAGAGGATGATTCCCAACTTCATTTCGATGTAGGCCTGCTTTATTATCTGATGGACAAGCTTGATATAGCGGAGAAGGAGTTCACTAACTCTATCGATAGGGACAAGGATTTTCCGGATCCGTACTATTATCTCGCCAACCTCCATCTTTTGAACCGCCGGAAGAACGAAACTATTTCCAACTATTATGAGTTTCTTAAAAGGGAGCCCGGCAGTGAATTCAAAGAGCAGATACTAAAGGATATCTTCGGACTCCTGCAGCTGGAGGAAGTAAAGGAAAAAGGAAGCATCAGTTTTTCAATATCAGCGCATGAAGAGGGGAATGAAGCGAATATCCTTTATAGAACGATCTTTCCCACAGCGGGCAAGATGAAGCTGCATTCCGGCTTCAATGACTGGCAGGACATTCATGACAGGAGAATGATTAATATTTCCGATGATCTGTGGATCATCATAATAAAGATACCTGAAGGAACTAATACCGTAGAATTCACTTTCCTTAATGAAAAAGGGGAATGTGATAACAATAAGGGAGCGAACTGGATAATAAGACTTTAGGGAAAGTAATAGTGGCGGTAGTCCAGCACTCTTGAAAAGTGCTGGATAAATGGCATTTGTCGCAAAATCGTAGGGACAGGGCTTGACCTGTCCTCCGTCATTCCCGGCTTGATCGGGACTCCATCTCCTGCAGGGAATGGAGACAATTCTTGCATTACAATCTGAAAATGATACATAATTATAATGATAATGGGAGATCATATCTGATGATAAAGCAATTTGCAATAAACGCAATTTATCCCGTAGCAGTTTGCAGATATCGGGACAACCATCCTCATCAGTCGGATGACTTTGGCTGAAGTGTATCGGCGCTTACGGACAAGATCGGATACTTCGCCCTAACAGTGAAGAACACAAAGGCATTCAACTGAAAATAAGTCTGGAAAATTCGCTATCTTGAAATAACTGCGCTAATTCCCGCTTTTGATCACAGCGAACTTACCGGCCATTCTATTGCCTTCAGGATCCGTGATCGAGTAGATATACACGCCTGAGGCAATAAGTTTCTCTTCATCGTTCTTAAGGTCCCAGAAGGTCTGTGGGCCTACGGGTGTCAACTCTATTATCAGTTCCCCGGAAATAGTGAAGATTCTTATTGTACAATCCTCTGTGTATCCTTCAAAAGCGATCTCATATACTTCATCGGGGTAGATAACAGGATTCGGATAGGCTTTTACAAATTCAAGTGATTTGATCGTAAATCCGGTAAAATCCTGGATATGGTCTCCTGAAACACCTGGAATAACCACCTGCCCGGGTTCAAACCGGAAGAAATCCCTTTCCGGGATAACGGTATATGTTGCTCCTTCGAAAAGTTCTGAGAAGCTATAACTTCCTGTTCCGGTCGTTAATACCGTCCTGAACAGGTCCCCGAGGACATATATATCGAGTTCAACGTCAGGAATACCCTGATCATTCTGATCCTTAATATCCCCAGAAAGCGTATAAGCCGTTTTCGGTATTGCAGTATAAGTATCATTTAAAAAATCGCCGTTGATCGCCGTATATGTACGGCTGTCGGGTTCCAAATAATACATCGGATGGAAAGGCGTGACTGCGAAGTCCGCACCTTTTTTCAAATGTGTGAAATAGTATCCCTCCTCATCCGATTTACAAAGGACCTTCCTGCCTCCCGCGGTGGTGAACTCAAGTTTGACTTCCGAGATCTTGCTCCCCATCGTATTGACAACAGTTCCCGCGATTACAGCGGCGGACTCATTGTCAAGAAGGAAAAGCCCTCTGTATGCGTTTCCGGCATATATCTCATTGCCATGAGCTGAAGTGTATATTGCCAAGCCGGGAACATCCATGTAGGCGGACTGCACGGGGTTTTCCCGATCGCTGATATCATAGGCGATAACCCTGGAATTATAATAATCATAAAAAGTACTTGCGTAGAGAAAATCTCCCGTCATGGAAACAGACGTCAGATTGTTTCCCGGAATTATGCTTTTTATAAATTGCGGATGCCTGGGGTCGTCAATGTCCACCACCGAAAAGCGGTCTGGAGATGCTATATAACAGTACCCGTCCCCTGTTAATGTGATACTTCCCGCAGGAGCAATTGAATTCAGTGTTCCTATCTCAAGGGGATTTGACGGTTCAGAAATATCTACCACGGAAAATCCATATGCGTGTCCGACATACGCGATATCATTTTCTATCGCGATATCATAGACATCACCGGAGGGAACATATTCCCCTACTTTGCTCAATACCCCTGTTCCAGTGATATCGATGATCAGCATTCCCAGGTCCTTACATGCGATATACGCATTATCCCCATAGATAGTTACCCCCCAGAACCAGTCGGTGGAAATAGGGTAGAACGCGACAAAATCCACATTGTAGGGGTCTGAGATGTCAAAGACCTTCAGCGCGGCGATATTAATTGTTCCGATGTCGGTGGCATAAGCGTAATCTCCCTTTACATCAAGTCCGTAGAAATGTCCCATATCATAATAGACATAATTTATCGCTTTCGGGTGCTGTCGGTCAGTGATGTCCATTATCACAAGACCATCGTCATCAGCTGCGGTATACGAGTAATTACCCACGGACACCGTTTCGTGAGGATATTCCGGAGAATTGTAATATGATAAATAGGAGGGTGCCGAGGAAACAGATATATCATATATCCGCACACCGCTGTATGTCCCTATAAAAGCATATTCTCCAAAGACTTCGGCTGTAAGATATGTTGGAAATCTGTCGCCGGGGTCATGGGTCCCGATCTCAACCACATCATACGGATCGCTGATGTCAAGTATGCTTAATCCCTCATCATCATATGCCACATAAACCTTGCTGCCGGAAATGCTCAATTCTTCGAAATCTCATTGGTAAGAAAAAGTATCGGTTTGAACAGGTCCGGTAAGATTCGAGAGGTCTAACACTCTTACGGTGCTGTATGCCATTATCGCTCCGAAATCACTATCCACATCTATCTGTTGACTGCTGTGATATGTGGTATCGCTTAACAGTGCCGGCGATTGAGAATTTGATATATCGTAGATAAGAAGCCCGCCGTTTTCAAGCATATATGCTGCGGTATCCTGAATACATACATCTTCGGCATTGTAGGAATCCAGCTGGAAATCAAGTACGGGATTTGCCGGGTCCGAGACATCGAGCAGTCTGAATCCCTCGTCCCTTTCTACCATAAGCACCATGGATCCTTGCGCCTCTAAATTGGAAACCGGTTCGGAAGTCGAATACATCCCGTGGTCCACCGGTGCGGAAATATCTGTGATATCAAAAATCCGCAGACCGTTATAGGTTCCGACATACGCCATATTTTCAACAATATCAATAGAATATACGGACGCATCGAGCTCAATGAATCCCTTCTGATATGGATAGTTCTCATCTGTGATGTCAACAACTATTACCAATTCTTCTGTTGCTATATACAGAGTATCCGTAGTCGCATGTGTTTCTACAACTCTATGACACAGAAATCCCCCAACATAGTTCATGTTCAATGAATCCGAATATCCTGTTCTGCCCAATATAATGAAAAATATAGAAAGCAATAGGATGAAATAGCAATCTCTGAACGAACCCCTTTTTCTCATTTCGAACTCCTATGATCTGAATAATTATAACATTTCTCAAGTATGTGTCAAAGTGTGTTCAGAATTTGAAAGCTTCTTCGGACAGAATTGTTGTCTATTTCAATTTAAATCCTATACCGAATTCCAATATCAGTGAGCGGTTCATGTATTCAGCGGTCGGATTCGATTCATTAATGTCAATGAAGCCATAGTGATAAATTATCTCGAGGAACAGATTACAGATGCCATAACTTCTCCCTAATCCCACACCCGCGATAACGAACCCATCCTTATCAAAGAGCCAGTTGAGATCGAACACCATAATTGCCTCTTCGGTAGGGCCTGTTACGGGATTCGGGTGAATTACAGCCACATGCTCGCCTTTTAGCAGTATTGACATCCCGACACCATAAAAACCAGTACGATGTACGAGGTGCGAAGTACGAGGTGAAAATAGGAATAATACCCACATCCGGATTTGTCATCTTGAGTGTAACGAAAGATCCAGCTATTTGCCTATGTGAAGTGGGGAATCCAGAAGAAAAAATCAATGAACAATGTACAATTGACAATGAACAATGGGCACGCTTGGCTACTGTGTTTGGAAATAGAAGCCTTATCTGTTACACTATTAAAGGTATGAAAAGTAGGATCACAGTAATCATATTTCTCTTAATGTCTCAAATCTTTATTTCTGCCACAACCGACTCGCCGATTATGTTACCGGAAACTGAGAATGAAATTGTCATAGAGAAAATTGCTTTATTTGATCACCCGCAAGGGATACTGCCCGCCAAACTCAAAAGGAATTTCCCATCAAATACCGAGACACTGTATTTCCATTTCAAAATACCGGTAAACACTCCTTCAGTAGAATTGCAGATTATATGGTATCGCAAGAATAAAATCATCAAACAGGAAGAAATAATTACTGACCCTAAAAAAAGAATATATAATACTTCCTGTGATATCCCGATGAAAAGCAAGGGTTTATGGGTGCTCAAGGTCCGTTGCGGGAATATGATAATAAGAGAGCTCCCGTTTTCATTGGATCAGAAACCGGAGGTCGCTTATAAAAGTAAATACGATGTATTATTAGGATTTAATTCCTATAGGGACATGTCAATGCTGCCTCTTGGCAAAATAGTTCCGCACAGGGGTACATTTCAGAATAATATGCTTCTTTCATTCCACTTTGATCAGGCATGGAATTTCAGGAAACACAAGGAGCACAGACTTGAATGGTTTGCGGCATTCTCCCAACTATCTCTCTGGGATTTTGACTATGTATCATCCTTCAATGAGGGGGCTTGGGAGCACTCGGATGACTGGGAATATCTTGGAATAATAGATTCTGATCCATTTGGCGAACATTATGCCTGGAGAAAGGAGCAAATAACTGCCTTTGGCGGTGTGGATTTTAAATGGGCATTGACCAATTGGTTCGGAATGTTTTTTAATGGAAGTATGTTCGTTTCCGAAGTACTCAGAAACCCACATATACACGGCGGTGCCGATATGGGGTTTTACCTGAACGCTGAAGATGCTTTCATTTTCCGTTTTAACGGATTGGTATTAGCCGCGGCACTGGGTCAATTTCTTGAATTCTATGTCTATTGGCTATTGCCCTTCATCTACCCATTGATATATCTTGATATGGAAGAGTTCTACGGCTCAATCGATTTTAATGCTAAAAAACTGAATTTCCGCTTATTGTATAAATCAAGTTCGGACGCAGCGTGGGTGTTTGAAGCAGGCGCTAATTATGCGATAACAGATCATTGTACAGTGGGGATTGCCTGGTCGGATAAATTTGATATCGGAGGAGTTACTTCTAATTTGAAGGTTTCATCGTCATACACCTTTTAGGAGTAGGGGCGGGTTGGGCCGTTTTGGATTGGCGTTACAATATGAAAATCGTACAATAATTATAATGATGAAGAGATTACATCTGATGACAAAGCAATTTGCAGTAAATGTAGCTACCGTCCCCGGTATTCTGGGCTTGACCTGTCTTCCGTCATTCCCGACTTGATCGGGAATCCATCCGCTTGCTTTTCATTCTGCCACATTTTAGCGGTTGAAGGAATTGGCTGTTAAGGATAAATATGAATTTGTACTGAATACAGAAATATTAACGAGACATTTTAGTGGTTTTTTTGCCTTTAGCATCAATCCGCTGTCGTGCGTATTTTGCTGCTTTTGCAAAAGATTCGAGAGTGCTTTTGTCTAAGTGGATGGGGTGCATTATTTTATGCTCCTCCTGAAAAGAATTTGTGTGAAAACGAAACGGTTTGGTTTTACCGTTGTCTTTCATATCGCCTCCTGTCTTCTTTATTGTCGTCTGCTACTGTGTGCATTGTAACAAATATCTGACTAATTTTCAAGGAATTCTCTCGTTGTTGAAGTAAAATTATGGAAGTAGAATCTGGGTAAATAGATTTCACTTACTATAATGATTCCAAAAAGAGCAGGTAAGTTTTCGATAGCTGGTAACTACTCTTACTTCAGATTTCGTTATTTTCTCCTGCAGAAGAAGGTTCTTGCTCGTTTCGTCGAAAACAATGTTATACTTGTTATCGTTCAAGAGTGTTCGTTTAATTAATTCCGCACACTCACTCGCCTTTCTGACAACAAATACTCCATTAGCTACACCTGATCTAATATCAATTTGCATAGAAAGAGGATGGAATTCCAGTAATACTGCAGCTCTGTTGTCATAGAACTTTTTCTGTGCGCATGAAAGCATTATGCAATATCCTAAGTACTCTTTTTTCTTAGAAATAGTTCTTTGTTCATGAGCAAGCCAGGTTTGAAGTGGATTTGTTTTTCGGTATTTTGCTCGGAAGTTCCAGTAACGCCTTATTGCTTCGTCAGGATTTCTTAATTTACAATGCTTCTTTCCTCGATCCCACTTAGATAATTCCCTTCGATATAACTTTTCAAAACTTTCCTCATTGAATGTTTTATGCCCCTGAAATAACAAAAATAATTGATCAACATACTCCATTGGTTGTGCGGCTATTCTTTTTGCATTCCTTGCAATGTCCGAGATTTCAGGGATATATACGATTGCGGGTTTTCCTAGAACTAATGCAGTTGATAATTCAGAATCCTTCCCAAATGTATCAGTTTCTTGAGCCATGTATAAAATAATGTCTGCCCTTTTTAGCATTAAACCTTCAAGCAATCCCTTGTCGCGCACATTGACACAGTATGATTGTGTGGGATCAAAGTAGCGTAAATCGAAAGACTTCAATGGGGAAGACTTATCCTGGAATACACTATGAATGAATTGGTGTGTGTCGCGATACTCCCATTCTTTTCTCATAGAGGTGGCAACATAGACATTTAAGTGTTCCCAAGTCAAATAAATATCGGTATTCCTATTTCCAATTTTTTTAATCTTTGTGATGAGGGGATTTAATTTCTTCTTTGCATTATCACATATCTCTTCAAGTTCCGCAAGCTCCTTCTTCGAAGGATTAACATCTGTTTGTGGAGCAAGATAGGCTTCTGCATTTCTTGCATCATCGTTTATTATTCCGGCGGTGAGGTACCCTAAATATTGCGTGTGTTTCTTGGGAATTATTGAAAGTTTAAACATGCTTTCGTGTCGACTTTTGAGATATCTTTCTCGTTGGATGATTTCATTTTGCTCCATGTAGTATTCTTTTACCGTATCTCTGATTTCATCTTGGCTATTTAAATTATTTAATGTGCTGTACGCGAATTTTATATTGGCATATTTCAGAATAGCAACGCCCTTAAACAAAATAATTCCTTCTTTGAATTCAGCATAACTAATTTCCTGCTTATCCTGGAAAAGAAAATTAAATAACGGAGCATACATTCTAGGCAAAGTAAGACAGGTAAGCGTCTCATTAATGTGCTGAAGTGTGATTTTGTTTTTCTTAAAATAGGAAGTAACTACAGCCATATGAGAATCAAGTATATCCTGTTCTGGCATATCCCTATTTTTCCCACACAAATGAGTCCATAATAATTTTTGGATATTTTCCTTGGTGCAACTCATCCTTGCTATAATTTTATCGTAAAATTTCTTAGCCATTCTCACCTCCACTGCTTTTACCGCAGTATAGCTGAATATATTGGTGATGTCAAGCGCGATTTTGCTTTTTTTTGAATATTTTCCGGCTGAACGAATATGTCGGTATTTATACAAATGTAATTTTCAGGCTATGTGGTTACAAAAACCAATAGCTTTTTCAATGCAATGTATTTATCCTACTTATTCCCCCCTACCTCTTAAGCCGCCTTCATAAGTAAATCAATAAAATATCTTAAATCATTCCTGATTGAGGCGGAATAGGGTTATCGTCTAGGTCAGATGCATTTTTTATATCACGAGTCATCAGGCTATAATAGACTTTATTAAGATATTCCATTCTAATTTGGGAATTTGGATCGCCTTTCTCCTTAAGATATTTAAGGCGAGATTCGAACTCTTTCTCAACCTTATTTAGGACGAATTCTTCTATTGTGATAGCGTTCCCCTCTTTTCTATCAATAAGAGATATAGACCTAAGGGTCATAAGAACGCCGTAGCAATAATCGTAATGTCTTTCGCCAAGATATTTTGTGATGCAAACTTCTAAATGATTCCTTTTGATAGCCCCCAGCTCGGAAAACATAAAGAACATCATCAGTGTTACATCGGAGGAATTTGCAACTAACTCTTCTAGGAGTTTTTCAGCAACTGTTTCTATTTCAGCTAACTCATCCTCTCCCTCTGCTTCGGTAGAACTCTCCAGCAGTTTAGATTCTATTAAGTGCTTATCAATTTCACACATAGCCTCGTGTACATGCCCCATCTTATTTTCAATACTACGTGCAACTTCATTTAGCACGTCACTGCCCTTCTTGATGCCTTCAGACGCATCGCCGAGATCTTTTGAAGCTATATTAAGATCCTGGATATCAGAAGTCATTTTCGAATTGGAGGTGAGTGATAAGATTATTGCGAGAAGAGCAAGCACCATTGATGAGAGTGTCATCGCAAAAGTTAATAGATTTGATACACTAACATTGTCTGCTAATCTAATTGTCAGCAAAGCTATTATTATGGCAGCGAGAATGCCAACGATGTATCCAAAATGTACGCTTTTACACTTCATAAGTACGATCTCCTTTTCTATATAATCAATTTCTTAAGTATTTTCTGGTCAAAGCGATAATGAACATGGATATGAAAATCATTCCCAGAAAGGCTTCAATACTTGTCAATATCCGCCCCCAAGTAGAAACTGGATAAACATCCCCATATCCTAATGTTGTGGCTGTTATGATACTAAAATATAAGCGGTAAATTAAATCATTCCCCACCTCGAACCAACTCCAAACCCTTGCTCTAATAATGTTCACCATATTTGGGAATAGTAGGAGGATTAATGTATTCCATAGTACGATACTAATCCATGCTTGAATGTTATGTAGAGGATTCGACATAAAGAAATGTATAATCCGTAAGCAGAAGATCTGCGCTTTACTTCTCAATTGATATTTAGTTTGATCCTCATGATTGTACTTGGCTTCCAACTCCTTCTTATAAGCCGTATCAGCTCCAGTATTATTACCATTTCTCTCGCAAATATGCTTTTGAACCCGATAAATATTTTCTGAGGTTTTTGGATTTGAAAATTTTGTATTTTTAATCGTAAAATCATCCTGAATATTGATATTTACAGGAGAAAAATGTGATAGTCTTCCTTCGGTCAATATTAATTTACTGCACAACACTTTTTTTAGCTTCAAGTTTCCAATGTTGCATTGTGCTATATTGATATCGTGGATTTCATTTTGAAATTCTTGGAGAACCATATAATCAGTAGAGAGATTTGTAAAATTCCAATTTCCTCTCCAAAAAATATTGATCAACTCAAGCTTTTGAATAGTCCCGCTGAAGCCGGTATAGATTGGGGGCACATCTTGAGGAACTTCGCAATTCCTTAAGCGAAGGGTATTCGTGACAAATAGGTTCCTAAAATTGCATATTCCCACAAAACCACAATTGGTAATGAATGAATTTAGCATTTTTACATTATTGACATCGAGATTCATTTTGGAATTTGACAGCATAAATCCGTTCGCTTGAGAATTGTGTATGTCAAGTGTTATGTATGGATTGTCTCGGATTTCAACAAGTTCAATCTTAGTATTCGAAATGATTTCAAATTTATTTGAAATATCACTACTGAGAATTAATAGTCTTTTTATAGTTGAATCACTAACAGTAATGGAATTCCCAAGCTGGGAATTTGAAATAATTAATTGATCAATATTGCAATTCTTAATAATAATTGGGTAGCTTTCCATGCGGTTATCGCAATTCCTAATTGTATATTTCTGAAGATTGTAACCATCAATGTGATAATTTGACAAATCCTTACTTCTTATCAATACTCTTTTCTCTCTCTTTTCTTCGGCTGAGCTTTCTTCCAAGGTAAGATGATAGAGGCAATGCCCATCTTTGTATTCTTCGCGATCACATCCTGGATATTTACATTCTTTTGCCAAACTCACTTCTCCTAATCATAATCCTAACGACTGATAACCTGCGCATACCCTTAGAAAGACACTCATTTTGATTATCATTTGGTCATATCATCGATCTGTCAAACAAAAGCAGGGCGCAGCATTGCTACCACTCATCATTAGAGTTGGATTCAATATATTCTACAAGAGCATTATGCATTCTCGCCCATTCTTGATGACACATTTCTTCGCCACCTACAGTATTTAATTTGAGATATCCAATCTTGCTTTCCGGGGTTTTATAATATGGGTCTTTGAATGATATTCTCATTTTTTCATCCTTAATATCCACCAAAACAGTACACCGTACTTGATACCGAAAAAAATCTGTGAAATAGAATACATACTTTCCAAATATTGTTCCAGCCTCTCTGTCTTTATGTTCGATGACAGCTTCCGAATCCACGAAAATTTCTACCTTCCATTTTGTAGCAAGGTCAAACAACTCATCTTTACTCCAACCCTCACAATCGATGATGCTACTGTCTTCGATTTGATGATCAACGATATCTCCCATTGTGACAGCGCAACTAGAAAACATCAATAGGCACACCAATGTGGCAATAAGAATAATATACTTCTTCAAAGCACCCTCCTTGACGAAACCTATTTTAAGTAGCTTGGCATTGCTTTACAAAAAAAGTATAACATATTCAAGATCAATATCAAAACGAAGCAAATAATTAAAAATCAGCGGAATTGATAAATATTCATCCTATTGTTATAATTAAAGTGAAAATTGGAGAATACTGATATGTACAAAACAATAACGCTGTTTCTGATGATCCTGCTCATGACAAATCCGGCATTCGGTACGGAAATTAAAATATACACTCTGGATGAATGCATAAAGACGGGTATTGAAAATAATCTTAAGATGAAGAGCAGTAATTATGACAAATTGCTTTCAGAAGAAGAGATAGAGAAATTCGTATCCCAATACGACCTCTTTATTAAATTAGACCTGGTAAAATCCGATAGTGAATATTCCATGGTAAACCCCCAATCCGGCTCTGAACGGGAGATCGGCCAGATCATTATGGGCTTGGGTAAGAAGTTCAGCCTTTCCGGCGGTGTCCTTAGTCTGGAATGGCTGAATCAGGCGACGGAATCGGATGCAACGCTGCAATTGGGCGATCCTACTTATGATTCTTCGATCCGTCTGGCATATGTTCAGCCGCTCGCCCGCAATTTTCTCGGTGTTAATGACAAGCGCGCGCTTGAAATAGCAGGAATGAATAAGAGTATCGTGGCTCTGGTGTATGATTATCAAAAACTCTTTCTGACCAATCAAATAGAGAAGATCATGATCTCTCTGGATCTTGCCGGAAAAAATCTGAAAGCACAGAGAGCTTATCTTGAACGAGTGAAAAAGATACTGGAGACGAATAGAAGAAAATTCAAGGACGGCCTTGTGGAAGAGGTGGATATCATAGCCAGCGAATCAAGGGTCAATATCCTGTCGGCCTCGATCCTTCCCGGCGAGAATTCAATCATTTCAAGTGAGGAAAATCTGAAGCAGCTCATCAGCCTGCCTCTTGACGAGGAATGCCGTTTTGATATTTCACTCAGTGCTACCATAAACCACAAGGAAATATCTCCGCAAGAGATCATAAATAAAGCGTTTGCCGAAAATCCTCAATTGAAGGTATTAGAAACGGCAATAGAGATCAAGAAATTATATGCGGAGAATATGAAAAATGAGGCCCTTCCGATGATAGATCTTGTCGCTCAAGTAGGGGTCGAGAATACTTCCTCCGCGATGTCCGATAATTACGATGCGATATTTTCAGCCGACCATCCCTCATGGTATATCGGATTTAATATGAAATTGTTCCCGTGGAACAAAGCCGCAAAGAGCGATTTGAGATCAAGTGGTCATGAGCTTGAAAAGAGCGCTCTTGCCTTACAGGAGCAAAAGCTGGAGATCAAGGCCGGCTGTCTGGCCCTGGCAAGAGAGCTCAAGGCGCAGGCGAAATATATTATTGCCGCCCGGAAGTCGCTTGAACTGGAAGAGAAGAAGTTGAAGCTGGAGAAAAAGAAGTATGCCCGTGGGCGTTCTTCTATTCAATGGATACTTGAGTATGAAAATGATATGAACAATGCGCAGACGGAGCTATACCGGGCCATTGCGGATTATCATATTCTTGAGGCGGATCTTCGCTTTATTATCGGCGAGATCAATTAATTAGCAAAGATGTATTTCAGTCATCCGCGCAATATATAAAAGAAGGAGTGAACGGTGTTTAAAACAATATTTAAGTACTTCGCGCAGAACAGAGTGGTATCTACAATGCTGCTCGTCTTTATAATCATGATAGGGATCACCGGTGTTTTGAATGTGAAAAGAGATGTATTTCCTGAAACCGAGATGGACAAGGTACTCATCAATATCACATATCCAGGTGCGAGTCCGGAAGATGTTGAGCTGAATACCGTTATCCCTGTTGAAAATGAATTGAAACAGATCTCGGGCATAGACGAATACACCGCTATCTCCATAGAGAACGGCGCCCGTATCATTGTGAATATAGATAGCGAGCTCAAGAATACACAAAAGGTCAAGGATGAGGTATTCCGCGCGATGACCGGACTTCCCGCGCTTCCCGAAGAAGCGGAGATACATCTGATAGACGCGAATCCTAAATTAAAATCGGTTTACACCATTGGCTTGAGGATCAAAGAAGGCCAATCCGCGTCCCTTGAAGAATTGTATGGTTTCGCGGACCGCCTGGAATCCACATTGCTGAAATTGGATGGCGTTGGAGAGGTCAAAAAAGAAGGCTATGCCGATCCTGAAGTACATATATATGTATCCCCCTCCAAATTGAAGGATTATTATATCTCCCTGAATGAGATCGTGCAAAGTATTCAAGCGGAAAATGTGCGGGCTACGGGCGGCACCCTTCAGGGTGTGCATGAAGACATGACGATCGTTACGGTAGGGCAATTTGACGATGTTATGGATGTCGGAAGTGTTATAATCCGCTCCAGTTACGAGGGCAAAAGGGTCTATATAAAAGATATTGCGGATATTAAAAAGGGCTTCAAGGATAAGGATGTTGATGTCAGAATAAATAAGACTACCGGTATTGCCTTAAGCATCGTTAAAAAAGAGAATGCCGATGTGATGAAAACAGCCGAGGGCATTAAAAGCTATCTGGCAGAGAATAAAAATATTTTCCCGAAGAAATTCGAGGTCGAAACGATAGCCGACCAATCCCTTTCGATCAAAGCCCTTCTTGATGTCGTTCAATCCAATCTGATAATCGGATTTCTCTTGGTCTTTCTCATATTGATGGTATTTCTGGATATAAAAAGCGCATTCTGGACCGCCTTCGGCATTCCCGTGATAATGCTTGTTACCCTGGCCTATTTATACTTCTCTGACATGACGCTGAATATAATGTCACTGGGAGCGATAATTACGATCATGGGTATTCTTGTCGATGACGGTATTGTGATCTCTGAAAATATTTTCAGATACCGCCGGCTTGGCAATAATGCGTTTGACGCTTCGCTGAAGGGAACTTCCGAGGTTGCCCCCGCCGTGGTGATATCGGTATTGACCACCATTGCCGCTTTTGTTCCGATGGCATTTATCGGGGGAAAGATGGGAAAATTCGTCTATGTATTTCCCGTGATCGTTTCCGTCGCGCTTCTCACCTCGCTCTTTGAGTCCTTCTTTCTTCTCCCGAATCACCTTCTTCACGGCAAGGCCAAAAAGAAAAGCAAAAAAATTAAAAAGGACTGGTTCGAACCCCTCGCCCTTTCATATTCCAAACTCTTAAAGCGTGTATTGAAATTCCGCTATATCATACTTGTGGTATTTGTTCTGATATTTGTCCTGACCGTTGGAGTGTTCGTTAAGGGCATGGATAAATTTGCACTTACTACTGATTCGTCTTCGGATATGATCACAATTAACCTCGAGACCCCGCTGGGCACCTCGCGCGCAATGACGACAAAATATGTCAGCGCCGTAGAAGATACTGTTTTGAAAACGGTGAAAGCCAAAGAGTTATTATCGGTAAAAACTGCCATTGGACATCATGACAGCAGAACATTCAATGTGGAAGGTTACCATGATAATTGGGCGCAATTGCGGATATACCTGGTCCCGAGTACCAAAAGAGATAGATCCGCGAAGGCCCTGATACAACAGATAAGAAAGGCCATCCCACCCAAAGCAAAAAAGAAATTTAAGCTGATGACCTTCAAGAAAAAGATATTCGGTCCCGATGTCGGCAATGCCATTGATATTCAGGTCGTCGGCAATAATGAGCAGAAGTCACGGGAACTTGCCGACAGCATCAAAGAATATTTGACCGCGATTCCCGGGGTTTCTGATATTGAGGATAATCTGACCTCCGGCAAAGACGAGATCCGGGTACGCTTTAATATGGAGAAGATGGCACAATTGGATATCGATGTCGCGACAGTGGCGCAAACCATACGAATAGCATATCACGGAGCCATCGCGACCTCCATCCAAAATAATGAGAAGGAAGTGGATTTTCGTGTGGAGATCGATCCGAAATATCAGAAGGACAAAGCATTTCTGAAGGACCTGACGATACCCAATAAAAGCAGGCGCTTGATCAAACTCGGCACTATCGCTTATTTTGAGGAAAAGAAGGGAGCTGCGAATATCGAGCATTACAATGGAGAACAGGCGATCACGATCAGCGGCGATGTCGATGGGAAATTAGCTACTTCAAAACAGGTCATGAAGCAGGTAAGTAAAAAATTCAGCAAGTATATGAATATGAAATACGGAGATGTATATATTCTTCACGGCGGTGAAGCCAAGGAAACAGCTTCTTCATTGAAAGATCTGACATATGCATTCATTATCGCTCTGGTATTCATCTACTTCATTCTTGCCCTGCTTTTCAATTCACCCTCGCAGCCATTTATTATACTGGTGCTGCTGCCATTTGGTGTTATAGGCGCGCTCATCGGGTTCAAGATACACGGCATGCCGCTCACATTCATGGGCTTAATAGGCATCATCGGCCTTATCGGTGTTATTGTAAATGATAATATCGTTCTGGTAACATTCATCAATAAGATATTCAAAGAAAATAAGGTTTCCGATAAACAGGCAATAATTTCGGCGATCGCCGAGGGTGCCAGAGTTCGCCTCCGCCCCATCATCCTGACAACATTAACGACGGTGGCCGGACTTGTTCCTACGGTTTTCGGCTGGGGCGGTACCTCGGAAATGATACAGCCGGTCGTTGTGGCATTATGTTACGGACTTATATTCGCCACACTGCTGACCCTTTTCTTCCTGCCTTCGCTGTATATGATCTCGGCGGATATGAAGCGAACCAGATAGGTTCGCAACGTGGGAAGTGGGAAGTGTGAAGTGTGGTGTGAGAGGTGTAAAGTGAGGAGAACAAAACAATATTCACATCCGTAACCGGAAAATCACTATTTCGATTAAATCAGTAATTTTCCTGTTACAATCATATCGCGCCGTACCCCAAACAAGATATGGGACATGACGTACGCCGCAGGCGTTCGTCTGTCCCGATGTAAAAGTTCCAAGCGGAGAGTTGAGAATTGCGAGGCAATTGTACACTCTTCGCAATGCTTAAAATCACCTGTAACCATTATTTACTGTATTTTGTCCCTTGTGCTCTGTGAAGCAACGCTTCACCGGGGCTTGACTCAATTTCTCTGGCAGTATATAATTAGCTAATGTACTGTTTCATAAACTAATAAAGGAGTGATCATGGCTCTCAAAATTATTGTACTTTCCATTTACGGTTTAATGGTGATCTTTTTCGGCGTGCTTGGCCTGAAGAAAACAAAATCATTTGAGGATTTTTTTCTGGGTGGCAGGAACATTGGTCCGTGGATGACCGCATTTACCTACGGAACAGCATACTTTTCCGCGGTCTTGTTCATCGGCTTTGCCGGAAATATCGGTTGGGGATTCGGCCTTTCAGGACTCTGGGTGGCCCTGGGAAATTCCCTGATCGGGGTTTTCTGTGTTTGGTGGCTGATCGGGCCGAAGATCCGGATCATGTCCGAAGAATACAAGGTCGCTACTATGCCGGAATTCTTGGAGAAACGATTTGACAGCCGTTTTTTAAAACTCTTCGCATCCATCGCGATATTTGTATTTTTTGTCCCCTATACATCCGCTGTATTTATGGGACTGTCATATCTTTTTACTTCTAATTTTAATATCGACTATACACTCGCCTTGGTGCTGATGGGCGGATTCACCGCAATATACTTGGTATTAGGCGGTTATAAATCCATGACAATGATCGATGTGGTATTCGGTATAATAATGACTGCCGGAGTATTTATTCTTTTATGGAGCATATTGGATAAAGCGGACGGCATGGCCAATATCATCGCCAAATTGAAAGAGATCAATCCGAAGTTGGTAAAAAGTGTGGGCCCTCCGGGTTTCTGGCCGCTTTTCTCGCTTGTCTTTTTGACCAGTGTCGCACCCTTCGGCATGCCGCAGCTAATTCAGAAATTCTATGCGATCAAAGATAAGCGTTCGATCAGAATAGGGATGTATGCTTCGACGGGATTCGCTTTGATCATTACCGGTATCGCATATTTTACCGGAGCTACTACGAGATTTTTTCTTTCTCCCGAAACGACACCGGCGGCTTTTTCAAATGGTAAGCCGATCGTCGATGCCTTAATGCCGGAGATAATCGCGAATGTGGTTCCCGGGTCATTATCTGTCCTGATGCTGCTTTTGATCTTGTCCGCATCAATGTCCACACTGGCAGCGCTCATTCTTATTTCAAGCTCTTCCGTAGTCAAAGACCTTTATGCGGGTTTTGTTAATAAGGGCTCCGATGACAGAAGGCTGACCCTTCTAATGCGTGTGATCTCTGCCGTATTTATTCTGCTCGCCGTGATATTGGCTTATTTCAAGCCTGCCACGATAGTGAGTATATTGGGCGTATCCTGGGGAGCGATCGGCGCGGTATTTCTCGGGCCGTTCATCTGGGGGCTCTTTACGAAGTGGGTCTCAAAGACAGGTGCCATCGCGGGATCCGTGTTTGGTTTGGGTATATGTATGTTCTTGTATTTAAGAGGAGTTTCTTCACCACAGGCCGGTACCATCGGGATGATGGTATCATTGGCAACTCCGCCGTTGATATCTCTGATATTTCCCCGGCCAAAGAATGCTAAGTGATCTATCTTTGAATTGTCAATTTTACATTGACAATTGAATAAAGATTATTTTATGGAGTTTTGATCCGTTTTTTCATTATTAACACATGCTTTTCTCACATCATTTCATGATGTTCAAAAAGAAAGATATATATTATTGTTCCGGAAGGTGTTCTCTTTTCTTTTCGCTTTTTCCTTCGGACCGAAGCATACACTCATTAAAATGCATGAACTCGTTCGGAAGTTTCCTCTCTCAGACAGCATGTCATTTTTACTGCGTAGCATTCATTCCTGCCTCTAAAAGCTCTAA
>JAGLWT010000115.1 GCA_023133295.1 bacterium | reverse complement strand
TTTGGTCAATTTCTTCCTCTCTCTTCGCTGCCGGACCACAAAGGTACGCCGCACTCATCGTTTGTTGGAATTGACTCAAATCTAAACATTCCATTGACATAGTATTTATGGAACAGTACACTGGATATGGGACATGTCGTACTCCGCAGGAGTTCGTCTGTCCCGATGTAAAAGTTCCAAGCAAAGAGTTGACAGGAAGCGAAGCGTGTAAACCCTTTGCCTCGTTAGAATCATATGGAAACATTCTCCACATATCTTTTAATGTCATTCCCGCGAAAGCGGGAATCCATCTCTATTTCCTTCTCTCTACATCGTATTTTCTTTGAGCTTGTCACTGGGACACTGGGTCACTGGATCCTGTACGTGTCCTGAAACTCCATATCCAATTCTTTGACGGCTTTTCGGACTTCATATTTCTGCACAGCGTTTGATGAGCCGGCAAGATAATATTCATGATATCCCTTGTGTTTATCAGTGATCAGCTTTATCAGAGCTTGTGAGAGGTCACCCATGCCCAGAAGGTCTTTCCCCCGAATACCGGTGGCCTTAATCTTATTTCCGGAGATATCATATCCCCTATGCCCGTCAAAGAGGATGCCGGTGGTCAGAAACGAGATATTCATTCTATAGGTCTCGGAGAAGTCCTTTGCGATCTCACCTTCCAATTTTTTGGTTAATTGATATGAATGGCCGCGCAAAGACCTTTTAAGCGGCTGTGATAGAAGTTGAATAAAGTGATCCACTCCTGTCTTGCGGGCCGCTTCAAGGGAGTTCAATGTCCCCTGTATCACTTTTCCAAAGGGAAAATCAGGATAACGCTCGGCATCGCTTTGCTCAAGATCACTGAGCCTTAATACGAAACCGCTTTCTCCCATCGCATTCCTGAGGTCCTTATAATTGGTAGTATCTCCCGAAATAATTTCACATTTAAGATACTTTAGATAACCGGGAACCTCTTTTCCGGGAAGGTCAAAGACACATAAGCTCGGAACTTTACCTGAAATGATCTCTACAAAGTGTTTTAATGCGGGAGAGAATCCCCCGATTATCAAAAGCGGCTTTTTTAGATCCATGGATGATTATAATAGAAAACTCTGAAATCACCAAATTATCGGAGCATTTGCCAATATTCAAGGTATTTAAAATGGAATTCCTCTTCCCATATCCTGTGGAACAAGTGCATCCCCTTGACGGCAGTAAAGTATTTTTTCAGGATTGACGACATCAAAGGAGAGTTATGGGATACTCCCCATCCTATCATTTGAATATCGGATATAGGGAGCCCGATCGCCAAGTCCGGGTGTTGCTTTTTTATCAGAATACACAGATCGCTGTCCTGAGCGGATATATCCGCGCTGCCATCCAGTATCTCACGGATCTGAAAGGTGGTATCATCGACAAATTTGAATGTGAACCTCAATCCCAGATGCTGTCCTATCTCCATGAATTTCATGTGGTATGAAGAGTATTCTCTTACAGCTATCTTGTAAGAGACCAGTTTTTGCAGTATATCAATGGATTCACCGTCACGTAAAATAAGAAGCTGCTTAACAGGATATAAGGGGATTATGTCCATGATCTTCAGCCGCCAGGGTAAAACGGTCAGGGTATCGCTTATCAGATCGACATCATTAAAAATCCCAGGGTCATATGAATAGTCGGCATCTGTGATCACCCGCTCACCGATCTCGTCTCCATTTGAGTAAAGATCTTCAAATGATACGATCTCGACCTTGAGCTCTACGCCGATAAATTGAGAAAACAACTCCATCATGCGGTAGTGGAAACCGATGATCTTCCCGTCTTCTGTCAATTCATATACCGAGGGTTTCTCGCGGCATGCCGCTTTGATATATCCCCTCTCCCTGATCTTATTCAGAAAAGCCTTTTCTTCGGAATTCAACTTGACAGCTCCACGAAGCAATTCAAGTTCAGAAATATGGTGGTCAGCAGAAATGCTAATTGAACCGCAGAGCAATAGGAGTAAAAGAATCGTGATTACCTTCCTCATACCTTACCGCCTCCACAATAGTGTAAAGGAAAATATCTCATAAGTCAAAATAAATATTTTTACTGATAAATATTTCTAGAGCTATTGACTTTTTAAATAAATATGCTATACTGCGGTGGGTTTGAAGGGAGAAAACCGGAATTTTATTATTTTAGTGCGATCCCGTTTTGCCCAATCGGTTATCTTATTGGGTGCCGGTGCAATGCCGGCATCCTACTTCACCGACATCTCGTCTAATTTATCTTTTAATGATTTCATTCCAAGAAGTTCAACTGGGGCTTCCTTGAAAAGCTTAAGGCCTTGTCTGGCGTATTTAGGATCTTTTGAACATCGGGCTAATCTGAATATGATCTCAACTCTCATCGAAAGGTCGTTTTGATCTTCATACAATTTAATTAGTTTCTCCATTGTCACATCAGGATTATCTATCTGGAGGTTATCCGCCTCCAGCATTAACAAAAGGTCTCTCCTCTTATTATCATCTTCGTCAGGCAAAAGAGAGATCCTCTTATCTAAATATTCCTGAGAGCTGTGGTAATTCCCTGCGGTATTATGCACAGTTGCCATGTCCAGATACAGGCCGGGCAGGAAATTCGTCATTTCTAATGTTTCCGCTTTTTCCACCGCCTTATAAAAATATTCGAGGGACTTCGAGGAAAGCCCCATAACACTATACAAATCTGCTAAATTGCCGTATGAGAAGAATATATCCCGTTGCGCTCCCAATTCCAACGCCACCTTCAGGGCATAATTAAACTGCACTTCTGCTTCTTCATATTCTCCGAGATTTAAAAATAGGATCCCCAGGTTTCCGCAGGCGAAGAGTTCGCCTCTTCTTGCACCGAGATCACGACTGAGTTTTTGTGATTTTTTGTAATATATCGAGGCATTGGTATTGTCTCCCAGTTCCCGGAACACCGTACCAAGATCCAGATACACATTGATCAATTCCTCCTTATGGCCGCACTTTGCCGCAATATCCATTTCTTTCAAAAAATATTCTTTCGCTTTCTCCATTTTCCCTGTCTGCAGGTATATAACTCCAATATTACCCATAACCTTGGCAAGTTCGATGTTTTCACCTCTTGCTTCAAGCACGGTCCATTCTTTCTCATAATATTCCATTGCCGCTGAATAGTCTCTAAGGTTCTTTTTTATCACTCCCATGGAATGCCAGTATCTGTCAATACTGCCCTCACCGGCAATTTTCTCAAATATTTTCCTATTTTCCATCAAGAGCTTTTCGGCAGAATGATATTCGCCTTGTTGAATAAACAGTCCTGTCTTTCCTAATATCGCTTCCATAAATAGGGATTCTGATACAGGATCCTTTACAAGATCATCAATGATCACCTCAGCTTCACTCCATCGGCCGACTAATATATAGCTTTTGGACAATGTGAGGTTCACATTCGTTGACATCTCCGGAGAGGGAGAATTATCAAGTAATTTCTCCATATAATCTATCGCCTCATTGTTCTTGTATTCAGATAATGCCTTTTCATAGGCGAGCGTCAGGTATTTCACTGCCTCTTCGGAGCTTTCGGCGTTATGATAATGGATTCCGATCATTCCCGGATTGTTCCACTCTCCCCTTTTAAATAGCTCAGCGTAAATGGACGCCGCAGCTTCATGAAGGCGCATCAAGGTTTTTTTCAATTGCATTGAATAGATCGTATCCTTGATCATCGCATGATAAAAAATATACTGTTTGTCATAAAGAGGCAGAAAGAAGTGCTCCTTCACGGAAATTGCAATATTGGAAATGATCTCGATCTGTTTTTCCAATCTGGAAAGAATAGGTAGTGAAAATTCCATCCCAAGCACGGAAGCCGAACGGACAGAGGATCTTACCTCGGGCGGAAGCTTATCATACCTGGCAACAATAAGGGATTTTATCGACCCCGGAATACCCTTATAACCCGCTTTCAGATGATATTTTCCCTGAGAATACTCCAGACAATCATTTTCGGCAAAATATAAAAGTAATTGCTCTATATAAAAGGGATTGCCTGAACTTTTCTCCTGCATTTCCGTAAGAAGAACCTCGTCAATATCCCCTTCCATGGCATTTTCCATCACCTTTCTGGTATCGTCTATGAGAAGGGACTTTAAAGAAATATGAACCTCGGGGTTTTCTGAATGCGCCGCGAGAAAATCTTTCTTTACTTTGCCTCTACCGGTGAAAAGAAAGATCACAGAGTTATCCTTAGTATTTCTAAGCGCATAGACAAGCGCCTTTTCCGTATCAGGATCTAAGAACTGATAATCCTCGATCTCTACAATGAGCACTTTTTCATTTGAAAGGATCTTAAGTATCAGGAGAAAGGCCTGAATAATATTCTCATACCTTGTTTTAGGCTGAAGTTTCATAAAATGGGAGTCAGGGGAAAGCTCAATACCCGCAAGAAGTTTAATTACCTCCTCTTTATCCTTCAACTCCGCCAACAGGCCTTCTTCACAAGAATCACGAAGCCTACTCCATTTCTGCTCGAAAACGGATAAGGAAGTCCCTTCTGAAGAATTGCTGTTGAAAAAATGCGAAAAGAAATAATAGATCGGATTGAAACCGGAGGGAAGCAATTCAGAACATGGAAGGAACATATGCGGCGCTTCATCTTTATGCTCCTTAATAAAATGATTCACAAGACGGCTTTTGCCTACACCCGCCTCTCCCGAGATAATCACATGTGCATTGACCGGTCCGGCAGAACATTCGGCATAAATCTTATTAAGACGCTCTAATTCTTTGGTCCTTCCGGTAAATACCCCGGTAAATCTTACCACACCCCCTCGTGACCTTTCTCCTTCAACTAGATATGCGGGAACAAGCCCGGAAAAACCCTTCAATTTTAATGAATCTTTATATGTAATCAGGAATTTCTGATTACCGGATTTCTGTATTTCCGCATCACAGAGGATCTCACCCGGAGATGCTGACACTGATAATCTCGCAGCTAAATTCACCTTCTCTCCCAGAGAAGTGTATTCCATCCGCTTTTCACTTCCGGTTAGCCCGGAGTAACCAGTTCCTTTGGTAATACCTGCCGAAAGGAAGGGAAATTGCCGTGTTATAGAGCTGGAAAACTCCAATGCTGCAACAACCGGATGTTCTATGGATGTGGGAGCACCAAAGATACAAAGTGCGATGCCGCCCTTTTCCGAGAAGTCCACTTTATTCAGATAGCCGCCACATCTACTTACTAAAGAGATCATTTCTTTTATCATCTCTCTGTATTCGTCATTTTTCGGAAAAGTGAAAAATACCGACACCACTTCTCTGAATTCTCCCAGAAGTTCTGATCTTAAAATATTATTTGGAATGAATTCACGGGTTCTCCTTTCATAATCAATTCCCTCGGGGATATCCAAATGAAATTCATCATTTAGATCATGCCGCGGGTCGATGCTGTAAGAATCAGAAGACGCCTTCGCTTCCTGCTTATATGCATTCTCAAAAGCACTTCCATAAAAAACAAATACACTACTGGGATCACCCTTAATAATTTCCCAATATACATTACCGCTTCCAATACCAAGGCGGGCAGAAATATTGACCTTCAGATCCCCGTTAATGCTGATGTCCCGTCCGAAATTTAACATGATATCTTGAGCGACCTTCTCCAAGGAGGATGCCGGAATGCGGGGAAATACCGCGGTGAAAGCATCTCCGCCGAATCTCGTGATCCATCCACCATTATTGTAAACAATGTCTATGCACGGAGAAAATGTATTCTTAAGAAGATCCGCAATGGCCTCGGCTCCAGCTGTGCCTTGCTTGGCAAGTCGGGATGTCATCGAAGTAAAACCGGCTATATCGAGGAATAGTACCGATCCGGAGAATTTTCCCTGATCCCGCAGCGAGAATATTGGAGGTGGAAGAAAGATTTGAAAATCCATGTAGATATTATAACCGATAATTGAGAATATGCAAACCAACGCATAAGTGAGCCGGAAGGCTCATTTCTTGTGCTTTGGGCGTGTTACGTGAAGAAATCAATAATCAATTTCTATTATTCCTCTCTTCATTTTTCCTTTTTTCATCCCAACTTGTCCCTGGGACACTGGGTCCACTTGTCCCTGGGTCCACTGCGTAGCGTGTCCCTTGTGCTCCGCGAAGCAAAGCCTCTAGCCTCTATTTTTCTATTCGAAATCAGAGAAATCCAGCCCCTTTCCCTCTATTACCTGATTCCCTTTGTCATGTTGACTTTCAAGTGATTGCTCTGTGGTTAATCCGCCGAATTTCTGTACAACGAAATCGTCGTTCTTATCGGCCATATACCCGGCATTGTCAACCGCATTGCATAATTCTTCTTTTGTAATGGTCCTTCCGTAAAGGTCGCAGTAAAAGCTGACATTCCCCCACCCGGGTTTCTCATTATACTCAATGAATCCCAAAGAGCCGAACATGATCTTCGGATTTGTGATGGATATCCATTCAAAAAGTTCAGCTGTCGCCTCGGTCTGATAAGTGAGAACAGCCGAGATCGTTATCACGGACAAGTCCTGTTTGTACGGATAAACATGTATTTGAACATCCGTCGATCCGCGGTACATTCCCATCCCGTTCTCATTGCCGTCAACATCTTTCAGGATGCTGATATTCTTTTCGCCGTAGAGCGTGAGCATAAGCTGCTTAACATGATCATAGGTCTGATCTCTCATTGACATTTCCATAATTCCCCCTATTTATATACTATATTAAATATCGTCTTTCTCTCATCGGGCAGATATTCGAAAACTGCCTTCGGATCCGTTGCTTTGGTGGCAAGCAGAACACCCTCCATATAGCCCGAGATGCGTTCAAATATTATTCTCTGATCAGGAACATCGTGAAGTTCGATAATAACATCACCCACGGTATCCTGAATAACCTTCATTTCGCCGTAATTATAAAATTGCCGATACATCACCGCTGTCTTCTTGAGAACATAGGCGGGTGATGCGACCTTCATAAAGATCCTGTAAACTGATTTCAAATTCTTGACAGCGCCTTCACGGGCAATACGGAAAATAATTCGATGATCTCCCTTACCCCATCTGTCAATAATATATTTGTTCACATCCTCAAATACAGTTACCGGATACCATTTGCCTGAAAAAACCGAATAATCCGTCAATTCCTTCCTTGAGTCCTCCGGCAGAGCATCCACCAATGCCTCCCAGTCGGCTTCGCTATGTGAAGCGAGCACCCAATCCTTACAATTCTTTATTGAGATTCCTTTAACTTCCATTTCAACTCCGTTATGGATATTATAACAAATTCACAACACAAAAACAAAAAAGAGGCATGCGCCTATTATACCCCATTATCAGGGATTTTATTCATTGAATTTCTTATGATATTTCATAGGAATTATTTTAATTTTTATAGAACTACTCCTTGAAATATTTGTCGAAATACAATATAATAAAAGGAAACATTTTGACCTTTGGAGGCTTCAATGGGTAATGTATTTGAAATAACATGGTACGGAAGAGGAGGACTTGGTGCTAAAACCGGTGCGATCCTCCTAGCGGATGCTGCTATAACTGCTGATAAGTTCGTACAAGCGTTCCCGGAATATGGTCCGGAAAGAATGGGTGCACCTCTTAAGGTGTACAATCGTATTTCTGATGTTGAGATAAGGCTGCATACAGCGATCACACACCCCGATTTCATCATAGTTATCGACCCTTCTCTTTTGCAGAATATCGATTTCAATGAAGAGTTGAAAGACAATGGCACGATCCTGATCAACACCGACAATTCTGTTGAGGAGATCCGCTCGAAGATCAAGCTGGGCAATAAAAATGCCAAGGTATATGCTATTGATGCTACCGGTATATCGGTTAAGGTACTCGGTAAGAACATCCCCAATATAGCGATTCTGGGAGCGTTCTCCAAGATCACGGGACTTATCGAACTCGAAGAGGTTAAAAAACACATTCATGAGAAGCTCATGACAAAATACGGCAAGGATATTATCAATAAGAACATAGAAGCGCTTGAAGCTGCCTATAAGGAGGTGGAGAAATGACCGAGACAAAGAAAGGGTGGAAGGATCTACCCATCGGTGGAAATATTCTGGAAGCGGGAAATTCGCAGCATTATTTTACGGGGACCTGGAGAACTTACAAACCCATTACTGACCTTGATAAATGTATAAACTGCCTTCAATGCTGGATGTTCTGTCCTGATAACTCCATTGTGATCAAAGATGGAAAGATGGATGGCCAGGACTATGATCATTGCAAGGGTTGCGGTGTTTGCGCCGCTATTTGCCCTGTGAAGGCGATCGATATGATCAAAGAGGAGAAGTAAGATGGGAAAATACATAGCTTTGACCGGAGCAGAGTCTGCCGCTTTTGCGATGAAACAGATCAATCCGGATGTTGTAGCAGCTTATCCCATTACACCACAGACACCGGTTGCGATGAAATTTTCGGAATATGTAGCGAATGGAGAAGTTAATACAGAATATGTGACCGTGGAATCAGAACATTCCGCGATGTCCGCGACGGTTGGCGCGGCAGCTGCCGGCGCAAGGGCGATGACGGCTACCGCATCCAACGGGCTCGCCTTGATGTGGGAGATAGTTTATATTGCCTCGTCAATGAGGCTTCCTATCCTTATGGCGGTCGTAAATAGAGCATTATCCGGCCCGATCAATATCCACGGCGACCACTCGGATGCCATGGGTGCCAGAGATTCAGGCTGGATACAGATATTCAATGAAAATAATCAGGAAGTATATGACAGCTTTATCATGGCGCTGAGAATTGCGGAACATCCTGATGTCCTTACACCGGCAATGGTCTGCCAGGATGGATTTATCACATCTCACTCCGTTGAAAATGTGATGCCGCTTACAAACGAGCAGGTACAGAAATTTATCGGAAAGAAGAAGTTCAAAGGACTTATTACCGCTGACAAACCCTTTACAATGGGCCCATTGGACCTTCAGGATTACTATTTTGAGCATAAGAAACAGCAGCACGAAGCCATGAAGAAGGTCTTTGCGGTCGTTGAAGAAGTACAGAACGAATATGCCAAGGAATTCGGCAGAAAGTATTCGGTGATCGAGGAATACCGGACAGAGGACGCGGATACGATCATTATGGGATTGAATTCCGTAATGGGAAATGTTAAGACCGTAGTAGATTCAGCAAGAGAAAAAGGCATCAAGATCGGTGCGGTGAAACCCCGCTTTTTCCGCCCGTTCCCGGTGGATTATCTGAGAGACCTTCTGCCTAAGTTCAAGGCCGTTGTCGTTCTTGACAGATCTGATTCATTCGGAGCCATGCCTCCCCTTTACAGCGAAACATTGGCGGCTCTGTACGGAATTGAAAATGCGCCAATGATCAAAGGATACATCCACGGACTCGGTGGTAGGGATACCAATCTGGCAATGATCGAAACCGTAGTAGATAATTTGCAAAAACTCAAAGACACAGGCGAAGGGAATTTGACCTTCGAATACCTGGGCGTCAGGGAGTAGGAGAATATCATGGCATTAACATTAAAAGATCTTATTAATAAACAAATTCCACTTAACGGCGGACACCGTATGTGCGGTGGTTGTCCCGTACCTGTAATCGTCAAACAGGTATTGATGAGCACGGATCACCCGAAGATCATCGGCAACGCCACAGGGTGTCTGGAAGTCGCGACCACTATTTATCCTTATACTGCCTGGAATCATCCTTGGATCCATAATGCATTTGAAAATGTCGCGGCCACGGTTTCCGGTATCGAGGCGGCACATAATGCGCTATCAAGGATCGGCGAGGTACCAGAACATAATAAGGACGCTAAGTTCATAGCGTTCGCCGGCGATGGTGGAACCTATGATATCGGCCTGCAATCCCTATCGGGAGCCCTCGAAAGAGGCCATAATATGCTTTATGTATGCTATGACAATGAAGGGTATATGAACACCGGTATTCAGAGATCATCGGCGACACCGATCGGCGCGAACACCACTACTACTCCTATCGGAAGTGAAAGTTACGGAAAAACACAATCACGCAAAGACCTTCTTTCCATAGTAGCCGCTCATCACATTCCTTATGCGGCAAGCACATCTCCTCACAATTGGATGGATGCAATGAAGAAATCAAAGAAGGCCATTGAAACTCAAGGCCCCACTTTCCTCTTATACTTCGCGCCCTGTATTCCGGGATGGAAGATCCCTTCGGATGTCTGGAAGAAATTATCAGAGACAGCAGTCAAGACCTGTTTCTGGCCGCTTATCGAATTTGAAGACGGCAAATGGTCCCTTACCGGCGAGTCCAAACTTATCGCAGAGGGCAAAATGCCAAAGATACCCGTTGAAGAATTCCTGAAGTCACAGGGCAGATTCAAGCACCTTTTCACCGATAAGAACAAGCATGTTATTGAGATCATCCAGAAGGATGTGGATAAGAGCTGGAATTACTATAAGGGATTAGCCGGATATTAATAAATTATGAAGTTATCGCAAATCGGCAATAAAATAGATCCAATCAACGAGATCCTCGAGAATTTCCTCGATGATGCCGGTGTTACATGCGCCATACTCTGCGATATGGGAGGAGAGATCCTGACGACGAAAGGAGACATCTCTACTCTTGACTTCACAAATATCGCCGCAATGGCAGCGGGTAGTTATGCTACGACCAAGGGGATTGCCAATCTGCTCGGCCAAAGCGAATTTTCACTGCTCTTCCACCAAGGTACTAAGAATAATATACTCATCTCCAGTGTTGAGAATTTCGCGATCTTTATCATTCTCTTTGACGCCAACACGATACTCGGCGTCGTGAAACAGAAATCTCAAGAGATGAAGGAAACACTCAAGATCATTTTTGAGGAAATTGTAAAAGGAAAAGGTATTGTTATAAAGAAAGCCAAGGTCTTCGAGGAAAGGGATCTGGATAAGGTTAAACCCTCCAAGAAGAAACCCAAGCCTGCTAAAAAGGAAAAAATTGAAAAGGAAGAAGCCGAAGAGAAGGATGGTTCTTCCAAGAAATTCGACTTTGACTCATTGATGATAGATGATCTTGATGATATTTTTTAGAGGCTGACCATGACAATGCTGAATTACGCAAAAAAAGAGATAATTTGCAAAATAGTATATTATGGTCCCGGGCTCTCGGGAAAAACGACCAATCTGAAGTTCATTTACGGAAGAATGGACACCCAATATAAAGGAAAGATGATAGCGATCGCTACGGAAACAGAGAGAACCCTGTTTTTTGATTTCCTGCCTCTTGATTTTGGGAAAATAAAAGGATTCACGACTAAATTCCAATTATACACGGTCCCGGGCCAGGCAATATATACCAATAGCCGGAAGCTCATATTGAAGGGGGCGGATGGAATTGTGTTTGTTGCAGATTCTCAGATCGACAGGATGGACGACAATAAATCATCATTAAAGGATATGGCTCTTAATCTCAGAGAACAGGGCCTTGATATAAGGAATATCCCCCTGGTCATGCAGTGGAATAAGCGAGATCTCCCCAATATAGTTCCTGTTGAGAAACTTGAGGAAACGCTCAATTTTAGAAAAGTTCCCACTTTTGAGGGAGTTGCTCATAAAGGGATCGGCGTTATGTCTGCACTGAAAACCGTTATTAAGATGGTTCTCAATAAGTTGGGGGGTTAGTATGTTTAAGGGAAGTAAAGTACTTCAGCCTGAAGATCTCAATCAGATGAACAATATCATCGAAAAATTGAAGACACAATCAAAATGCCTCGTCGTACTGATAGTTGATGATTCCGGACATCTCATCACAAACACCGAAAGTGATCCTTCTATTGACCCGATATTGCTGGGAACACTTACCGCCGGGAATTTCGGCGCTACCAATGAATTAGCCAAACTCATTGGTGAAGCGGAATTCACGCTTGTCCTTCATGAGGGCAATAAAGAGAATATCCATATGCTCGCGATCGGTGATTGTGGGATACTTGTCGTTATTTTCGCAAATACCACACCCATCGGCCTCATACGGATGTACTCTCAAAAATCCGTAACAGCCCTGCTCCCCTACCTGGAGAAGATGCAGGTGGAGAAGAAGGCTTCAAAAAAGGATCTCCCTTCTGATGAAGACCTCGAAAATCTCTTCAATTGGTGACGAATGAGTTTTTCCGGAAGCTTTGACGATCTCTTCTTTTCCGAGGTTCTTCAACTCGTCCATCTTGAAATGAAAACCGGTACACTTGACCTGTGGAACTCATGGGACGGGAAGAAGGTTATTTTCAAAGAAGGCAATATTCTCATGACCGGCAGCATGGAAAAAAATGAAAAGCTGGGAGATATGCTTATCGAATCCAAGGTGATCAATGAAGCTCAATTGAGAGAGGCGCTTAAAATCCAACGAGACGGGAAAAATACCAAGAGAGTTGGAGATATCCTCAAGGACAGATACGGCATCAGCGAAGGCGATATACAGACCGGCCTGAAAGACTACATGCTTGAATCGATCTTTGCGATATTTTCCTGGGAAGACGGTCAATTCCACTTTTCAAACGAGATGGCGAAGAAAGAAGAGCATATCCCCTTCCCATTGAATGTATCCGTCGAAAACATCATCATGGAAGGCTCAAGACGAATTGATGAGACCAGCCGTATTACGAAAGAGATCCCTCATAATCAATTCATTCTCAAATTGAATATTGAGTTGGAGGGCATTGAAAATATCGACCTTCACCCCGATGAGTGGAAGGTTCTTTCCTTGGTAGATGACACGAAGGCTATAGAGGACATCAAACTCCTTACCGGATATACGGACTTTCAGCTTCTCAAGATCGTTTTCTCTTTAAAAAATACTCATGTAATAGTTTTAGACGAAGCCGAACAGGCATCATGACCCCAAAAACAGTTATCTTAGGTATTTCCGGAGGTATAGATTCCTCTGTTGCCGCATATCTCCTCAAGGAGCAGGGATATAGAATTATCGGAGTACGATTTCTAACAGGCGGAGCGGAAAGGTCCACTGACCGTGCGGAAGATATTTGCGACAGACTTGATATAAAGTATCGCGTATTAGACAAAAGAGAAGAATTTCAAAGATCCGTTCTGGATTATTTCATTGATGAATATTCACGCGGAAGAACACCGAATCCCTGTGTTGTCTGCAATCGCCTTTTTAAATTCAAGCTGTTATTTGACCTTCTCGGTGAATATGACGCGGGCCTCATAGCGACCGGGCATTACGCTTGTGTAAGCACCGTTGACGGCATTGATCTCATTTCTAAGGGAAAAGACACCCTAAAGGAGCAATCATACTTCCTGGCCCTATTGGATGAAGAGATCCGAAAGAAAATAATTTTCCCATTGGGGGACCTTAGAAAAAATGAGGTCATCAATATCCACAAGCGGAATTTCTCTGATCTTGAATTACCCGGTGAATCTCAAGATCTTTGTTTTTTAAGTGATTCACATTATTCCGAAATGCTGACAAAACAGCGGCCGCATCTGTCCAAGCCGGGAGCATTCCTCTTAGATGGAAAGAAGATCGGGCAGCATAAGGGTATTATTCACTATACGGTGGGACAAAGGAAGGGGTTGGGTCTCGCGCACACTTCCCCTCTTTATGTACAAATGATCGATACGAAAAACAATACGGTTCATGTGGCAGAGAAGAATGAGCTCTATTCTATGAATATCAAACTTTCATCCCTGATGCTCCACCTCCCTCTTGCGAAGGTCATGAAATTGCCGCTGAAGGTCAAGGTCAGATACCGCTCTAAGGCAATATCCTGCGATCTCGAGAAAGTGGATGATGATTTCTTTTTAAGACTTTCCTCACCTCTTGTAATCACACCCGGACAATTGGCAGTAATATATTCCGGTAAAACCGTTATCGGAGCGGGCTGGGAAGAATCAGAACACTAACATTGCGTAGAGTTTGGTGTTCTGATTCATAAATACGATGACAATGGAATGTTTAGATTTGAGTCAATTTCAACGATAAATGCGGTCTGAAGTGTGAAGTGTCGCGTGTGAAGTGGGGATAAGAAAGGGGATGGATTCTTCGGTCGCTAAGACTCCTTCAGAATGACATTAAAAGGAGGCGTGGAGAATGTTATCGTGTGATTCTATACATTGCGAAGAGTGTACAATTGCTTCACAATTTTCAACTCTCCGCTTGGAACTTTTACATCGGGACAGACGAACGCCTGCGGCGTACGACATGTCCCATATCTTGTTTGGGGTACGGCATAATACGATTGTAACAGAAGAATTATTGATGTAAACGAAATAACGGTTTTTCGGTTACGGGTGTGAATATTGGCTTCATTTTCACTTCGTACTTCGAACCTCGTACGCCGTACTGTTTTTATAACCTCTATCCTCTATTTACTATTGATCCACTCTGAGATCATAGTCAATGCTTCCGGAGCAAAGGTCTCCTCTATTTGTCCGTATTCTGAGATCACCCCGGTCTCAGAGTGCTGAAAAAGGTGATTCAGTGTCGGAAACATCCGGGTTTTGACATCTTCATTGCCGGAAGCTTTTAATGCCTTCTCTATGCCTTCAAGATTATCTTTCCAATATACCTGGAGGTCTTTATCTCCATTCAATGCGAGTACGGGGACCGAGATCTTCTTCAAAAACGGGACGGGATCATAATTCAGGAAATATACGAACCAGGGAGTAGTTATGGTTTCTATCTTGGCTATCATCGCCGGCGGGATCTTCTCCGCGATCTGCTCTTCAGATGTAATCTCTTCTCCGGCAAATATCGTTGCGACCTTTAATTTCCTTGTGAGGTCATCATTATATTTTATTACGGCATCGTATATCTGCCGATTCATTTTTAAGGCCTGAGCTGTAACTTCATCAGATTGTCCCATCGCTTCAAGTATCATTGCGGATTGTTTCATCAGCAGAATATCGCCTCTTGTTCCGGGACCGGCCAGAAGGACCATAAAAGAGATATCCGCCGGATCCTTTGAAAATGCGATCGGGGCGATCATGCCGCCTTCGGAATGGCCGATCATTCCAAGTTTCTTCGGATCGATCTTGCCGTGCTTCTTGAGTTTGTAAAGAGCCGCCAAAGCGTCATCTGCGAAATTCTCCGATGTTACGCTTTCTAATTGCCCTATCGATTCACCCATGGCTCTGTCATCATACCTAATCGAAGCGATCTTATTCCTCGCAAGGTGATCGGCTATCACTAAAAACGGGCGATGCCCCATAATGAAGCAATCCCTGTCCTGCTGACCGGAACCGCTGATCATCACAACAGCGGGAAAGGGCCCTTTGCCTTCCGGAATAGTGATAGTAGCCCCGATCGTATTGCCTTCGAAGGGACTTGTAAAGATGATGTCTTCCGTAGTGTAGGGAAAAGGCGGCTGCGGTTCCTGAGGCCGCACCAATTCCAGTTTTTCTGTCTCTCTCTTCAGGTCTAATGCAAATTGCTGGCCTCCCTGAGACCATGTACCCTTGAACATATCTTTGGTCTCGGAGAGCTCCCCGCGGTATGTCCCTTGAACCGAGTCAACCGAGACGGCAAGTTTTTTCCCGTCAAAGAGTACATCTGAAAAAGGAATGCCTTCGACCCCCTGGTCTATTGAATCCATAGTGCCGGTTAATTTGCCCTCTTTATCGAAAACGAAATTGAAACGAAGACGCATCTCCACAACACCTACGGTCAGCGTTCCTACCCATTGCGATCCGCTTTGCGTTCCGCTGATGTCAGTTTCATCGGTCTTAATATTTTTCGTACATGAAAATAGCAGTGATGCAGAAAGCAGGATCACACAAGCGGCAATAATTGAATTTCCTTTTCTCATCCTATCCTCCAGAATCTCAGGAAGCTTCATATATTGTTTCAAATATTTATTTTTCCTCGAGATAAAATAGTTTACGTCTTGATAGGAGAGGATTTATTTATTACTTCCAGGAATATATCCAAGATCTCGGGATCAAAGAATTGCCCGGATTTGTCCTTCATCATGGCTATTGTTCTCTCTACTGAAAATGCAGGTCTGTACACCCTGTCGGTCGATAAAGCATCAAAGAAATCAGCGATCCTGATGATCCTTGATTCCGCAGGTATTTTATCTCCTTTCAGATGATCCGGATATCCGGTCCCGTCAAAATTCTCGTGATGATGCTTGATGAAGCCCGCCAGATGTTTGAGAGATGAAACCGACCCGATGATATCTCCGCCGATGTTCGCGTGATTCTCGATCACTCTCTTCTTTTTATCATCCAGGCGGCTCGGATATTTTAATATGGAATCGGTGATGCCGATTTTGCCGATGTCGTGCAAATAGCCTGCGATCTTCAAATCAGCTACCTGATCATGATTCATTCCCATATATGAAGCGATGATAAGAGACATTTTTGATACATTCATGGAGTGATTTCTTGTGTACACATCTCTGACTTCCAATGTCTTCAAGAGTACTTGGATCAGATCCTCGGAAAGATTTCTCAATTTTCTATTGGTATCCCTCAATTCCATGACCTTCTCAAGAATTATTCCTTCCTTGTCCGCGATCTCCTTTGACAAGCTGTCCAGATTATCTTTAATAACCTTGATCTTCTCCTGCTTCGCTATCAGTTTATCCACCCATAATTCCAATTCCTCGAGCTTTGTATCTTTTGACAGGAAACACTCGGCTCCCAGCTTCAGGCCCTGCATCTCATTTTCGAACTCATCGTGTGTCGTAAATAAAATAACAGGAATATTATTGAAACTCTGATTCAATTTCAATTTGCATAAAATGTCGAAGCCATCTTCATCGGGAAGTATCTTATCAAGGATTATCAGATCCGGAATGGTTTCGCTGATGAACTTAAAGAAGTTCGCGCCATCCTCAACCGTAGAGACCTTATAGCCCGATTTCTGAAGATACTCCTCCAGGGTTTTTCTGATCACAAGAGAATCGTCAACTACTAACACATGTTTCATAGAATTCCTTTAAATTAATAATATACACATCCTGCTCATCATGGGAATAGAATGTTTTAATAAAGTTAAAATCGGAGTTGGATATCGATTTTATCGCATTCCCGGAAATAAATACAAGGTCATCGACATCATCGTACACCAAGGCGATGAAATATTTCTTTAGGAAGATCAGGTTTTTTTTATTGGATTGATCGCTTTGATTTAAGAGCAATTTTATATCTGCGACATTAAAGATCGTTCCTTTGAAATTTACGATCCCGATGAAAGGCGAGCTCACTTTCGGAAGTATCCGTATCTCCCGATTCTGTCCGATAAAAATGATCTCTTCATAGCGGACAGCAAAGTGCTTCTTCCCCACACGGATCACAATAAAACGCTTTTTGCCTTCGTGAACAGATTTTTTGGATTCTCTGGAGATCTTAAGCGCTCTTGCTTTTAGAATGTTTTTTTCTTCCATCTTTTATTTTCTCCAGTATCTTAGATATCTCATATATGGGATAACTTCCCTCAACATAGACCTTTGCTATCATTTCCCCATTCGGCAATTTATGATCGGAAGGGTCCTCCAGCTTTTCATCGGGTAGATCGTAAATATTGTCTATGTGATCCACCAGAAAAGCAAACGACTTATCCCTAATGACAATGATAAATCTGTTCACATACTCCTTGCTGTACTTCCATTTCAATATATGCGCAAGGTCCAGTAATTGAATTTCACGCCCGCGATAATTAAAAAAACCGACCGTCTGTTTCTTCTGGCCGGGGAACTGGCGGACCTCCACGGCTTCGATCACTTCCTCGATCTCTCTCTTCAATTCAAATCCGAATGAGGTTTCTCCTATAGCGCATTTAAGCACTTTCATTCATTACCTCAATGATCGTCTTGTAAAGATCATCCATATTGTATGGTTTTTCCACAAAGCCGTCAGCACCTACCTTTTGAGCTGTAATAGTGGCCGATTTCGCATTTCTCGTGGAGGTGAGGACGATCGGGATATCCTTCAACTTGGGGTCCTTCTTCACCTCTCTTACAAGGATATATCCGGTTTTGAAAGTACCTCTCAGAATTATATCCGCAAGGATGAAATCTATCTGCTCATTATCCAATATTTCAATGGCTTCATCGACATTATCACAACTGAAGACCTCGATCCCTTTTTGTTCGAGATAGAATTTTACCATCTTCACAAGTGTGGTGCTGTCTTCCACATATAATAATTTCATAAAGCTGCCTCCTTAATTTTCAAAGCTGTATATTTCTTCTGGGCAAGGTCCCTTAATTGTTTTCCGCTCAGATGCGGCATGATCTTTTGAACGCTATCTTTAATAAAGAGATTTTTATTTCGTATCGTCTCCGTATAATACTTCAGAGAAATGCGGTAATATCTTTTCTCTTCGTTAATAAATCCCAAAAAGAAATTAGAGATCAGGCATGTCGGATTCTCGACCAATGCCAGTTTAAAGAATTTGATACTCATAGAAAAATCCCCTGTTTCTGAAAAGAGTATACCCTTCAGAAAGAAAATGTAATACTTTGTTTCGGGGACCTTCACGATCGAATCAATGAGTTCCAACGCCTCATCGTGTTTCTGATCGAATAAGAGCAGTGTCGCGGATAAGATGCTTGCATGAAGAGAAGTTGGATAATCCTCCAGATACTTATGTACCATTTCCTTGGCATCTCCGTACAATTCCTCTGAGATCTTCTCTCTGATCTTTTCAAGTCTCATTTCATTTTCTTCAATCGCTACCGCGGTCAGTTTCTTTGACTTGGGCATTTCCGTTCTCTTATCGGTTTTTTTCGGCGGCTTATTCTCTATTATCAAATCGTTTTCAGAAACGGGTGATTTCTCAACGGCTTTTTGAAAAACAAAGCTGTTTCTCAGCAAAAGCGGTTGGAACTCCGTTGATATCTGATTGATCATCTCAGAATGCCCCACAAAAAGATAACTGTTCTCATGCATTATATCGTAGAAACGCTTAAGCGCCTTCAAAATGTGGTCTGTATCAAAATAAATAAAAACATTTCGACAGAGAATAATGTCATATTGTTTCGTCCAGCAGCAATAATCATAATCCAGAAGATTGCCCTGTTTGAAAACAACTTTCCCTCTTATCTCATCGGAAAGCCGGTATTCATATGGTGATAGCCTCTTTATGTGCCTGTTGCCAACACCCATCATGTCGTTCCTGATGGAAGATTTGGTATAAACGCCATGCTTAGCTTTTTCAATGGATTTCGGATTGAGGTCAATGCCGTAGATCATGGAATTCTCGTAAAGATGCGGAAATTTTTCTTTAAGAAGTATGGCTAAGGTATAGGCCTCCTCACCGGTAGAGCAGCCGGCAGATAAGAACATGAGACTTTTCCTGCCCGTGAATTCCTTGGTTAAAATATCTATCAGAATTAATAGGTGTTCGAGATTACGGAAGAAATAGGTTTCAGGAACCACTATCTTGTTTATCAGATCGTATAAGAGGACAGAATCCGCGTTGATCGCAGCAATTAAATTGTCTTCAGATAATCCCTTTGTCTCCTTCAAAAAGCTCAGTACCGCTTCTGTCTTTTCAGGATTCAGATTGATCCCGAAGCGATCCAGAACAAATGAGGACAAAGTTGAGGGTAAATTCATATTAATTCATTGATCCTATCTACCATCTCCGATACACCAAGAACTTCATTTACACATCCGAGCTCAACTGCGCTCTTGGGCATTCCCCATACCACTGAAGATTCCTTGTCCTGAACTATGGTATATCCCCCGTTCATATAGATCTCTCTAAGCCCCTTCGAGCCATCACTTCCCATTCCCGTAAGGATTATTCCCATTCCGCGGTCTCCGAGAAAGGACATTGATCTCAATAGGTAATCTCCCGCGGGACGCAGGCCGAAGATCGGCTCTTTCTGGTTTAGAACAGCCCTTAGGTTGTGAGAGATCTCCAGATGATGATCGTCCGGTGGGAAATAAATATGGCCTTTTTTCAACTTTTCATTATTAGCAACAGTAGAAACAGGCAGAACGGAAAACGCGTCCATCCATTTTATCAGCCCGGACCCGAATCCCCTGGAGATGTGCTGCACACATAAGATAGGAACACGGAGCTCAGGTTTCAATGACGAGAAAATATCCTTTAAGACCTTCGGGCCGCCTGTTGAAGAGATTATTGCCAGTAATTTGATCTCTGACGCGATATATTTTCTTTCTCTCTTTACCTTCTTCATTCTGTCTTTCAGAAATGACAATTCATGGAGCTTCTCAAAGAATTTCTTCTTCAAAGTGGGGTTTTTCTCCCATTCCATGATATCGGGCTTCTCGAATATGTCAACAATACCGTATTTCAAGACCTGAAAGATCGATACCTCATCGGAAATGCCTGCCGAAGCTGTCAGGATAAGTATGGGGGTGGGGTTATCTCTCATGATCTTCTCAATGGCCATAAATCCATTGCCGCCGGGCATATGTATATCCATTGTGATCACATCCGGAATGAACTTCTTGGCAAAGTATACGGCCTCATTTCCATTTTGCGCTTCTGCTACGACCTCGATATTATCATCGTCCATGAAGATCTCCCGAAGAGTTCTTCTTACTACAACCGAATCATCTACGATCAAAATGCGTATCATAATAATTCCCTCAGCAATCCCTCAAGCTGTTTGATTGTGAAATCTCTTTTCTTAATAAAGGATTGATATGATTTCGCAGGAACATCGAGAATCGAGCTATCCACCGTTGAGACGAATACGAACGGTATCGTTTTGCTCTTCTTTCTTCTTCTTATAGCCAATAGAAATTCTGCTCCGTCCATTACAGGCATTTGTACATCAGAAAATATCAGGTCATAATGATTTTTCAAAACCAATTCCAGGGCGGCAGCCCCGTCGGCGGCCTCGTCGACCTCATAACCGAGTTCTACCAGAAGGTTCTTCTCAATGGTTCTCGTAGTGATCGAGTCATCAACGACTAAGATCCGGTAACTCACTTTGTCTTCGATACGGAGGTTCTTGGTGTCCATGAGGAATTTTGCAGCATCCTGTGAAAAATATTCGGGATCAAGAATAGGGGTCAATTTGCCGTTTCCCAGAATTATGGATCCGAGGTACAAACTGTTCTCCGAAATGGGAGGATTGAGTTTTTTGATCACAGCTGAGATTTTCTCCACAATATTTTCCACGGTAAAAGCAAATTTGATAAAATTGAATTCCCCGATAAGGATGAAATCCTCATCATAAGGGCTTACTTGGCCTACTACCTGAGAAAAGGAATATAGCGGGATCAAAGAACCTTCAAATTCAATATAATTGCGCTTCTTAACGGTTTTTACCCTGATCCTCGAACGATGGAAGATCCCGCGGATATAATCAATGGGAATACCGAAAAGATCATCTGTCCCTTCGAAAAGCAGTACATTCAAGATAGACAATGTCAATGGGATATAAAGAACGAATTCTACACCTTCTCCGGGGCGATTGTCTATCTCAATGCGGCCTTTGAGCTCATCCACAATGGTTGTTTTAACAACATTCATACCGATCCCGCGGCCGGACAATTCGGACAATTTTTCCTTGGTAGAAAATCCCATCGTGAAGATAAAATAAAAGATATCGCTATCGGTGAGGTTTTTCGCCTCCTTTTCCGTTACAACACCACTCTCAATGCCTTTTTTCAAGAGTTTCTCCCTTGAAAGCCCCTTTCCGTCATCCCGGCAGTGAATGATAATATTGTCCGAGGTTTGTTCAAAGGAAACATGAATAATACCGATAGGCGGCTTGCCTAATTTATCACGCTCCTCGGGAGATTCGATACCGTGATCAATGGAATTGCGTATCATATGCAGCAGCGGATCGGTCAATTTATCAAAGACCTCTGCCTCGATCTCAGCATTGTTCCCTACTATATCAAAGGATATCCTTTTATTTAATTCCTGCGAGATCTCATATACCATTCTGGGGAATTTCGCGGTCAATTTCTGAACAGGGATCATCTTCAATGAAAGAACATCCTGTTTGAGTTCCCTTGTGAAGTATTTATTGCTCTGAACCTCACGGGATACCATCTTTATCGTCTCCTTGAGGTCGATAGCCAAGTCTTTTTGATTCTTGTTACTGTCAAGGAGCCGCCGGAGGTAGATCAGCCGTTTTTCGATATTCGCCAGAAAATTATCCTTGATTATGATCTGGCCAAGGGAATCGATAAGAGAATTGATCTTCTTAACGGGAACGGTAATATTGGTTTCCGCTATCTGAGATTTCTTGCTTTTCTGCTCTGTTTTTGATCCCGTTTCTTCTTTCTTTGCTGTACTTCCGGCTTTCTTCTTCTTTTTTTCTTCTACAGCCACTTTTTCGGGCGCGACATTTTCCTCGATCCTCTCCTCTTCCTCTTCCTTTTCTTTTTCTTTTATCTCTTTTTTCTCTTCCGGAGCGGGGCCGCTTCTCAATCTCTCGATCTCGCCGATTATGTCATTATAGGAAGCCGGAGGAGATTCCTCGGAGATCTGCTTCTCGACATCCTCAGCGATCGAATCAATGATAAGCAGCGAAAGGTTGAGCATTTCGTCATTAAACGCCACTTTGTCATTGGAGATGTCTTTGAAAAGATCCTCCCATTTGTGTACCAGCCGGGCTACATCTGCAAGGCCGACCATCTTTGAGGATCCCTTCAATCCATGCACCTCTCTTAATATGGGTTTAATAAATTTGCTGTTATCCTTCCCAGCTTCCAGTTCCAGAAGATTATTCGTTATAACCGTTGAACGATCATCGAACTCCTGTTGGAAAAATCCGAAGAGCTGTGTTTTGGATAATTTGTCTTCCATCAATTACACCTTGTAATAATCCGCCATATCAGCCAAAGAACGCGAGATCGCATTAAGATTTTCAACTAGAGAAACAAGTTCTTTTGTGGATGTCGCCGTTTGATTCGCGACTCCCGCAATATCCTTCATCGCTTCCAAAAGCTGATCCCCGGCAGATTTTTGCTGCATTGTTGAGACCTTTATCTGTTTGGAAGCATCATTTGTTTTCTGCATAACTGCTTTGAGCCGTTCCGTGAATTCCTTCACCCCTTCAAGTTTCTCCACACCGAAATTCACATCCTTGATCTGAGATTCGGATGAAATAACCGACTCTTCAATGGATGTTTTAATGGTCTCGATGATCTCCTTGATCTTCTTCGTCGAATCATTGACCGATTCCGCGAGGTTCTTTATCTCTTCAGCGACCACACCGAATCTTTTGCCGGCCTCGCCGGCACCGACTGCTTCAATAGAAGCATTAAGGGCAAGGAGCTTGGTCTGAACCGATATTTCCTCGATTATGGAAAGGATATCAGATATCTCTTTGGAATGTTCGCCCAGTTTCATGATCCTGTTGGTGGTGCTCATCGTCGATTCTTTTATCTCTACCATTGATGAGATGAGGCCGTCTATCCTCTCTTCAAGCTCAAGGCCGTTAGTCAAAGTATCTTCGGCATAACTTGAAACTATATTCGCATTCTCCGTGATCTGCCTGGATGTGGTGGTGAATTCCTCGACCGTTGAAGTGGTTTCCTCAATGGATGCGGCGGATTCGGTAGCACCGGTATTGAGCTCTTCCGCAGAAGCGAGGATCTCCGTAGATGAACCAGATAGTTTTATCGAAGAGTCCTTCATTTCGCCAATGACTTCCTTGGTCTTCAGCATATTATTATAAACGGCTCCGCCAAGGTCGCCTTTCACCTGCTCTTTATTGATTTTGATACTCAGGTCTCCGTCTTTTATCCTATTCATATATTCCGAAAGGGAAATAAATCTCTCCACCATACTTCTGAATGCACCGGAAAGTGTCCCTTCGCGTGAGAGATCGTCCAAATTTATCGCGGACAGATCATCATTCTCCAGATGTTTCGCGACTTGAGAGAGCTTCAAAAGCGTCGTTTTCATGCGTTGGAAAGCCACTCCGAAATCACCTTCGAACTCATGGCTTATTATTTCAGCATCAAGCATATCGTCAGAGATCGCTTCCGCCTGCATCTTTGCCAACGCTAAGCTCTTCATCATATTATTGAAGCTGATTGCGAGAAAACCCGCTTCATCCTTATGGGTCACCTCTATCTCAATATCTATTCGTCCGTTCTCGACCTTATGCATCGCCTCTCTCAGGAGACGGAGCTTATTGATCTTTTTCTCTCCCAATACCGCGCAGACCATTCCGATATACAGAATAAGTCCGACTCTCATGGCATGGATGAACCAGTGATCAGCATTGATATAAATAGGGAAATGACTGAAGATCAGCGCAGCACCGACATAAACGGATGCATATACACAGGCAACATATAAAGCGACCTTCAGGCCGAAATCATCTCCGTTATGGATGATCGAAATGAACGGGGCCAGAATAAACGGACTGAGGGCAAATCCTGTGAAATAGATGACCCACATCCCCGCGACAAGATCGATGACGGGAAGCACATATTTAATGATCGGATGGTATTTGTCTGTCTTTAATATCCATATCAGAACGACATTTTCCACAAATAGTATAACGGGAGATATAAATATTATTATCCAGTCGAACTCAAATACCTTGAATACGAATTTTCCTAAAATGAGAACTATTGTAGAAAGTATCAGGATCCCCCAACGATCCGTAGCACCGAAAAGAAGCAGTTCCTTCTCTTTTTCATGTACTTCCTTTTGAAATGTTATTTTATAGTCAGCCTTGTTCTGTAACATATTTTTCCCTCATTACCGCAATTGAAAATTGATTCTTGCAAACAAAAAAATTGTCAATCTTAATCTACCTCAAAATAATCAGCCATATCGGTCAGAGAGCGCGAGATCGCATTAAGATTTTCAACGAGAGAGACAAGCTCTCTTGTAGATGTCGCCGTCTGATTCGCGACTCCGGTGATATCCTTCATCGCCTCCAGGAGTTGATCCCCTGCCGTCTTCTGCTGCATCGTCGAGATCTTGATCTGTTTGGAAGCATCATTTGTTTTCTGCATAACCGCTTTGAGCCGCTCCGTGAATTCCCTCACTCCTTCGAGTTTCTTCACACCGTAATTCACATCCTTGATCTGAGATTCGGACGAGATGACCGATTCTTCGATAGATGTTTTAATGGTCTCGATGATCTCCTTGATCTTCTTCGTCGAATCATTGACCGATTCCGCGAGGTTCTTTATCTCTTCAGCGACCACACCGAACCTTTTACCTGCCTCACCGGCGCCGACTGCTTCAATAGATGCATTAAGGGCAAGGAGTTTGGTCTGTACAGAGATTTCTTCGATTATAGCAAGGATATCAGAGATCTCTTTGGAATGTTCACCCAACTTCATGATCCTGTTGGTGGTGCTCATTGTCGAATCCTTTATCTCCACCATCGAAGTGATCAGGCCTTCTATCTTTTCCTCAAGTTCGATTCCGTTATTCAAGGTATCTTCGGCATAACTTGAAACTATGTCCGCATTTTCCGTTATCTGCCTGGATGTAGTGGTAAATTCTTCGACCGTTGAAGTGGTTTCCTCGATCGAGGCAGCTGATTCCGTGGCGCCGGTATTGAGCTCTTCGGAAGAAGCGAGGATCTCTGTAGATGAACCCGATAGTTTTATCGAAGAGTCCTTCATTTCACCTATGACCTCTTTGATCTTCTCCATATTCGAATAAAGGGCATTTCCGACATCGCCGCTCTTGAATTCATCGCTGATATCTACATTCAATTGTCCGGCTTTTATTTGATTCATATATTCAGCAATATTTATCAGGCGCTCGATCATCTTATGGAAGGCGGTCGTAAGAGAACCCTCTCCGGCCAATTCCTCCATATCGATCTTCGACAGGTCATCAGCGGCGACCTGACGGGCGATACTCGATACCATATGCATCCTCGCTGACATCGCGCGGAAGGCCTCGCCGAAATCGCCGGAATGCTCCACGGTCAATACTTCATCATCAAGCCGGTCATCGGCAATGGCCAATGCCTGCTCTTTAGCGATATTCAAACTTTCCATCATTTCATTGAAGGATACGGAAAGGAAACCGAATTCATCCTTCTCCTTGATATCTTCCATGGAAGCGCTGAGGTCTCCTTTTGATACTTGGAACATGGCCTTTCTGATATCCCGCACCTTTTCCAAGGCTCTTTTACCAAGAGTTCCTGAGAGGAATGCTATGTATATAATGAAGATGCCGCGGACCATTTCGGTAAACCAATGGAGTTCCAAGCCTTCTATATTGCTTGCATGCGCAATAAATATTGTACCCCAATATGCGAGGGCACTTGCGATGCCGATGTACATGGTCATAAAAAATCCCATATCGTAACTATTGTGTATCAGTCCCAGAAAATATGCCACAAAGAAAGGACTGGAATTCACGCCGGTAAAAAAGAGAACGATACAGGCAGCCATAATATCCACCATCGGAAACACGAATTTCATCCACCTTCGGTACAGATTCTTTGCGGAAACAAAATGAATAAATAAGTTCTGCGCGATCTCCATACCGGGAAGAACAAAGTAGATAAGAATGGGAACATTGTAGATCTTCAGGACAAATTGGCCGAAAAGCAAGGCGCCAAGGCCAAGGACTACGAAAAGGTATCTGTCAATCGTACCGAACTTGGCAAGTTCTTTTTCTTTCTCAAGGATCTCACCCGCAAATTTCTCGTCGTATCTCATAAAGAGCCCCCTTTATGCCTAAGTATAAAACTTTTAAGTGAATAAATCAAACTTCACTATATTTAAATCTTCTACCATAAACAACTTAAACGCTGAAGAAGTACTATAACTTCGCCAACATTGGGGCGGTCTATTCTTATGCTACCAGAATATCTTTATAACATTTAAAGAGACGGGACCTTGTTGCATATACACTTCTTCCAATGCAGAAGGTAAATCAGTGATCGTCTCTGAGCGCGCCGAAAAAGAACGGTTTCTTATCTCTATCCGGGGTCGAGCGGCTCTTGAAGAATTTACCGCCTTCAAGAGACCTCTTTCTCAGATAGCAGGCCAAAGTAAATAAAAAGAAATGGAAAAAGGTCAATACCAAAAGGATACTGATCTCGTACATAACTATTTCCCTATACCGAAGAAATTCAATACACGCTTCACGCGGGATTTCCTGACATTTTTATATGGAAAAGGATAGATGATCTCACCCGCAAGCATCCTCTTAGGGTATGTTTCAAGGATGATATCTTTCAATTCGGGATTTACACAATCCTCAAAAACATCCAGTGCCTGCTTGATATAATTACCCCTCTTCCCGTCACAATGACAATCCGTCCCTATGAAATGTATCATATCCGATTGCAGCAGATGCTTTGCCGTATGCTGTATCCTGCCGCCGAATTGTCCTGCAAGGCTGCCGAGATTCATCTGCGTAAGGACATCCAGATCAATATAGGTTTTCAATATTTCGGGATTCTCACATATCTTGGTATTCCTCTCCGGGTGAGCCCAGATAAGCATATATCCATTGTGCTGAAGGGTTTTTATCATTTCTTCGAGATTCGGCAGCATAAATGAAAAATCCGTTTCAAAAAGTATGTATCTGCCATTATTGTTCATGGTCAGAACCTTCTTCTGCAGTATCAGATCAAGAGTTTCCTCCGAAAGGTAAACCTCGGTTCCCGGGAAAAATTCCATCGAATCCTGGAAGTACTTCTTCATATAAGAAGCGACCTCTTTGGTTAATTTAAGTGTTTTTTCAGGTGATGTCTCAAAGAAACCCGGATAGAAATGCGGCGTAAGAACCACGCCCTTGAAGCCCAATTCCCGAAAAGTTTTCAGGTATTTAAAGCTCTCGTCCAGACTCTTAGATCCATCATCGATACCGGGAATAATGTGGGAATGAATGTCTATCATTTCTTCACATGCTCTCCATCTGTTCTATTATACTTCTTATCCTTATAAAATTCAATTGTTTTCGGCCTCTCTTTTACAAGGTCGATAGCATCGAAACGGCATACATCATAACATTTCAGACAGCCGATACACTGCTCTTCCTTAATCACATGCTTTTCTTTGGGTTTGCCCCCGATTATGGCATCTACCGGACATTTCCTGTAACAAAGGGTACAAGCGTTACATTTCTCTTCGTTGATCACCGGGATCTTTCTCTCTTGCGACCTTTTATCCGTGATACTGTTCTTGGGACAGACCTGAGCGCATATTCCGCAATCGACACATTCCTCGTAATGCATTATCGCAAGATTATCTTCCATTGTGATCGCGCCGTCGATCGGGCATGCTCGGAAACACATAGAACAGGAAATACAGCCGACCTTACATTCTTTCATCACATCCTTTGCGGGCTCATGATTGACACAACGGATCAGAACCTCTTTATCTACCGGCTGAAGGATCAGCACATTCTGAGGACAGGCGACAATACATTTTCCACAGGCCGTACACTTCTGCTCATCCACCTCGGGCAGGCCGTTCTCCATTATATGAATGGCATCGAACGGGCAGACATCTTCGCAGTCACCGTAACCGAAACACCCGTAAGAACATGATTTATCGCCGCCGCCGACCAGCTTGACCTCGGCGCACGACTTAACACCCGTATACTCCGATCTGCGGGGTGCGAGTTCCCGATCACCCTGACATATAAGATATGCGATCTTTCGGGTCTTCTGTTTACCTGCTTTCTTGCCCATGACCTCTCCGAGAGCGGCAATAGCGTCCTTCCCGCCGGGAGTACATTTATCGATATCCTCTCCCTTGATAACCGCTTCCGCATAGGCAGCGCATCCGGGATATCCGCACGCTCCGCAATTGGCCCCCGGAAGGGACTCCTCTATCTTCGCGATACGGGGGTCCTCCTTTACATAAAATACCTTGTTCGCGACACCGAGAGCAATGCCGAAGAGCACTCCCAGCGAAACAAGTACCACTATAGATATTAGTATAAGTGTCATTTTCTACTCCGCGATCAGACCGGAAAAACCGGTGAAGGACAGCGACATCAAGGCCGCGACTATCAGAGCGATGGCTATGCCCTTAAATACCTTTGGCACCTTTGCCGACTCAAGCCTTTCACGAATGCTCGCCATCATCAAGAGCGCTAATGTGAAGCCGACTCCGGCGGAAATTCCGAATACGATCGACTCTATCAGATTGTAATCGTTCTTGATATTCAGCAAAGTCACGCCGAGGATCGCGCAATTGGTCGTGATGAGCGGAAGATAGATACCCAATGCCTTATAAAGGTCGGGCATCGCTTTTTTCATAACTATCTCAACGAATTGCACCAATGCGGCTATGGTAAGAATGAAAGCAATGGTCTGAAGAATATCTGTGAGATCATACTTCCCGGATGGCGGGGCAAGCAGAAAATGCTGAACTATCCAGGTAATGAAGGAAGCGAGCGTCATAACAAATATTACGGCAATGCCCATTCCCAAAGCTGAATCCCACTTCTTTGAAACACCAAGATACGGACAAATACCAAGGAATCTGGCCAGAACAAAGTTGTTCACAAAAATTGCGGATATGGCGATAACGAATAATCTTCCGAAATCCATTTATGCCTCCTTTTTCCTTGATGAGATCCAATTGAAAAATGCCAGAAGAACTCCCATGGTAAAGAAGCCGCCGGGAGAAAGAATGAAGAACAACATGGGTTTATAGCTCTGCGGCAGAACAAGATATCCGAAGAATGTATTCGAACCGAGAATTTCTCTGACACCGCCTATCAATGTGAGGGCAAGTGTAAATCCGATACCCATCGCTATGCCGTCAACCGCTGCGAGGAAAGTATTATTTTTACTGGCAAAGGCCTCCGCGCGACCCATAATGATACAGTTGACAACTATGAGCGGAATAAACAGCCCCAGACTCTTGTTGAGTTCGGGCAGAAATCCCGCCATAACAAATTGAACGATAGTAACAAATGTCGCTATTACAACGATGAACGCGGGTATGCGCACCTTCGCGGGAATGAATCCCTTGATCATTGAAACGATGACATTCGACATGACAAGAACGAATGTTGTGGCAAGCCCCATACCGATGGCATTATTTGCCGAAGTAGTTACGGCAAGCGTGGGACAGAGCCCCAGCAGCAGACGGAAAACCGGGTTTTCCGATAATATTCCATTCTTTATTATCTTTAAGACCTTCATTTGCTTCCCTCCCTTTCGAGAAGTTTCCCGATACCGGCCTTAATGGCATCCACCGCGGCCTGCGAGGAGATCGTAGCGCCGGTCAGCGTTTCGATCTCTCCACTCCCCTCCTTGGGTGGTTCTTTAACTACTCTTAATTCACCATAGGATTTCCCGAAGAACTGCTCCTGGAAAAAGGGAATAGGTGAAACAGCTTCTCTCTTTTTGCCTGTTATAAAATCCCATATGTATTTATTGGTCTGGACAACTTCCATATTCGCGCCCAGTCCCGGGGTTTCCGCCTGGTCGATAATCTTTATCTTAATGATCCGGCCGTCTTCATTGCATCCCGCGATGATCTTAATCGTGCTGGAAAAACCCGGTGCCTCGCAAAGGACGGCGTAACCGGAGAAAACACCCTTTTTATCGGTACCTTTCCAGTATTTCAGGCCGTCTTCTTCAAATTTCTCGATCTCAGCGGGATCATCGAGAACGAAATTAATAGCGTCATTCTCCGCCGCTTTTTTCTGTGCTTCTATCTTATCCTGTACCTTTGAGTATAGGAAAGAAAGCACAAAGGCGGAGATCAGTGTTACCAAAAGCAAAGTGATCACAAATTTCATGGTATCTTTCATTTGCTCACCTCCTTCACATAACCAAAGGGTTTGGGTTTCGTAAATCTATCAATAATAGGAACGAACGCATTCATTATCAAAATGGAATAGCAGACACCCTCGGGGTATCCTCCGTATCTTCTTATCATTACCACAAGCACACCTGCAAGAAATGCGTATATCATTTTGCCATTGCTGTACATCGGGGATGTAACGAGGTCTGTCGCCATAAAGAAAGCGCCGAGAAATACACCGCCCGCGAATATACTGAAGAGGAAACTCCCATCCATCAGTCCCTTTCCGCCGAAGACCCAGCTTAAAAGGCCCACCGTGAGAATATACACAACGGGAATATGCCAAGTAATGATCTTCTTCCAAAGAAGGTAAAGGCCGCCGAGAAGCAGAAGCAATGCGGATATTTCGCCTAAGGAACCGCCGATATTTCCAAGAAAGAGGTCCAGTATGCTTTCCTTTGAAGATAGCGCACCCGTAACGGCATCCAATTGAGCGCCGTCGATAACTCCCTGAGTATTGAGACTGAAGGCCTGCCCCAAAGCACCCAGCGGGGTCGCGCTCGTGATCGTATCAACTGCTTCCACTGGAATAGTAGAGGCCAGGGTACCCGCGGCTTCCGCGGAAATAGACGAAAGCGCGCCGACCGTGGGCTCTTTCCATGTAATGACGGCAACAGGCCATGAAGCCGCCAGAAAAGCCCGGCCTATAAGCGCGGGGTTGAAGGGATTGTATCCCAGTCCGCCGAATACCGCTTTTCCGAAGCCGATAGCAAAGAACGCACCTACGATCAGGAAGATTATCGGCATTCCCGGAGGCAATGTCATTGACATCAAAAGTCCGGTCAGAAAAGCCGAACCGTCCCAAAGGCGGATCTTCTGTTTAAACAATTTAGCAAAGAGCCATTCTGCGAGAACAGCAGCGGTAATGGCGACGAGCATCGAGATGAACGCATCCATTCCGAATCTGAGGATCGCCCAGACAGCTGCAGGAAGAAGGGCAAGATTAACATTCCACATGACCTTTTTAACAGAATCCCGGGAGAATACATGAGGAGAGGTCGACATATAGAACTTTTTCATTTGGCCGCCTCCTTTCTTCTTTGCTCGGTGATCTTTGCTTTTTCCGCCTTTATGAATTGTATCATCGGGCGTTTGGAGGGGCATGTATAAACGCAGGAGCCGCATTCAATACAGTCCATCACATTCCATCGCTCCGCCTCTGTGTACAATTTCTGCTCGCCCAATTCAATGTATTTGTATGGTGAGAGGTACATCGGACATACATCGATACATTTACCGCATCTTATACATACATCGTAATCTTCCTTCATCACCTCATTTTCAGTTAGGACCAAGATCCCTGAAGTACCTTTATTTACTGCGATCTTCAGATTATCGACTGAGAACCCCATCATCGGGCCGCCCATTATGACCTTCGCCGCGTCATCTGTCAATCCGCCTGCCTGTTCGATGGCGAATTCTAATGTGGCGCCGACAGGGAAAATAAAATTACCGGGCTCTTTGACACCGTTTCCGGTTACGGTCACTACCCTTTCAAAAAGGGGCTTCCCTTCCGAAAAGAGTTCATCCACCGCAGCGGCAGTACCGGAATTCTGAACAACGACACCGACATCCATCGGGAGGCCGCCGGCGGGAACCACACGCTTCAAGATCGCGTATATAAGCTGTTTTTCAGCACCCTGGGGATATTTGGTCTGAAGTAAAGAAACTTCCATGTCATCCCTGTCTTTCAAGAGCTTCGAAAATATGCCGTGAACATCTTTCTTATTGGCTTCAATACCGATATAGCCCTTCTTGGCGGAAACCGCTTTCATAAATATTTCAAGTCCCGCGACTACTTTTTCAGGAGTTTCCAGCATAAGGCGGTAATCACTGGTAAGATAGGGTTCGCATTCCGCCCCGTTTATAATAATGGTATCAATCGGTTTATCCGCGGGCGGAGAAAGTTTCACATGGGTCGGGAAGGTGGCGCCGCCCATTCCCACGATACCGCCGGCAAGAATACCGGGTACGATCGTTTCAACAGCGGATTGCTTCGCCGGGTCAAGATAGGCCTTTTCATTCTTTCCGTCATTCTCTATTACGACTGTCTGCACCTTTGTTCCGAATACTGTGGGATGATCTATTACCGCTTTCACAACACCCGATACAGGAGAATGGATATTTGTGGAAACAAATCCGCCTTTTTCTCCGATCAGCGATCCCGCTTTCACCTCATCTCCCTTATTCACGACGCATTTCGCCGGTGCTCCTATGTGCTGACTCATAGGCACATATAGCTCCTTCGGCGCTTCAATGCGCCGGATCTTTTTTTCCTTTGCCAGGAATTTCATATCCGGGGGATGTATTCCCTTCTTAAAAGTTAAGAGTCCCATAAACGCTCCTTTTCCCTATAATATTTGAAAAATTACCAAATAATTATAACCTATTAATATGGGAAAATCAACAAATCGGTGAAATAATTCCTGATGTTTTTCGGGAGTAATTCAGAGAGATAAATGCTTTAATGCGAGACGGAATCTATAGGCGGAATGAGCCTTGTTCAGCTTGGTATAAATGCGTATAGCTGCCTTCCTGCTCTTGTCATCCGCGGATATTTCCCAGATCAGCTTATAGACGGCTGCAAGATCTTCCTGGTCCGTAGTCTCGTCCAGAAATTTTGTTGCCTTTCTTACAGCATCGGAGGCCTTTCCCTGGGCGGCATCCAGACGCAATCTCAGCATATTGATCTGAAATATCATACCGGCTTGAGAAAGTTCCTTGGCAATGGATTCACCCTCTTTGATATCCTCTAATACCTCGTCATACTTCTTCAGATGCATGAGATTCTCCCCTCGATGACAATAAAGTGTCGGCAGCACTCCCTTGGCTCCCGCAAGAGTTGCCATTTCAACGGCCTTGTCACAATATGACGCTGCCTTTGTAAACTCACCATCCTCTTTGAAGAGATTAGCCAGATTATCAAAGCTGATGATCTGCGCCATTTTATTGCCTATTTTCTTTGCGATGGATATTACTCTCAAGAAATGCTCTTTTGCTGCGGGAATATCATCCGACTCGATGCAGGCTATCCCGAGATTACCGAGAGCATAGGCGATCTGGCCCGGGTCTTCGAGCTTCTCCGCAATACGCAGTTTTTCCTTGAGATACCCTGCGGCCTTCTCATAATTGCCCCTTTGGAGGTTTATCACGCCAAGATTGCCTATGGATATGCTTTCACCGTTCAGATCCCCCAATTCCTTGGAGACCGTATGATATTTCTGAAATGACCGCTCCGCCTGATCCAATTGCCCAAGTTCCCAATAGGCATTGCCCAGATGTCCGACTGCACTGCTGATCCTGGAACGGTCACCCAAGCGCTTTGAGAGCTTGAGCTGTTTTTTGAATTGCGTCATCGCGCCTTGAATATCACCTTGATCCAAAAGGACCAGGCCAAGATTGCCGATAGCGGAAACACTGCCTGAAAGATCACCCGACCTTTCATCCAGATGGATCTTTCTGCTGAAATTCTTATGCGCTTTGTCCAGATCTCCCTTCTTATAGAACACCAGCCCCAGATTCCCCAGAGCGGTTGAAATGACAGCCTTATTATTCAATTTCTCCGCAATATCATATTCCTTCTCATAGGAAGTGATCGCCTGCGCGTATTTCCCCTTCTTATAATGAATTATACCGAGGTTGCCCTCTGCTACCGCCTCCGCTAAGGGATCCTTGCGGCGCTTTGTGTTCTTTAAGACCTCCTTATATAGGGACTCCGCTCTATCATACTCCCCCTTTGCCCGCAGCAGAGAACCGAGGTCACTTCTCGCTTTATCGATGATCAAGAGTACTTCGTGTTTTTCTGCCAGCAAAAGGTTGTCCTCAAAGACCTTTTGAGCGGTTTTCCAATGTCCAAGTGTCTGATTGATATCACCTATCTTGGAGCGGATACCCAATTCTTCCACGCGGTCTGCGACAAGCGGCAGAAGGTCCGAATAATGACCGAGCGCGTCCTCGTTCTTGTATTTTGAAAGCGCATCATCAGCGGCCAGCAATAAATACTTACGGGCCTTATCATCGTCTTCTCCCCTTTGATAGTGAAAAGCAAGAACTGAATAATATTCAGACAGACGGGCTTCATATTTTTGCTCTATGGAATGTGCGGCGAGCAGATGAAGATGCTTCAAAGTTTTTTTCAATTGCATCTGATAGGCGGCATCACGGAAAAGAATGGACCTGAAAATGTAATTCAATTCATTAAGCGGCACCCAAATACCGTACTGTTCGCCTCGTTCAAGGGAATCATCGGCAAATTCACCACTGAGCATCAGAGAGAGTATATCCACCGGGAATTCTCTTCCCAATACAGCGGCGGTATGCACCATATGTCTTATCTCATGCTCCAGGCGGTCCATTCGGGAAATAAGGATTGAGCTTATCTTATCGGGGATCTCAAGGTCCTTCTGCTTCAGGTACCATACACCGCCGCGTTTTTCGATCGCAGCGGTTTCCTGAATAAAGAGTGCGGTCTGCTCAAAGTAAAATGTATTTCCGGAACTTCTTTCCTTGATCGATTCAAAAAGACGGTCGTCAACCTTACCGCCGAGGCGGTCTTCCACAATTTTTCGGGCTTGTGATGCAGGCAAGCTTTCAAGAGACATCCGCTCGACCTGGGTATCTCCCAGGTCAAAATGCATTGCCTGTCCCTTTTCATCATACCTGCATTCCGAAATAACTCCCAGGAAGTGCTTCTCCGATGCTCTGAAAAGTTCTTTGAAGAAGTTCACCGTATCGGAATCTACCCATTGCCCGTCATCTAACTCTATAATGAGCGGTTTTATCCCGCTTATCGCCCTGAAGAGACATTTCAAACCCGTAATTGTGTTTTCACGGCGCGCTTTCGCGTCAATCTTCTCATAAAG